>JAJSZR010000001.1 GCA_030262715.1 Deltaproteobacteria bacterium
AAGATGAGTATGATTTATTTATTCTTCCGCATGTTGTTTATGAGTAATAAAGAAGGGGGTAAAAGGAAACTTATAAATGGCTTACCAGCTTTTCACACGCGTATCTTTAAAAGAAGATTTCCCTGAATATAGGCTTCATGAAGGTGATTTAGCCACCATTGTAGAAAAACACGACGGAGAATCGGGGCAGGAAACAGGCTATTCGCTGGAAGTTTTTAATGCAATTGGTGAAACTATCGCCGTACTAATCGTTGAAGAATCCAAAATTGATGCGATCAAAAAATGAAATTTTTCATGTTCGAAGGCTTGATAAAGTCGCAGCTCTTTGAACGCGATTTTTCATCTTATCATCTGAACGGCCGGGGTCATTGAGTCGCAAAGACTGGACACTTTGAAGAAAAAGCAGGCTGAGTTGAGCGGGTTTGCTGAAGAACTGCGGCATTGAGTGGACAAAAGTATCGAACTTGATCTTGATGAGGGGATGATCGGACTGGACGACCGGGACATTCGTGCAGAACGTGCATAATTCTTGTACAAGGCTACATTATGATACGTCTTGAATTATTTGGTTTATGGTTTGTGCCAGTTCAACAATGTTGTTTTTGCAGACGTCGTATATTACCTCTGCGTCCGCCTCAAAGTAATGATGGCTGATGATATCCCTCATTCCTTTGGCTTTTTTCCAATCAACTTGAGGATATCGTAATAAAAGCGTCTTATTTGTCGCTTTGTCCAGATTTTTTAATGCCTCGCCGATTGCGATCAGCAGCATACAAATACTGTCAAGTTTCTCCATGCCTGCTGGTGAGTCCGTAAAATCATTTACAGATTCAACCGGTTTAAAACGCTCCAAGATAGTTTGGCTTGCCCGATAAATCTGAGACAATATTTCTAAAATAAGCTCTTTGTCATACATAAACGGCCTCTTTGTCTATTCTACCTTTGAGAAAAGCATTCATTCTTTCCCGATATCTTACAATATCTACAGTTCTGTGAAACTTTTCCTCCAGATCCTGCTTAATTCCTATAAGATAGAACAAATCCGGTTTTCCAAGCTCCACAACAACATCGATATCGCTTTGCTCATCCATGTTGTCTCTGGCTGCCGAACCAAAGATACCTATTCTTATTATTTCGTATCTGTCCTTATTCATCTCCTTAAACCGGCGCAAAGAAAGGACTATTTCATCTCTCTTCATTACCTTTTTCCTCCAATAGTTACCTCGATGATTTTCATGGTATCATTACCAAAAATATCGACTACTTTCACGGCCATTTATTGTCTGCCGGGCATACATTCCTTGTAAATGCTTTTGAGTTCCAGTTTTCTATCCTTTTTGCTCCTGAAAGACTGCCACTCGTTTTCAGCACATATAGCCACCTGTCCGGACTTCTTCATAATCGCCGAAGCCGAGCTGAACAGGATCGGAATGGGATTGATTGCATGGCTAGTCATGGGCGTCGTAGAATTCCTCATCACCGAAGGCATCAAAGTCTGTTAGCGCTGGGTCGGCACGATATTCTTTTTCCGCCTGAACGGCGGCTTTGGCGAGAATCCTGTGGCGGTCCCGCTTGGGCAGTTTCATGACTTCTGCCGCAGACAGGTACGGAGTCGGCTTCTTTCTCGGCGGACCGTCCATCTCCTGCGCGCACCCCGGACAGAACTCCTCTGCTTCTTCCGGTGTGATGATGCCCTCTGCAAGGGCTCGAAGGGTCATTTGCCGAAATCTTGTCGGACCCTCCTGGCCCGTAAACTCAACCGGTTCTTCCTTCCGCCAGCCTTTGGCGCTGAATTGAATACAGAGTGTCCGGAAATGACCTTCATTGATGATGCCCAGCTCGAAGGCCCTGCGCATCCAGGCTTGCATACTCAGACCGTGTTTTCGTTTAAGAATGCCCAGTTCCTGGAAACTGAGACTTCGACGATGTTCGCCAAGCTCCTGCCGTGCGACGGCAGGCGGAACGATGAACGCCGCTGCAAATCGGTTTGCAAGGCTTTCTTGTTCCTTCACGGTCACACTCTTGCAGTCCATAACAAGGTGGCCAAGTTCATGCGCAAGGCTGAAACGCCTGCGATCTTCAGACGCTGCTCCGCTGACCACAGAGACAAGATACCGGTCATTTCTATTTGTTGACAACACCCCCAAATTAGTTCTTGGCACCAAAATGACACATTGATAACGGTCAAAGCATATAATCTTGCTCTTGTAGCTGGCAGCTATCGCGCTAAGGAAAGCTCGGCGACTCGTACCTTGGACATAGAAGATTCTATCATGTTACTGGTAACTGTGCAGCCCAGATGCAAGAACTTGATCAAAGGACTATTAAAGAATTCAGCATCTCAGGCCTGATACTGATGGAAGACGCAGGACGCGGAATCTTTGAGCTTATCTGCCAGCATTTTGCAGCAAGGCTTTATCAGAGGGTCACCATCCAAGCCACTCCTTTTTAGGAGAGGTGGTTGATTGTCCGACAAGCGCAAGTTTCCTATTGGGCCTGTAACAGCTCCTGCAAGCGGAAACCATAAGCCTGCCTTTAAAGATTTCGGAGTTATTTGTAGCTGTGCTCAAGAAAAGTATTTTCAGATTACGACAAAGATTCCTTTGAGGGTTTATATTACTGTGTTACTGACAAGAACTGACCTATTACTTGAACCTTGACCTGGTTCACTTTATTTTATAATTTAGTTATCATACATGATTAAAATTAATATATATGAGGCAAAAACACATCTCTCCCGATATTTGGCAATGCTATCAAATGGGCAGAGCGTCCTCTTGTGCAAGCGAAATAGGCTGATAGCCGAAATTCGCCCCCTGCCTGTGAACGGTTACGGCACTGTGCTGGCGATATATGGCTATAAAAAAAAATAAACGGAAAAAGAAACTAAGTATCGTAGGTGTAGGGGCAGTGGGGACAGCCGCTGCCCAGTGGGCTGTATGCAGGTCTATT
Source organism: Deltaproteobacteria bacterium (assembly GCA_030262715.1). Classification (GTDB taxonomy): domain Bacteria; phylum Desulfobacterota; class Dissulfuribacteria; order Dissulfuribacterales; family UBA3076; genus UBA3076. The sequence goes on from JAJSZR010000001.1 coordinate 2,953, forward strand.
GCAGACACCATAATACTATTAGACGTAGTAGCAGGTCTTCCCCGTGGAAAGGCCCTGGATCTCTTCCAGACATCCCCGCTATACGGGTATGCAGGGAATATTATCGGTACAGACGACTATACTGATACTGCCCGATCAGATGTAATCATCATAACCGCCGGGCTCGCCCGCAAGCCAGGGATGAGCCGGGACGACCTTTTAGAGAAGAACGTCTGGATCATTCGAATGGTTACCGAAGAAATCGTCAAATATTCTCCAGACGCATGCCTGGTGGTTGTCACGAATCCTATTGATGCCATAGTCTACACGGTCTTTAAGGTATCCGGATTTCCAAAACAGCAGGTTGTGGGCATGGCAGGTATCCTGGATTCTGCCAGGTATCGAACATTTATTGCCCAGGCACTGGCTGTAGCCCCTTCGGATGTGACAGCCCTTGTAATGGGCGTACACGGCGACCATATGCTTCCACTGGTCAGGCTTGCCAGTGTTGGTGGAGTGCCCATAGAGGTACTTTTATCTAAAAAAGAAATCAAAAATATAGTCCGTCGTACTCAATACGGAGGCGCAGAGATAGTACAGCACCTCAAGACAGGAAGCGCTTTCTCCACCCCTGGTCTTGCTGCAGTGGAGATGGCCCAAGCCATCCTGAAAGACGAAAAAAGGGTGGTACCCTGTGCAGCCTATCTGGAGGGGGAGTTTGGGATTAGCGGCGTATTCCTGGGTGTACCGGTGGTGCTTGGGGAAAACGGAGTGGAGCGGATCCTGGAGTTTCCCCTTGCAGAGGATGAGCAGGAAGCCTTACAAAAATCTGTGGAGGCAGTGAAGAGGCAAGTTGAAGCCACATGCCTCTGAATCATGGTTATTAGCCGGACTATTGCCCTATGGATCTTCTTAATTGGTCTGATTGGTGCCATTGGTGGCCTGGTTGTCTTGTATCGGCTCTTATGGCTACCCACTCCACCTGTTCCTTTAATAGAACAGGTCCCCATAGAACAGCTTCCAGCCTTTGAGGACCCTAAGGACAAAAAAGGCCTGCAAAACGCCGTTTCAGCCAGCCTGGAATATCTGGAAGGACGTAAGGACGAGGAACAAATACCCTGGGGTAATGAATCCGTAACTGTAGGCATACTGGAGAAGACGCTAAAGGCCTTTTCCAGACTCCTGGACCAAAATCTCACTCAGGAGGAGTTACAGAAGGAAATCCGTCGCCTGTTTATAGTTTATAGGGTAACTGGAGATGTAAAAGGAAAGGGATTTGCCGGACCTGTCCTTGTGACAGGATATTTCCAACCTGAACTGGAGGCTTCTCTGAAGGCGGATGAAGAGTTCTCTTATCCCATTTATGAAACTCCCCCGAACCTCATTCGAATAACGCTGAATGATTTTGATTCCTCCCTTCCGCGCAAGACCCTTTGGGGAAGGATATTCGGGCAAAGTCTGATCCCATACTATACGCGAGCGGACATTGACAATGGCAAGAAACTCAAGGGTGCCGATGTCCTTGCGTGGCTGCGGTCTCCACTGGATGGGCTCATGCTCCATATACAGGGTTCAGGGATACTCCGGTTTCAGGATGGAAGCAAGAGATATATCCATTACGCTTCTAGTAACGGTCATCCCTATCATAGTATTGGCCAATGGCTTATAGACAAGGGACTGCTACGTAAGGATCAAGCAGACTGGCCGGGCATCCGTGCTTGGGCACAGGAAAATCCGGAGGAATTCAGAAAGGCATTTGCTGCCAATCCCAGATACATTTTCTTTAGATGGGAAAAAGAAGGGCCAATAGGAACGCTAGGGGAAGTGCTGACACCCATGAGATCTGTGGCCCTTGATCACAAGATCTATCCGCCTGGTATCCCATGCTTTTTGCAAGTGCCAATGCCTGTGAGCCGGTCGATCCACGGAGGTGCTGAGATATTTCAGGGCTTTGTGTGCAATCAGGATACGGGCAGTGCCATCAAGGGACCATATAGACTGGACCTCTATTGCGGAGAGGGCGATGAGGCCGGATACCTTGCAGGAAGGCTGAAGGCACCAGGATCACTCTATCTATTATTGCTCAGGGATTCTGTTCGTGGGACCTGGTTCGGTCAATTCTGAAATCACCTTGCTTTTCCATAACTAACTCATTAAGCTCACAAAATCGCAACTTCTCAATAACTCAGGGTAAGATATCTGGATTCCGGCTTTCGCCGGAATGACGTTTGGATGTAACTGCCTGTCATTCCGGCGAAAGCCGGAATCTAGTGGATAGTCGCAAAATATGATTTGCCCGGACTTATTGAGAAGTTACACAAAATCATAATAAGCTCTTATGGCCGTTTGCAAAATCTCATTTCTTGTCCGATGGTTTGTGTTGCATTGTAAGAAATTGCTAATTTACCGAGTAACCTCGTCAAAATCCACTTTACTTATAACCTTTCTCATTCTATTTATTTTTATTCTGGCACCCTGTTCTTTATTCCCAAGAATTAAAACCACTGTATCATTAGCAGAGGATCGGCCTGATCCAAAAATCTATGAATTTACAGTATCAAATTCCCGGGATAAGCTCCTGGCCTATTTTTCCCTTAAAAACGGGTGTCCACCGTATGTACAAATTGCGTTAGAAAGCGGGATCATAGTACGTTATATCTATGAAGTAGAGCTGCAAACACCCCGTTTTCTGATGAAAAAAAGGCTCTCTCGGCTTTTCATATCGAGAACGCTCACCTATGACAATCTCAAAGGGGAATACAGGGTTTCATTTGGTCCGGATGCCCCCAGAATAGTCAGTGTGAGGACCCTGGAAGAAGCAAAACTGCTTATTTTTGAAATTAACGACGTCTCGATAATTTCTTTGTCCGAGCTACCTCGGGAAAAGACCTATACATTGCGAGTACGGGCAGAGATGGAAAAAGCAGCATCGGCCTTACCTTTTAAGAGACTTTTAAACTTGTTTTCCTCGTGGGGTTACCAGACTAAATGGTATGAAATCCGCTTTAACTACTAGCGAAGCTAGAAAACGAAGACTCGAACGAATCATCATGATAGCAGCAGCAATTCTTGTTGCTCTGCTATCCTTGGCCGAGTACCATCTGATCTCCGGTTCCAGCCCGTTATCGACGGGCAGCAATGTGCTCATCTTTGCAGTAATTAACCTTAATATTCTCCTTATCCTGCTTCTAGGTTTTCTCGTAGTACGTAATCTGGTCAAACTGGTATTCGAAGACAGAAAAAATATACTGGGAGCTAAGCTCAGAACCAAACTCGTAATAGCCTTTGTATCTTTATCTCTTATTCCTACAATATTGCTCTTTTTGGTCTCCTTCCAGTTTCTCAGGACCAGCATCGGGTACTGGTTTAACATAAAGGTGGAAAGGTCCCTTGATAATGCTCTGACAATAGGAAGAACATATTACGAAGGCCAGGTTACTGAGTTGCAGCACCTGTCTCAAGAGATGGGGAGGCTCTTGAGCCTGAAATGTATCGAAGAGGACGATTCAATAAACATGGTATGCATAGAACAGTTGGTGAATCCGACGCCACTATTACCTGGTGCTCAAGGTTCCAGCAGCGCAACCCCCTTTAATTCCGTAGAGGTGATAAATCCATCCCATAAAGAGCTTTTTGTTAAAATATGGCTACCGCTTGTGGATATCCCCCCAAGCATTCCTCCCTCTGTGCTGGACCAGGTTTTTGAAAGCAAGGACTCATTGGTGCACAGTATTACCATGGAAAGCGGTGAATTCATCCGGATATTGAGACCTCTGAGAAATGCAGATGGCAATATTCAGGCTGTATTGGCTTTGGGCTACTTGATGCCCCAGGATATGAGTTACCTGCTTGATGATATTCGCTCGGGTTATGAGGACTATCGCCAGTTACGACTGTTCCAAAACCCAATTAAGGGCTCTCTGCTTATCACCCTTTTCCTGATTACATTCCTGATTATTTTTGTTTCCATATGGTTTGGATTACGGCTTGCCAAGAGCATCACAGAACCTGTTCGGATGCTTGCTGGGGCCACCCACCGTATAGCACTGGGAGACCTGGATTTCAGCCTTGAAGCTGAAGGTAGGGATGAACTCAGTTCTCTGGTGCAGGCATTTAATGTCATGACCCAAGACCTTAAGGAAGCCAGACGCAGGACTGAAGAGACCTCAAGACAGCTGCGAAAGAGCTATGGCGAACTGGAACAACGCCGACGCTATATTGAGATTATCCTGCAGAACGTAACAGCAGGAGTAATATCCATAGACAGACAGGGTATAGTCACCCTCATGAACAAATCAGCTGAGAGCATTCTGGATATGTCCTCGGATCAGGTCATCGGTAAGCCGTATCTTCAACTCCTGACAGAGGATCAGGCCAAAGAATTTGATGAAATCAGGCAGGAACTCAGCCTTTCTTCAAAAGGTATGCTTCAACGATCAATTCGCATGGAAATGAAAGAAAAGACCCTCTCTCTCCTGGCAAGCTTTACCATATTGAGAGACCAGGATGAAAGATCTCTCGGAGTAGTTATAGTCTTTGATGACCTGACAGAGCTTGAGAAGATTCAGCGTCTCGCTGCTTGGCGCGAAGTAGCCAGGCGCATTGCACATGAAGTCAAGAATCCCTTGACCCCTATACAGCTTTCAGCACAGAGGCTGCGTAAAAAATATCTTGATAATGACAAGTTGGATAACGAAGCCAGGGTTGTTTTTGACAAATGTACAAATACCATCATAAGCCAAGCAAAAGAATTAAAACACCTTGTGGATGAATTTTCCAACTTTGCCAGGATGCCTGCCCCCAGACTTTACCCCACGAGGCTGGACGATTTGGCAGATGACGTACTTGCAATCTACAGGGATGGACATCCAAAAATTGAATTTAAATTGGACATACAGGAAGGATCACCAGAGGCCTTGTTGGACCCTGACCAGATAAAAAGGGTCCTTATCAACCTTCTGGACAACTCAGTGGCCTCTATGCCTGATGGTGGTGAAACAAACGTACAAATAACATATAACAGTGCCAGGAATGAAATATGTCTCAGTGTGTCCGATACCGGACCAGGTATTTCTCCTGAGGACCTTCCAAGGCTCTTTGAACCCTATTTTTCTAAAAGAAAAGGGGGTACAGGCCTTGGACTTGCTATTGTAAACTCTATTGTGGCGGACCATAATGGACGCATATTGGTGGAAGATAATATTCCTAATGGGGCTAGATTTGTATTGATTTTCCCTATTAATTAGAAACAACTGAGGCGCTTGCAGTAATGCAGTGAAATTTGAAATTAGAAACTTGAAATTAGGACTGATTAATCGAGTTTTTATCCAGTTTCCAGTTTCCAGTTTCCAGTTTCGGCATCCAGCATTCGATTCGATAATACACTCTTTTTGGGAATAAGTGTAAACCGGCGAATGAAGGATGCCAATTTTTGCCATGGTAAAGAAAAAAATACTTATAGTAGATGACGAAAAATCAATCCTACAATCCGTGACGGACATCCTGGAAGACGAGGGATTTGACGTACAGACCTCACTGGACGGCGAAACGTCCCTTAAGATCATGGGAGAGGACCTTCCGGATCTCGTCCTGCTGGACATCTGGATGCCAGGCATGGACGGCCTGGAAGTATTGAAACGAATAAAGGCCGACTGGCCGTTTATCCCGACAGTAATCATGTCCGGCCACGGAACTATTGAAACGGCTGTAAAGGCCACCAGGCTGGGAGCCTATGACTTTATTGAAAAGCCTCTTTCCTATGAACATTTGCTTCTTACGATCCAGAATGCCCTCAAATATCACGACCTTCGGGAAGAAAACGTCCTTTTAAGGCAAAAAACCGGGGAAAGGCGGGAACTCATTGGTGAGAGTTCTGCCATGAGAAGGCTTAAAGAACAAATCGCTATTGTTGCCCCTACTGATGCATGGATACTGATCCAGGGGGAAAACGGAACCGGCAAGGAACTCGTGGCCCAAACTATTCATCATATGAGCAAGCGGAGTCGGAAGCCACTCATAGAAGTCAACTGCGCCGCAATACCTGAAGAACTCATTGAGAGTGAACTGTTTGGACATGAAAAGGGGGCCTTCACTGGTGCAACCACAATGAAAAGGGGGAAATTTGACCTTGCAAACGAAGGGACCCTGTTCCTTGATGAAATCACGGATATGAGCCTTAAGACCCAGGCAAAGATCCTGCGAATACTCCAGGAGCAGAGATTCGAGCGAGTCGGTGGGAACAAGACCATAACGATAGACGTGCGCATCATGGCAGCCACAAACAAAGACCTTGAAAAAGAGATAAACAAAGGGGCTTTCCGAGAAGACCTTTACTACAGGCTAAACGTGATACCTATAGAGGTATCACCCCTCAGGGAGCGAAAAGATGACATCTTTCTTCTTACAGAAGGCTTTCTGAGCGAATTTACCGGAAATACCGCTCATGGCCCCAAAAAAAGGGCGAGCCAGGAAGTAATTGAGGCATTTATGGCATACGACTGGCCAGGGAATGTGAGAGAGTTGCGCAATATGATAGAAAGGCTTGTGATTCTGACCAAAGGGCCGGAGATTACAATAGATGATCTGCCCCCTTCTCTTTGTCAGGGCCTCGGGGCCGCCACTGAGGCAGAGATTAACGTCTCGATTCCCGAGCCTTCCTGGCTGAGTTGCCAGGACTTCAGGGAGGCAAAGGCCTTTTTTGAACGGGAATATCTTAAAAAACAACTTGTCGAACACCAGGGTAATGTCAAAAAAACCGCCCAGGCTATTGGCATTGAAAGGAGGCATCTGCACAGGAAAATTAAGGCGTTGGGGTTGGAAACATGACTACAGGGCCGCTTTTTTCCAACCTTTTTCTTCCCCCCTCATTAGTCGCTTGATGTTATCTTTGTGCCTTACCCAGATGATACAGGCAGTCCCCCAAGCCATGAGTTCAAGTTCAGGTGCCGGGCAGAAAAAGTGTATCAAAATGGGTGTAAATACAGATGCTGTAAGAGATCCCACCGACACATAGCCCCACTTCTTTAGCGCTATTACAAAGGTGATCACGGCAATGCAGATAGCACAGGGACACACTCCGAGGAACACCCCTGCCGCAGTGGCAACGCCTTTCCCCCCTCGAAATCCGAGAAATATTGAATAGCAATGGCCCAGGACAGCGCTGAGGCCTGTACACGCAATCCAGAAATCAAGATTAGCCGCTCCGGCCATTGCCCACATGCAGCCAAGGATCGGTAAAAGGCCTTTAGCAAGGTCTGCTGTCAGTGTGAGAATCCCCCACCACCAGCCCTTACCCATCACCCTGGCTACGTTGGTAGCCCCTATGTTCCCGCTGCCATGTTTCCGAAGGTCTATGCCTTTGCAACGGGCCAAGAGCAGACCAAAGGGTATTGACCCTAGAAAATATGCCCCAATTGGCCAGATTATTTGGGATAAAGGAATCATTTCTCAGGGCAGGCTAAAAGGCGTCCTTTTCTTAAGGCCTTTTTCAGTTCTGCAAGCAGTCTTTCGTAAGGATTTTTCATTCCCTTTGCAGTGCCGAAAGATCCAGTCTGTTTATCTCCAAATCCCAACTTGCCGTCTGCATTGCGATCAAAAACTACATAGCTGGGAGGTCTTGAGGTTCCCTTTCCAAAGAGTGAGATCTCAATGGACCTGCTGTAGTCTGTCCCTTCTCTTAATCTCAAAAGGGCCTGACCAAAAACTGTAAACAACCCGAGTTCAGAAATGTATTTTTTCCTTTTTCGTCCTGGCTCTGAAGTCTTGTCTATGACCAGAGGAGTTCCAAAGGGACGCATCATGTCAAAAAATTGGTGCCTACTGTTTAAAATAATTACCATGTCGCCCACATCACAGAAAGAGTAAATGACATCCATGGCCTGATTATCCATAGCTATGCAGCCTTCGGTCCAGTCCCTCATCATGTATTTTCCGTTGTTACGGTATACTCCTCCACCATGTATACCAATGCTACTGCCGAGGGATGTGCAGGCAGGTGGAGAACCACCCGCTGATATGGCATTTGCAATTGATCTATACTCCCTTGAGGAAACAAGCCTTGTTCTTAAGCCCAACCATGCATCTACATTATTGGGGTATGAAAGTCCCAAGAACTTATAGAATCTGCTTTCACTCTTTTTGTAGGTAACATAATAACTGCCCTCAGGAGTTGATTTATCTCCCTTGCGGCGCTTGGGCGATACTGAATCTATGCCGAGAGATACAGCATAACTCTCTATGACCTTGCCATCCTTATAGAGAAACAAGCGGTGGATTCCCTTATCGATCACCACACATTTTGAGGGCACTTCTTTACCATAGGCACACCCAAGCAGGAGGCACAGACCTGCCAAAAACGAAGCCAATACAGTAAGAAGCTTCAACAAGCCGTCGCTCATAATCTTTATCTGGTAGCTTTCATTATGGAGGTTTATACTTGCCTATTGGCAAGTTATTCTGTTATATTTTTAATATATCTTTTCTGTCTGGAAAGGTCACGCTGCCTGTCAGAGACTGATCCATTAAGACATCTGAATTTGCATAAAAAATGTTATTGAGCCACTTGCAAAGCAAAAATTTCCCTCAGTATCGTGTAATATGGATCATAACACAACTTTAAGATCATTTTATAAGGAGAAGCCATGACACACAAAGTTCATAGAAAACAATGGACAATCCTGAGCCTGCTCTTGAGTTTATTACTTACGCTCAGCCTGTTTACTTTGCCTGGCTGCGGTCTTAGCAAAGAAGACAAGTCCATAATAAAGCAGGGTATAAAGGCTGCCGAAGAGTCGAAAGCAGCAGCATCCAGGGCAGAAGCCGCTACCAAACGTTTAGAAGACGTGGCTTCCCGGCTGGAATCATCTGCACGAAAGGCTGAGGAGGCAGCGGCAGCGGCAACTACAGCAGCCGACCGGGCGGATGCAGCGACAAACAGGGCCATTGAAGCAGCCAGCCGTGCTGAGACTACGGCTAAAAAGACCGAAAGAATATTTGAAAAGAGCCTTCTCAAATAAATCAAGAGCCGCGGCCCTGTTTACTAAATTCTCTATTCTGTGTCTGCCTGTGCTACAGGCACCGGAATGCCGGTCTGTTCCCTGGTGGCCTTCTTAATTTTCTTAAGATCCACCTTAAGGGGTCCCAGGGCCTGTTCGCAGGCAGAAATACCACAAAAGGCTACTGCCAACGGGTCATCAATCTTTTTTTCATAGTCTTGATATACCTGTAACCAGCATTTGCCTTCTGCCCACCCAACCTTTATTGGTTCATAGATGATCCGGACCAGTGCTCCTACCGGCACCAGCGAAAATAAGGAGGCTATATCTTCAGAATAAAGTCTTATGCACCCATGACTAACCCGGCGCCCCACACCCCAGGGACGATTTGTGCCGTGAATACCATAAGAAAGTCTTGAAAAGCGCAAAATGTATTTTCCCAGAGGATTATCAGGTCCAGGAGGTACCTGTGGAGGTAACTCAGGATCTTCCTTCAGTACCGAGGGTGGTACAATCCATATTGGATCCTTGACCTTACTGAACACAGTGTAAATGCTCAGCTCTGTGGAGTAGCCCTCTCTACCAACACCTACAGGACATGTCCAAAAGCGGGATGGTCCCTCCTCGGCAGATTCGAAATAATACAGGCGCATCTCAGCAAGATTTACTACTATTCCAGACGGCAGACGTCCCCTGGGCAAAACAAATACAGTGGGCACCAATACGCTGGCGCCTTCAGGGGGCATCCAGGGGTCCAAGTCCTGGTTTGCTGATACTATTTGGTTGTACCCCAGATCATGGTCCTTTGCTATGTCGAGCAGGGTTTGTTCTTGCCCTATCTTCACTGACCTCAGTATACCATAGACAGTTCGTCCCTCTTCAAGGTCAAAAACGTTGAGGGCATTAGCCTTTGGAACTGCCAGGATAATTATGAAAAAAATGAGGATTCTTATCAACAAAGCAGCTCTAAGCAGGGAAAAACTGAACATACGTCTTTAGTAAGATCCTTGTGAGTCAGACGGGTTGGCAAAATTAAATTAAATATTGTATCATAAAATGTATTTTAGTGCATGTATCCTGCCTGGGAAAAGCTACGGCCTATCCAGCTTACGCGGCCAGAAGTAGACCGGGTGGAAAGAAATCTATGAGCTGTGACAAGAATACTGGAGATTAATATGGAAAACTATTTTAAGAAAGCAGCAGTCAAAATATATGAGGACGCAAAAAAAGAAGGCCGGCTTATTGAAGCCCTCACCCTTGACAGACTTAAGGAGCTTGCTGCCAGACAGGAGGGGGTAATCCAGACACAAATAGGTTCGGTAGCAGCTGACTCTGAACCTATGTCCCGTTCAGCACCCCACACTGCCAACAACATTGATCACCCCTTTGGGGAAGAAGAAGAGCAGTTGGCCCTCGAGGCAGTTGAGTATCTGGGCAGGGAACAAATAATATCACTGGATACCATAGTAGGGGACGGGCGGGATGGAGTTACGGTCCGATTTTTAATTCCTGAAGTCTATGGCCAGCTCGCCTATGGTCTGAAGCTACTCCTGGACTATCCGGCTGCCAGGGTGGTGGAAGACCCCACTTACACCATTATTTTCTTTACAGACGAGGCATTTGAAAACAACAAGCACAAAAAGCTTATAGACAAAAATATTACTATTCGCCTCTGGATGGGAGAGAAGAGGGGTGAGCAGGTAAAAATATGCAGAAACAGCCTATACGTTGGTGAAGGGAAAAAGGGTGTCTTCCAGTTTGAGGACTGGCGGGTAAAAACTATTGATAAAGCAGGCATCTTCCTGCACGCGGGCGCCAGGAGGGACAGGCTCTGGATATACGATCTTGAAACCGAAAGACCGGAGCTAAAGGAAGTGGTTGCGGGTGTCTCGGGCCTCACTGCCACTGGTAAGACAACAACACTTTGCAGAAAGTTCGCCAAGCTTCCCAGGGAGAGCTCTGAGATGATAGGCGACGATGGTGGTACTCTGGCCTTTGACGGGAGCTACTCGGCCTTTGAGATGGGAGGATTGTACGTAAAGACAGAGGGGTTGGATGAGAGCCAGCCTGAAATACTCCGTGCGGCAGACTCCCGTGATGCCTTCCTGGAAAATGTTGCCATTAGCAAATACCCGTATATTCCCGATTTCAAAGATATTTCTAAGACAGCAAACGGTCGGGCCGTTGTCACAAGAGAAAACCTTGAAATAGCAAGCCAGTCCTTAAGGGCGGACAAGCTGGATTATATAATCATCCTTACAAGAAATCCCATGATCAATGCCATTAACAGGTTGACTCCTGAGCAGGCCACCATGCAGTTTATCTACGGCGAATCTATTGAGAGCTCCGGAGGCAATCCAGAGGAGGCAGGTAAGTTCAAGCGAGTGTTCTTCCTTGATCCTTTTGTCTGTGGGAATCTGTTTGAGCATGCGATGATCTTCTATGACATTATCAAGAGAAACCGCATAAAGTGCTATCTGTCCAATACGGGTACAATAGGCACGGACGATACAAAGGTTACCCTGCGCCAGTCTCTTGGTATTTACAATGATCTCGCTCGCATAGAGCTGCGCTTCAGCTCCGAACCGGATTTGTTGGGCTACCATTACCCGATAAAGTGCGACCGGGCCAACCTGGAATTCATGAATGCCCACTCTCTTTTTCCTGACGAGGAAATCCTCAAAAAAAAGATAAAGAATTTTCTCAGGGGAAGGACAAAATATCTTGAGGATTTTGAGGCCAGGTTCGGTGAAATCCCCGAATACATAAGGGAATCATTGCCCTATCGTGAAGATCACGTCTACAAAATAACTGAAGATCAAAGAATACTGGATTTTGAATAAAGAGGGGACGCTTTTTTAGCACCTCCGGGGTGTGTTCCCTGGTGACTTTGTAACTTATGAGGCACAATCGCTGGAAGACAATAGATCAGGCCAGAAAGCTTCTCAAGCTTCCTGAACAGGTAACCAGAATAGAAATACTGGAGGCATACAGGCATTGCTGCAGAGACCTTCATCCAGACAGGAATCCCGACATAGACACGTCAGAAGAGATGGCCGGGCTAAACGCGGCCTACAGGATCCTGATGGAATATGCCGATGGGTATGAAATAAAGCTCAATCCAAATGAAGATGGCATGACCGAGGGAGAATGGTGGATGCATCACTTCGGACAGGACCCTATCTGGACCGGAGACCATGAGGAAGAATAGCTATGGCTCTAATCGTGCAGAAGTACGGTGGTGCTTCAGTAGCTGACTGTGATCTGATTAAAAGAGTTGCAGATCATGTGGTTGCCTGCAAAAAGCAGGGGGATGATGTGGTAGTAGTCCTCTCTGCCATGGCAGGGGAGACCGACCGGCTTATTGACCTGGCAAGGCAAGTGCAACCAATGGCGGATCCCAGGGAACTAGACGTCTTGCTGGCCACCGGAGAGCAGATGACTATCTCGCTCTTTGCCATGGCAGTCAGAGAAAGAGGCTTTAAGGCCACGTCCTTTCTGGGTTATCAGGTCCCAATCGACACGGATTCAGCTTACGGGAAGGCCAGGATCCTGGACATATCTCCTGAAAGGCTCAATGCCGCCCTTAAATCAGGATGCATTCCTGTTGTGGCAGGATTTCAGGGAGTTACCCCTAGAGGTAATATCACCACGCTCGGAAGAGGCGGCTCAGATACAACCGCAGTGGCAGTGGCTGTGGTTCTTAATGCTGATATCTGCGAAATATATACAGATGTAGATGGAGTCTACACAACAAATCCCAATATATGCCTGAATGCCAGGAAGATAGACAGAATTTCCTATGAAGAAATGATGGAAATGGCAAGCCTCGGTGCAGAGGTCCTTGAAATCCGATCAGTGGAATTTGCCATGCGATACGGAATGCCCCTCCATGTAAGATCGAGCTTCACTTACAATACAGGGACCCATGTGGTTAAGGAGGATGAAACTATGGAACAGATATTGGTTTCGGGTGTTACTTACAGCCGAAATGAAGCACGTATTACCATCACCAAGGTCCCTGACAGGCCCGGGATAGCTGCCAGCATATTTAATCCGATCTCAGATGCAAATATTGTGGTTGACATGATTATTCAGAACACAAGGGCCAGTGACCTCACTGACATGACCTTTACAATTCCACGTGGAAATTACGATCAGGCCATGGAGATAGTGAAGAAAGTGGCCAAAGAGATCGGGGCTGAGAAGGTGGCAGGAGACCAGGGCATTGCCAAGGTTTCTATAGTGGGAGTGGGTATGAGGAACCACGCAGGTGTGGCCAGCAAGATGTTTGATATCCTGGCCAGGCATGGAATTAATATCCTCATGATCAGCACATCTGAGATAAAGATATCCTGCGTCATTGAGGAGAAATATACTGAATTGGCCATCCGCGCACTCCACGAGGAGTTTGGTCTGGACCATGAATAAAAAAATCGAAATATATGACACAACCCTTCGGGACGGGACTCAGGCCGAGGACTTTAATCTCTCTGTTGAGGATAAGGTCCGGATAACATTAAAACTTGACGATCTTGGCATAGATTACATTGAAGGGGGCTGGCCGGGGTCCAACCCTAAAGACGAGCAGTACTTTCGCGAGATTCAGAATTATTCTCTAAGCCACAGCAGGATAGCTGCCTTTGGCAGCACCCACCACGCCAAACATCATGCCCATGAAGATCAAAACCTCAGGGCGCTCGTGGCGGCCCGGACTCCAGTTATTATAATATTCGGAAAGACGTGGGAAATACATATAAAAGATGTATTGAGGATCTCCCCGGAGAGGAACCTGGAACTGATAGAGGACTCCCTTTCCTGGCTGAGGCCCCAGGTCCGGACATTATTTTACGACGCTGAGCACTTTTTTGACGGATACAAGACCGACCGGGACTATGCCCTTGAGACCCTGAGCAGGGCATTGGCCGGAGGGGCAGACTGTCTTGTACTGTGTGATACCAATGGCGGGACCCTGCCCTATGAACTGACGGAGATAGTCCGGGACGTCCGGAAGGCACTGGGAGACGGAGTTCAACTGGGTGTCCACTGCCACAATGATGCCGAAGTTGCTGTAGCCAACTCCCTGTCGGCAGTCAGGGCCGGAGTAACACATATCCAGGGTACCATGAACGGTTTTGGTGAGAGGTGCGGAAATGCCAACCTCTGTTCCGTAATTCCGGGCCTTGTGCTCAAAATGGGGTATGAATGCACGGCAGGTAAAAATATCGAGAAGCTCACCAATGTATCCAGGTTTGTCAGTGAAATCGCAAACCTGTCCCATAATAAGTACCAACCATATGTTGGAGAAAGTGCCTTTGCACACAAAGGGGGTATCCATGTCAGTGCTGTCCGGCGCAATCCCGAATCCTATGAACACATAAGGCCTGAACTTGTGGGAAATATTCAACGCATCCTGGTCTCAGATCTTTCCGGGAAGAGCAACATCCTTGCCAAGGCCAAGCAGTTTGGTCTTGACCTGGAGAGCCATGATCCTATTGTGCTCGACATTGTGACCCAGCTAAAGGAACTCGAAGCCCAAGGCTTCCAGTTTGAAGGTGCGGAGGCCTCCTTTGAGTTGCTCATGAGGAAGGCCCTTGGTACCCAACGCAAGTACTTCGATCTTCTTGCCTTCAGGGTCATAGACCAGAAGTTCAAAGACAATGAACCTACACAGGCAGAAGCTACTATTAAGGTGCGTGTAGGTGGCCATACAGAACACACCGCTGCAGTAGGGAATGGGCCGGTAAATGCCTTGGATAACGCTATAAGAAAGGCCCTTGAAAAATTCTACCCGCAGCTCAAGGAAATGATACTGCAGGACTACAAAGTAAGGGTGCTTCCCGGAAGTCCAGGGACAGAGGCCAAGGTGCGGGTATTGATAGAATCAAGGGATCAACATGAAAAGTGGGGAACGGTAGGGCTTTCCCACGACATCATTGAGGCCAGTTGGCAGGCCCTTGTGGATGCTATCTGTTTTAAGCTACTCAAGTCAGAAAAAGAAAAGGCGCAGGGTTAGGTTTCTTTTGGACCTTAACATCATAATCGGCATAATCCTTACGGTCATGGCTTTGAGTACCGTAGTTATACTGACGCTCTGGAGCCGGCGCATTATCGAACGGATCCATGCCCGCTCCCCGGGTTCTCTGAGAAAAATCCAAAAGGATATTATCAATGGCGACGGGGCCTGAAAAGGAAAGCAAGACCGAACACCATAAGATATCAACGGAGTTTTCCCGCAACCTTACCCTTCTTCAAATTACCATGATGGGGGTAGGGATGATGATTGGGGCCGGGGTCTTTTTGGGCGTAGGTAATGCCATGAAGGTTGCCGGCCCCGGCGGGGTCATTCTCACCTTTGCCCTGAACGCGGTAATCGCCCTGTTTACAGCAATGTCCTATGCTGAATTGAGTTCAGCTATTCCAAAGGCCGGCGGAGCTTATAACTTTGCAAGGATTGCTTTTGGCCGTGGCACAAGTTTCATAGCAGGCTGGATGGAGTGGTTCGCATCTTCAGTGGCCGGAAGTCTTTACGCAGTTACCTTTGCTCTATATACAGTTCACTATCTCACCCAGCTCGGCATTATTCAGGCCTCAGGCTTTCAGCTCATTTTGGTGGAAAAAGGTGCGGCCATACTTATTGCCGGTTTCTTTATCTATATCAATTACCGCGGGGCCTCGGAAACAGGCACCATGGGCACCATATTCACTCTGGGACAGACTGTAAGCCTCGCATTCATTGCATTAGTGGGTATTGCCACTGCAATAGCTGATCCTGCACGTTTAGCCAACTTCCAGCCCTTTCTACCAAATGGCTGGGACAAGCTCTTGATCACTATGGGATTTACGTATGTGGCCTTTGAAGGATTCGAGGTTATTGCCCAGGCCGGGGATGAAGCTATTGAACCCAGGCGCAATCTGCCCAAGGCCATGATTTACTCTATTCTTATTGTCGTGTTTACATATGTTGGGGTTGCTTTTGCTGCCATAGTTGGTGTGAAAGACATAGGGCAGCCCGCTTGGATATGGATCGGAAGCTATGGCGGAAAGGGTTTCGGCGAAGCAATCTCGCAGCTTATGCCGTCTTACGGAAGCATCCTGGTCACTATTACAGTCATCTTCGCCTCTACCTCGGCACTGAACGCCACCATATACTCTGCCACTCGCGCCTCATATGCCCTCGGCCGGGACCGCATGTTACCAGGGGCCTTCTCCTGGCTACATCCGAAGAGGCGCACACCTTACATGGCCCTCTTGTTCACCGGTGGTATTGTGATCTCTGTTGCTAGCTTCCTGCCTACCATTGATGTTGCCTCAAGTGCCAGCATGATGTTTCTTTTCCTGTTTTTCCTGGTCAACTTTTGCGTAATTCGTGTTCGCCGGCAAATGGGGGATGAGATGACCTATGGCTTTGTTATGCCCTTATTCCCGATTCCGCCCATTGCGGCCATCCTCATCCAGGCTACATTGGCAGTGTGGCTGATCCACATGAGCCCCATTGCCTGGGTAGTTGGTCCCACCTGGGTAGTGTCAGGGATTGTAATATATCGCTTTTACTCCAAGCAAAGGGCCCGCCGGACTGAAGATGAGATCGTAGTGCTGAAAGAACAGCCTATCCCGTCAAAAGATGAATACAGGATACTGGTTTCCCTTGCAAATCCTGCCAATGCAGTACCTCTTGCCCTGAACTGTTACAAATTCTGCCAGGCAAAAGGGGACCGTACCGAGATAGAGGTGATTAACATGGTGCCCGTACCATCTCAGGTGCCGTTGTCAGAGGCTTCCAAATATTCGCATGCAGGCGAGGAGGCAATAATAGAAGCCATGCTCTATCTGGCTCCCCGCTATAAATTTGGCAGCACCATGCGTTACTGCCGGAACGTCGCTCGGGGAATCATCTCGGCTGCTGCCCAGCACAAGGCCGACCTGCTCATCATGGGATGGCAGGGATACCGCAGGAAGGGATTCTCCCTTGGAAGCACTGTTGATCCTGTGTTAGAGCGTGCGACGTGTAACGTCGCAGTTTTCAAAGACTGTAAACAACAAAAAAACATGAATGTCCTGGTCCCGTTTGCAGGCGGGCCGAATGCGACCTTTGCTTTAGAGACCGCCTCCATCATGGTAGAGCAGGATGGTGGACGGATCATAGTCTTTCACGTGGCCCCACCAGGCAAACCGACCCAGGATATTGACGCCTTTCTGGACGAGATCGCGCCCCAACTGAAGGTGCCGCGTTCCCTCTTTGAATCCAAGTATGCCATCTCACGCGAACGATTGAAAACCATTCTTGAAGAAACTAAGCATTATGACCTTGTAATCATCGGGGCCACCAGGGACCCCTTATTCAGGCAGAGGGTTATGGGATCTCTCCCTGAGATATTGGCAAGGCATTGTAAAAAGCCTCTTGTCATGGTTAAGGCCAAACATCATATCAGGTCTTTAATTAAGAGATGGATGTGATGTTAGGAAAGATTGCACGAGAAATAATTTCATCGGAATTTTACCCAACCAAATCAGAACGATTCGAGAACTTCATACGTAAGTCCCGAACCAGGTGTGTCTGACAGAAGATTGTGAGCTGATCTTCAGGCAGAATTTCAGTACTTCCATCCGGTATAAGCACATTGCCGCCACGCTCAATGGAAATCACAGTAGCACTCTGTGGTAACTTGATCTCAGCCAGCTTTTTACCTGCACAGGGGCAACCGGGGTCTACCTGGATCTCGATGAATTCAACTCCTGAGACTTTACGAAGTGCCATACGTTCCCGGACGTATTGGGCCTGTTGCTTCTTCAATAGGCCAACGTCATAGGCCCGCAGGATATCGCTTCGGCTGATCAGCCCAAGCAATTTTTGCTCGGCATGATGCGAGACCACAGGAAGCCTCGCAAGATCCCTGGGCCCCATTTTGCGTATGGCAGACCAGATGGGCTCATCCGGAAAGACCGTAACAGTGTCGGAAGTGGCCACGTCACGTACCTTGAGATCACGCATCATTGCATCCTTTTTGGCAAGCGCCCTTTCCATGTCCTGCAGGGTAACTATTCCGTAGAGGTCTTCGTCATTTTCCATGACAGGGAAGCCATAAAGATGTGTCTCCTGAAAGATGGCAAAGAGTTCTGCCAGGGACTGGTCTTTATGAACCGTGATGGGTGCCTGATTCATGACTTCTTCAACCATGACCCCTTGCATGACATCAAGGTCTCTTCCCTGATCAAAACGGATTCCTTTCTTGGTCAACTTTAAGGTGTAGATGGAATCAGGATGCAACCATTGTGTAAGGCTTGATCCAACTATACTAGCGGTCATGAGGGGTAGGATCAGGTGATAGTCCCCGCTCATTTCAAAAACTATGAGTATGGAGGTAAGTGGGGCCCTCGCTGCTGCGGCAAAGACCGCAGCCATCCCTACAAGTGCATAGGCCCCGACTTCTCCGGCGATATCCGGAAAGAATGCATTGGCAACATATCCATAGGCCCCGCCAAGCACGGCTCCTGTAAACAGGGATGGTGCAAAGATACCTCCTGAATTACCGGAGCCCAGAGTGAATGAGGTTGCCAAGGGCTTAAGGAGAACCAATACAGCGAAAAGCCAGAAGGATGCTTTGCCCTGCAAGGCATCTTCCATGAATGGAAATCCTGAACCGTAAACGTGAGGCATGTTTTCAATCAAAGGCAGCCCAAGCCGGAATTCTTCAGTAGAAACATGAAGGACCCCGGACAGATAAGGATAGGAAAAAGCCAGAATACCCAGAAGCAATGCCCCGATAGCCGGCTTGAAAGCCTGAGGAAATTTCCAGTGATCAAACAGCTCCTCAAAGGCGTCGAGCATCCTGATGAACATGATGCCGACAAAGGCGGCGAGAAGGCCCAGCACAGCATATAACAGGATCTCCCACGGCGAGTGCATAACATAGCTGGGAACCTCAAAGGCCGGACTAGCCCCAAGAAAGATCTGGCTGATAATGCTGGATGATACAGACGCGATCACTACGTTACCAAGCATGGACACCTGGTGTTCGCTCATCAATAATTCTGAGGAAAATGCTACCCCGGCAATAGGTGCGTTGAATGTGGCTGAGATGCCTGCAGCCGCCCCACAGGCCACAAGATTCTTGATACGTTCGTCTGAGAGGCGCAGCCACTGTCCCACAGAAGAACCAAGGGCAGAACCCACCTGGACAATAGGGCCTTCCCTGCCGGCTGAACCGCCTGAGCCGATGCAGAGTGCCGAGGCGAAGATCTTTGCTATGGAAACCCTCGGCCGTATACGGCCAGCACGCAAAATCAGGGCCCTCATGACCTCGGGCACACCGTGCCCCTTGGCCTCCGTAGCAAAGTAGGCAATGATGGGACCGCCGATGAGTGCACCCAATATAGGGATAATGATAAGCCACAGACGTCCCAGAAAAGGGTAGAGGACCATGGCCTCAGTGTAAGAAAAGTGCTCTATGAGGGCTATGAGTCGTATAAAGAAGACAGCGGCGAGCCCAGTCCCTGCCCCAACCACAGCAGCCATTACCATCAGGACCAGTCCTCCCCTGGGGACCAGTCGATCTAATAAATATATCAAATGACGTCTGGACATATAGGCTAGTTATGGCGAACACAGACATTTTTATCCGCCGACATGGCGGGCAAAAAGTACCTGTCGGGCCATTTGCGGTTTGGCTAGATGGCCTGAGTCTGTGTGAGTCTGTGTGTGTCTGTGGCTAATTTTAAAATATTTTCATGGCGAAAGATCTCGAAGGGCTTTCTCTAATGTGGGGAAATTAAAATCAAAGCCCTGTTTTTCAAGTATCCCTGGTATTACCCGCTGGCCCTCCAGGGCGATTTCCGCAGCACCACCAATGGCAATCTTCAGCACAAATCCCGGCACTGGTAAGATGGCAGGACGTTTCAATTCCCTGGCAAGGGTCTTGGTCAGCTCAATATTGGTGACCGGATTGGGAGAACACATGTTTACAGCACCTGAGATCTCCGCCTTCTCGGCAACGAAAAGAATGGCACGGCAGAGGTCATGGAGGTGCATCCACGGAAACCACTGTTTGCCACTGCCCAGGCGACCGCCCAGACCATACTGAAAAGATGGAAGCATTTGTGCCAGGGCTCCTCCTCCGCGTCCAATTATTGCGCCTAAACGGGCAATAACGACCCGGGCCCCTTTTTCGCCCGCGACCTCCGCCTCCTCCTGCCAACTTTTTGTTACCTCTGCAAGAAAGCCTTCTCCTGCAGGAGATTTCTCGGTAATAATTGCATCTTTTGTAAAGCCGTAACAACCAACCGCATTGGCGTTAATCATTGTGATTCCATGATCCTGCTTTTCAGGGATTGCCTTCACTGCCATGCGAGTGGAAAGGACCCTGGTTTCCATGATCTCTTTTCGGGCTGTCCTTGTCCACCGTGTCATGATGGGCTTTCCCACGAGATTGACAATCACGTCGGTCTGGGCTGCTTCTTTCTGCCACTGACCAGGCTCTAATGGATTCCCTACTATCGAATTAGTTCCTGATGGCAGGTTTCCGGCTTTAGCCGCACTACGAACAAGAGCCGTGACCTTATGACCTTTTTTTAAGAGATGCCTGATCAAAGACCCGCCTATAAAGCCCGTCCCTCCCATAATGAAGAATTTCATAGTACGTCCCTGAATCTATCCCGGTTCAGCCCCTGCCAGCGAATTCAAAGCTTACTCTCCTTAGCAGGAAAAATCCATTCCTTGCGTTCTCCATCGGTGCATTAATAGAATGAACCAGGAACCCACTGATTGCAAGTCCATCTTGTAATATCCTTTATTTTTCAAAGTAAAATGAGCATAATACTGATTACACCGCAAAAAGTTCTTGAAATATGATTCCGCTCAAAATGCTTCGGATGCAAGGCGTGAGATTTCCGAGGAATGAGACGTACTTAGCGTACATCGCATGGGCGAGGAAATCGAAGCAACGCAGCAGATGGGGTATTTGCAGCAGAATCAATACTGGAATGTTTTTAATCGGACAAGTAAAATAGAATTCAAGTCTCCGAGTCATGCCGGGTCAGGGGCATTTGTCTTTGGTGTTTGGAGTTCGGTTTAGGATTTTTTCCTTGAGGAAAGGGGGAGTAAATGAACATCTTACTTATAGGTTGTAGTGCGTATATGGATCAAGGTTATGGATGTCCTGGGGAATATAAGTGCATCAACGCAGTGGCGGAAAAGAACGGGGAATTTGCCCAATACGACAATCCGGTGCTGGTCGGCTTTCTGCGCTGCCAGTGTCCTGGACGGGCCGTGATATCTAATATAGGAATGGTCAAAAAAAATGTCCACATCGATGCAGTACATCTTGCCAACTGTATGGTTAAGGCAATACCCATGTGTAAGAACCATGACTTCGATCAGTTTAAGGAGATAGTTGAAAAGAAGTTCGGTGTAAAGTGTGTGCTGGGCGCACACGCCTATGACTAAATGAAGAAGGAGTTGCCCCTGACAACGGCATTTTATCAGGTACGAGTGTAAGAGAGGGTCCAAATGGCCGCAAAGATCTGCGAAATATCCGGCCTCCGTGACAAGAGGTTTGTCTTCAAGGACAGGGACGATGCCGCAAAGGTGCTTTCAGAAATGCTCAGTCCTTACTACGAAAAGGCAAAAGAGACCCTTGTCCTTGCCATACCTTCCGGTGGGGTACCTATAGGACTTGAGGTGGCAAAGGGCCTCTCCTTGCCCCTTGATCTCATAATTGTCAGAAAGATTCCAATACCTGGAAATCCCGAAGCAGGTTTTGGTGCCGTGACACTAGATGGGGATGTCTTTCTCAATGACGAGTTTGTCGCCTTTCTTCAGCTTTCTCCAAAGGAAATAGAGGATCAGATAACCAAGGTAAAAACGGATCTCCAAGAAAGAAATCGTATTTTTCGCCAGGGAACTACCTTTCCCGATGTGCTTCATAAGACAATATTGATGGCAGATGATGGTCTTGCCTCAGGCTACACTATGTTGGCCTGCGTAGAAACGGTTCGCCGAAAAGGGGCGAGCAAGATAGTAGTGGCAGTGCCAACTGCTCCAGAACGTTCTGTTTCCCGGATTTCTCCCATTGTTGAAGAAATTTTTTGCCCAAACATAAGGACCGGGCAGTATTTTGCAGTGGCTGATGCCTATGCCAACTGGTACGACCTCAGCAGGGATGAAGTCCTGACCAGGTTACGAGAAGCCGGATTTCCTGAGACCTCCGATTCATGCACAGATTGATTTGCTCCAAGGGTTATGTGAAAAAGCAGAAAAAAGACATAATTTCATGAATGTCCCCTTTTTCTTATAATAAGGCGGACATGGAGTGCCAAGTCCTCTTGATGATCTGGATATCTTGATGCCACAAATACCCAGGCATTGTCGATTTCACCGAATCTGCTTTGTTGTCGGGCGCTTGAAGTACCAAAAAGTACGTCTACGCACCCTCCGCCTCACATCTTCGGCAAACTCAGCAACTGCATAATCAAGGATTATTCCTCTAAGTCGAACGCCCAGGGTATATGTTCAATGGTCGGTTTTCCAATACCATGAAACCTGATTGCCAGGACATCAAATCGAATTTCCCTGTCCAGGCAACCCTTTTCCTGGAGGTACCACTTGGCAACACGTATAATCTGACGCTTTTTGTGATAGGTTATTGCCTCCTGGGGCAGACCATATTTAGCGCTTACCCTGGACTTTACTTCCACAAAGATTACCCGTAAGCGATCCTCAAGGATCAGGTCTATCTCACCGCACCGCACCCGGTAGTTACGCTCAAGGACATGATATCCCTTCTCTATGAAAAAGGCCTCAGCGAGTCCCTCAGCCTTTTTCCCTAATTCCTTGGCATAACTATGTGTCAATCGTACTCCTGGGATATTGTTGTGTGCTCCCGCACTCCCTTAAATGTTCTCCTGTGGATCGGACAACAGCCATAGAGCTTGATAGCCTTACGGTGTTCTGAAGTCGGATAGCCTTTATTGCCGGCGAAGTTGTAATGGGGATAATGCCGGTGCATCTCTTCCATAAGGCTGTCCCTAAAGACCTTGGCCACTATTGAGGCGGCCGCCACGGAAAGAGATCTCTGGTCTCCTTTTACCAGGGTCTTCTGAGGCAAAATGTGGGGAATTTGTTGATTACCGTCAACAAGTAAGGCCATGGGCCGAAGGTCCAGATTATCCACGGCCTGGGCCATTGCCTTAAGGCTGGCCTTCAGGATGTTTATCCGGTCTATTTCTGTAGATTCCACCTGGGCCACGGAGACCGCCAGGGCCTTCTCTCTTATTGTCCTGTCAAAGACTTGCCTCTGTTTTGAGGAAAGGGCCTTTGAATCCCGGACACCGGAAAGATGAATATCAGGTGAAAAAATCACGGCAGCAGCCACTACCGGCCCTGCCAGGCAACCACGGCCAACTTCGTCAAGACCCGCAACTGGATCGAGACCATGGTCCCACAGAATGCGTTCAAAGCACAAGAGATCCAATTCGGAATCCCTACAACCGGTTTTCATGAAATTAAGAACGAGGACTTATCTTTTGCCTTACTGCCTTACCCTTGAGACCACGTAGGTAGTAAAATTTGGCCCGGTTGTGCCGGCCTTCTTTTGCCAATTCGATTTTTTCGATTCTTGGAGAATTTATGGGGAAGATGCGCTCTACGCCAACGCCGTAAGAGACCTTTCTTACAGTAAAACTCTCAGACATGCCGCTGCCCCTGCGGCTGATTACCACGCCTTCAAATACTTGTATACGTTCTTTTTCATCTGTCTCCCGGATCTTGACATTGACACGCACCGTATCTCCGGGCCTGAAGTCCGGAATATCTGTTCGCATCTCTTCAAATTCAAGTCTACGCAAAATTTCCATCTGTTATATCCTCCTGAAAATATTGAATGCCAAATGATCCACAATTCAGCATTCAACATTATTAATTCCTATACCCCAAAAGCCGGTCCAGGGTTATTGCAACTGCACCGCGAACCGGCAAATGATTGTATTCCCGATTACCCTCTATAGGAGAGATCACTCCGTCAACACTTTCAAGCACACTGCTATCAAATCCAGAAGCAGTGCCAAAGAGAAGCAAAACACTATCGCGGCATTGATCTTCTATTTTTTTCCGCAAACCGGGCCAATCTACCGAGTTCGGCCATTTCTTGGCAGTAGTGGCATATACAAGAACGCTTCTTCCTGTCTCAAGAGTTATCTCGCTACAGACCTTTTCAATATCTCCCACAATCCTTATAAGCCCCATGGCCTCTCGTCTATCCGGATTGATATCCCCCCCGGCTCCTTCCAGCCAATGATCAATCAGGCGTTGTGCCAGGACCTGCTGATCAGACAATGGGGTAACCAGGTAATACGCGGATAGCTCATAGGTCCGGGCCAGCCTTGCTATATCATGAATGTCCAGGTTAGTGATGGCCGAGGCTATTAACTCTCCGTGGCGATTCAGGACCGGATAATGGACCAGGGCAAGGTAGATCAGCTTTTTTCCCACCCCAGACTCCTGAGGTATTTAATGTCCTTTTCATCCAATTTGGCCCTGTTAAGGAGCTCCGGCCTCTGTTCATAAGTAAGGCCAAGGGATTGCTCCCTTCTCCATTTTGCAATTCTTGCATGGTCTCCGGACATTAATACCTCTGGGATCTCCCAGCCCTTAAAGATCCTGGGTCGGGTGTATTGAGGAAACTCCAGGAGCCCGTCACTGAAAGAATCGTTCTCTGCTGATGACTCACATCCCAGTACACCCGGTATAAGCCTGCTAACGGCTTCTATCACTACAAGGGCTGCGATCTCGCCGCCGGACAGGACATAATCTCCGACAGATAACTCAAGATCTATGCAGTGCTCGCGAATTCGCTCATCCACTCCTTCGTATCGGCCACATATAAGGATAAGTCGCCCGAGCTGAGCAAGCTCCCCGGCCATGGCCTGATCAAGCAACTTTCCCCTGGGGCTCAGCAAAATTACCCTGGCCTCAGGCGGCTCCTCTTTCAGGACTTTGAGGGCCTTATAGATTGGTTCAGGCTTCATCACCATGCCCTCTCCACCACCAAAGGGCCTGTCATCAGTGGTCCGATGCCTGTCCGTAGTAAAATCTCTAAGGTCAACTGTCCTGATCTTGAGGATAGCTGCCTCAATGGCCCGCCTCACCACTCCATCCTTTAGGGGTGAATCAAAAAAATGGGGGAAGATAGTAACTATGTCAAAGAGCATTGGCCTCAACAAGGCCAGGGGGAAGATCTACCTTTATGACGCCCTTCTCAAGGTCGATCTCTTTCACCATCTGCTCAACAGCAGGCACAAGGATCTCTCCCTTGTCACCTTTAACCACATAGACATCATAGGCACCTGTTGCCAGGATATCAGACAAAATTCCCAATTCTTCCCCTCCAGCACTCACTACAGCGAGTCCCTCAAGTTCGTGCCAGTAATACTCTTCCTCAGCCAGTGGCGACAGCTTGGCTCTATCCAGGAAGATCTCTTTGTCCACAAAAGACCCTGCTTGTGTCCTATCAACCACACCTTCAAGTGTCAGGATCACACTTTTACCTTTTTTGGTACGGGCCTTAAGCACCCTTTGAGGCACTTTATCGCCATATTTGCCCTGGACAAAAATGTTTTTGTAGTCTAAAAAAGACCCTTCATCCGAGTAAAGATACACCTGCACCTCACCACGTATTCCATGGGTCTTTACAATCTTGCCAAGAGCAAAAAAGAAGGTATCAGTGCCCATCAACTATTCAAGTATTTCTAAGACCGACCTCTTCCGCAGTTTTGTGGATGCAGCATTGAGTATGGTCCTCATTGCTCTGGCAGTACGGCCCTGCCGGCCTATCACCTTTCCAAGGTCTTCCTTGGATACCTTAAGTTCTATAACCGAGGTCTGTTCTCCTTCGACCTCGCTTACCTGCACCGCCTCAGGATTATCTACCAGTGCCTTTGCTATGTATTCAACCAGCTCCTTCATCATTCGCCTCCGCAGTCAATGTCCTCATATAGCGGTATTATTATGCTTGAGCCGCCTGCAAAACCTTGAGTTTTGCAGGCGGCTCATTTACTGTTGATCAGGTTCTAATGGCTGGCCGGCTCTTTTAAGCAAGGACCTCACCGTATCTGTGGGCTTAGCGCCCAAATTCAGCCATTTGTCCAATTTGGTTGAGTCAACCTTGAACTCCAAGGGGTCCTTCAGGGGATCGTATGTACCGAGAATTTCGAAAAACTTTCCATCTCTTGCAGCCTCGGAGTTTGCCGCCACCACACGATAAAACGGCTTCTTCTTGCGTCCATGCCGGGTCAAACGAATTTTTATTGCCATATTTACCTCCAAAAATAATTCAAAAGGGCAAAAGCCCTTTAGGGAACTGTTTAAATTTTGATTTTCTCATTTTTTTGAGCATTTTATTCATTGTTGCATAATTTTTGAGGAGCCGATTTACATCCTGGACAGCAGTACCGCTACCATTGGCTATCCTCCTTCTCCGACTGGCATTGATGATAGTGTAACTCCTGCGCTCCTGGGGTGTCATAGAGTCAATAATAGCCTCCACCCGTATGAGCTCTTTCTCGTCAGGGGCCAACCCCTTCAGTTGTTTCATCTTGTTTAGACCGGGGATCATGGAGATGATTTGTTCAAGGCTCCCCATCTTCTTTATCTGCCGCAGTTGGTCTCTGAAGTCCTCCAGTGTGAAAGTGTTCGTTTTAAGCTTGTCCTGAAGCTCTTGGGCCTTCTTCTTATCAATAGTATCCTGGGCCTTCTCAATCAGGCTGAGAATATCCCCCATTCCGAGAATTCGGTTGGCGATTCGATCCGGATGGAAGGGTTCTAAGGCATCAAGTTTCTCACCTACACCTACCAGCTTGATGGATTTCCCTGTAACTGCCTGTATTGAAAGGGCTGCACCGCCTCTGGCGTCACCCTCAAGCTTGGTGAGCACAACGCCTGTAATAGAAAGTTCCTGGTCAAATTTTTTAGCTACATTGACAGCATCCTGTCCGGTCATAGCGTCTGCCACAAGCAGAATTTCCTGAGGAGACACCACAGTATTTATTTCCCTGAGTTCCCCCATTAGGGCCTCGTCTATATGCAAACGGCCTGCAGTATCAATGATAACTGTATCGAGGCGTGCAAATTCCGCTTTGGCAACTGCCTGTCTAGCTATGTCCACAGGAGACATGGCCGACTCCGAAGGAAATACGTCAATTTTTAACTGGTCCCCAAGAATCTTTAGCTGTTCTATGGCCGCGGGCCTGTAAACATCGGCAGGCACAAGGTAGGGTTTGCGGCCCTTTAATTTCAGCCAACGAGCGAGCTTTGCGGCAGTAGTAGTCTTACCAGAACCCTGAAGACCCACCAGGAGTATAACTGCAGGCTGGCGTCCAGCCAGTTCGAGCCTCTTATTATGGCCCCCAAGTAAGGCTATAAGCTCCTCATGGACTATTTTCACAACTTGCTGGGCCGGAGTCAGGCTTTCCATCACCTCCTGCCCCGCAGCCCGCTCTTTCACCCGAGCGATAAAGTCCTTTACGACCTTGTAGTTTACGTCAGCCTCCAAAAGGGCCAGACGGACCTCCCTCAGGCCATCCTGGATATTCTCCTCTGAAAGCCTTCCGTAACCTTTAAGGCGCTTAAATACGGAATTCAGGCGTTCGCTCAGATTATCAAACATGCTCACTTACATCCCAAAATTTCAAATGTATAATTATATTTTCGCCATAAATATTGTAACTACTCAGTAAAATCAGAGAAATTTACTTAATTCATCTTGAGGTGTCAACCTGACGCCTTTTTCGGTAGTGGGTTAGTTTGAAAATTAAAATTTGAGTTTTCTTCTTGAATTGCTTGACCGCTTATGCTATTTTTTCGATATGGTTAAAAAATCCAAAAAGAAAAAACGTTCTGCCGATCTCAATTTGTTGGCTGCCAGTATAGTTGAAGAAGCCACAAATGACCAGCCTATCGTTGATACCAGCGGTAAAAATCCTAATGCCGTAGCTCTTGGTCGTCTTGGAGGTTTAAAAGGCGGTAAAGCTAGAGCTAAAAAGCTTACCAAAGAACAGAGAAGTGGAATAGCTAGGAAAGCTGCTATAGTGAGATGGGCTAAACAACAACCAAAATAAGTTACAATAAAAATACTTACCTACCACTTTGAACATCTTTGTTTAAGGACAAGCACAGCGATGAGGGAAATCATCCAACCCCTTTCAGAAAAATGGTCCTTGCGTGATGCCGATCTCTGGCATCTTGCAGCGGCAAAAAGCCTTCAGGAGCAGCTTCCGGAATTGTTACTATTCACTTTCGATCTCCAGCTAAAAGCAGCGGCAGAGGGTGAGAAAATGCATGCCTGAACTAAGGACATGCAAAGCATCCAAAGGACGGGATTTGCAGAAGGCTACTCTATTCTATGCGTTAAATTTTTACCAGAACTGAAGAACTCTTGAACAGATTGACGGGAAAGAGGTATAAAATATAATGGCACTTACTTGTGATTCCTCCATATTCGTAAAAATCCCATGTTATTTTACCGGGAAACTGGTGCTTGATACGGATAGGGAAAGGATCAGACAGAAAATGGCCCCGTTCCTGATAAAGGAGCTTGGCTACAGGATTTCGGACTTCCAGCTTGACAGGGAAATCATGATTGAAATCGACAGGCAGAAGGTACTCTGCCTGGCGGATTTAGTGGTGTATATTGACGGTCGCTTTCTCATGGTTATCAGGTGTGGACCGGGCTCTGTAGTTACCCGGGAATCGGGTACTATTGCGGTTGCCCGGCTCCTTGAGGCTGATTACATAATACCCTGGGCGGTCCAGGCCAGCCTTATTGAGGCCGCCCTGCTGGATGTCCGGAAAAAACGGGCAGTTGCTTATGGCTGGGATGCAATACCTTCCAGGTCCAAACTCCTTGAAATGACCTCTGACTGGCCTCCTCCACAGCTTCCGGAAAAGCGCATACCAGTGGAACGTCAGATTCTATACTCCTATGATACACATGGGTGAAAGAACCGTTTAAAGACGTCAGGCGACGTCTTAATATGCAAGTAGTGGAAAGCGATTAGTTAAAGGTGCCCTGGTTACTCGCTTCATTCTCAGGCCTCCTGTTGAGTGTCTGTTTTCCACCTTTTTCATGTTTTCCCGCAGTTGCGCTGGCCCTTGTGCCCTTGATAGAGGCCGCATGGGGCAAGGAATGGCATTATGCCTGGCGGATGGGATTCCTGGCCGGTATTGTCCATTTTGGCACACTCCTGTGGTGGATATCGCCTACCATTTCCCAGTATGGGAATCTGTCCGGTTGGGTTGCATGGCCTGTGTTTGGTTTACTGGTGTGCTATCTGGCTATTTATCCTGCTATCTGGTCCGGTCTTGTTGGGTATTGGACTGCCGGCAGGTCCCGCCTGCCTTCATCACTTGCCCTTGCCGGGACCTGGACTCTGCTTGAGTGGGCCAGGGGCCATGTGTTGAGCGGATTTCCCTGGGGATACCTGGCCTACACTCTGGGACCTGTTCCATCTCTGATCCAGACAGCAGAGATCTGGGGACCTTACGGCCTTACTTTCTTGATTGTTTTGCTGAATGTATTGATCTGGAAGTTCTGTAAGTGCCTTCTGAATATAGGCGCAAAGGATTCGGTTTTTTTACAAACTAAGCGGGTAAGGCTGGCCCAACTGGGCCTGTTTCTGGTCTGCCTGGCGGGTCTATGGTTTTTTGGCAAATGGCGGATGGAAGAGATTGCTCATAATGATAAACGACTTCCTGAACTCAGGGTCGCTGCCATACAGGGTGCAATTCCACAAGAAAGGAAGTGGAATCCGGCTTTTCAAGTTGCGACACTCAACACTTATGGTAAGCTCAGTTTAAACGCCACTGAAAGACTCGATAACTCGGAAGTGAACCGGGACAACGGGGTCAAGGCATCTTCCAGGCTGGTTGTCTGGCCAGAGACCGCCGCACCTTTTTATTTTCAGGTTCCAAGTCCATTAAATGAAAAGGTTCGATCCGTGGCGAGGGATCTTGATGTTGCCCTGTTGTTCGGGAGCCCTGCATACCGTTTTAATAGCGCAGGGAAAGCAGAATGCTTGAACAGTGTCTATCTCCTTGACCCTGTTGGTGCTATTGCAGGAAGATATGACAAGAGGCACCTGGTCCCATTTGGGGAGTATCTGCCCTGGGGATGGGTAACTGCGTGGGCCCGGGGCCTTATACCAGCAATAGGCCAATTCAGTTCTGGAATCACATCCAGGCCCCTTTCTTGCGGGGATCTTCGTATTGGCGTATTAATATGTTTTGAGAGCATATTCCCGACTCTCAGCAGGGAAACTGTACTGGAAGGGGCCAACTTCCTGGCCGTTCTCACAAATGATGCCTGGTTTGGCCGTACAGGAGCACCTTATCAGCATGAGATCATGGCGATATTTCGGGCTGTTGAGACACGTAGGTGGGTGGTTCGAGCAGCCAATACAGGCGTCAGCTCACTGATCAGCCCATATGGCGTGAGAACGGCAAAAACTTCGCTGTTTGAGCCATGTTATATAGAAGGGCGAATTCACCTTCGCAAAGGTCACACTTTTTATGTAAAATACGGAGAAATATGGTTATTATTATTTTGTCTATTTTGGGCAGTAGTTCCATTCTGGAGAAAAGTCCCAAAGGAGGTATGAGATGAATACAACTACAGATAAAACAACAATAAATATACAGGAATTAAAGGAGCACTTGCATGATCTTAATGGACGTTTAGAGCTCCTGAGGGGTTATCTTTGATCAGGAAAGCCTGGATAAACGTCTTGCTGAAATAGACAAGGAGATGCTCCGTCAGGATTTCTGGGAAGACCCTAAATCCAAGGAATTTTTAAAGGAGCGTTCTTTACTAATAGAGCAAAAAGAGAATTTAGATAAACTTTCCGGGCAGTATGAAGAGCTTCGATTACTGCTTGAAATGGCAGAAGAGGAAGAGGATTTATCGGTCCTTAAAGATGTAAGTGATGGACTGAAGGAACTTGATGGAGAGATACACGGGGTTGAACTCTCAAGACTTCTTTCAGGTTCGCACGATCGCAATAATGCTATTGTAACAATTCATGCCGGGGCAGGAGGGACCGAGGCCCAGGACTGGGCCGAGATGTTACTGAGAATGTATCTCCGTTGGTGCGATAGGCGGGGGGTTAAAGTCAAAATGTTGGATCTCATGCCGGGAGATGAGGCCGGTACGAAGAGTGTAACATTTCTGGCTGAGGGACTTTATACATATGGCTATCTGAAATCTGAGGCCGGTGTGCACCGTCTTGTCCGCATTTCGCCTTTTGATGCCCTGGGTAGACGGCATACCTCCTTTGCCTCTGTATTTGTAGCTCCAGAGCTGGATGAGACCATTGAAGTGGATATAAATGAAAAGGATCTACGTATAGATACATACCGGGCTAGTGGAGCCGGTGGGCAACACGTTAACAAGACAAGTTCCGCTGTCCGCATCACTCACTTACCAACCGGGATAGTTGTCCAGTGTCAGAATCAGAGGTCCCAACATAGAAACAGGGCTATTGCCATGAAGATCCTGCAGGCCAGGCTCTTCGAACGAGAAAGGGCAAAGAAGGATACGGAGAGGCAACAGGCCCATGAGGAGAAGAAGGAGATAGCTTGGGGAAGCCAGATCAGGTCCTATGTGCTCCAACCTTATCAACTAATCAAGGACCATCGCACAGGCTTAGAGATAGGCAATGTGGGTGAAGTGCTGAACGGGTATCTGGATCCGTTTATCGAGGCATACTTGCAGGATCAGGCTTCAGTGTAACGAATTTCTCCAGAATTAATTCTGACCTCTTCGCCATTATCCAGGGTTAGTTTGAGGCTTCCGTCAGGTGCAAGTCCTTGAGCTAAGGCTTCAAGCTCTGGATTGATTTCAGCATTCAGGCCATAGATCACCCTGCGCCCCGGAGTGTCGCTCAGGAGATTCCAGTCTCTTATTACAGGGTTTTGGGGCAGGTAGCCAGGTTCAGTATTCAGGCAGTCGGATTCCCATTGGTGAATAAGTCCGAAGATCCAGCCGATCCGTGCCAGGATTTGGGCTGCAAGCTCTTTTGTGGGCCAGTGTTTACCTGTAGTTATGGAAAGAGATGTGGCAAATACGAGGTCTTCAGGAAAAGTCTCTATATTTGCGTTGATCCCTATGCCAAAGAGGAGATATGTCTGACCGGAATTGGGTGCCCTGACTGCTTCTGCGAGAATGCCGGTTATCTTGCGCCCCTTTATTAATATGTCATTAATCCAGCGGATACTTGAAAAGACTTCTCTCTCCCTCAAGACTTGGGCAATAGCCACTCCTATCCCCAAATTGTAAAAAGACCAATTCTCAGTAAGAAGTGATGGATACAGGGCCAGACATAAATATAGCCCCCCCTTGGGAGCCCACCAGTTTCGTCCTATTCTGCCCCGGGCCTGGACAAGAGAGTCTGCCCACCAGACGCAGCCAGATGACAGATCAGTTCCATTACTGTCGGCTTGGAGTATAGCCTGCTTAGCAAGGGGCATAAGCCTGTCAGCCCTTTTGTAATAATAGACTTCGTGGCCGACGACCCTCGCCCTTCTAAGGATTTTTTTTCTTGTTTTTGCATCCAGATTAGTATTTATGACAGAGTCCCGAATCTGATAATGCGTGATGAGACTTTTAAGCTCCTCGGCCTGCAGTGTGTTTCTTGACACTGGTTTAGTCACAACTCATAATATTATACATTACACAGTCACAAATTGCGCCTTTGCGTGAAAAATTTCTTTTTTGGCCTGTTTTGGCACCTATTTGTTCTTTTGGAGGATATTAAACCATGATACGCCAACCTGCTGTAGCTGACCAGTTTTATGATGGAAATCCTATCCGGCTTCACTATGAGCTTGGTAAGTTAATAGGTCCTATAAAGGAAGCAAGATCCGCAAAGGCTATAGTTGCGCCTCATGCCGGTTATATGTATTCCGGGGCCGTGGCCGGAGGAGCTTATGCCCAGGTCGATGTACCTGAAACCGTTGTCATTTTGGGTCCGAGCCATACAGGAGTTGGATCTCCGGCAGCAGTAATGACCAAGGGGGCATGGTCTATGCCTATGGGCACTGTCCCCATCTCAGAAAACCTTGCAGCCCAGATGGTCGAATTCTCTGATTATCTTGAAGATGATGCACTGGCACATACTTACGAGCATTCACTGGAGGTCCAGATACCATTCCTGCAATACCGTCAGCCAAATTTGAGTATAGTTCCTGTTTGTCTTAAGAACCTGCCTTTTGCTGTATGTAAAGAGATAGGCTCTACAATAGCAGAAGCGGTGAAACAGGCAGGAAAACCTGTATTGTTGGTTGCCAGCACCGACATGACTCATTATGAGCCCCAGGAGCAGGCCCAGTCCAAAGATCGCCTCGCTATTGATAAAATCCTCGCCTTAGACCCCCAGGGTCTTTTGGAAACCGTAAGAGGACATAATATATCAATGTGTGGAGTAATACCGACTACTGTAACTCTGGTGGCGTCTCTGGTATTAGGAGCAAGTTCCGCTAAACTGATTCGATATGCTACGTCCGGCGACGTGACAGGAGACTATACACAGGTCGTTGGATATGCGAGTTTTGTTATTGAATAATGGGCTTCCTTCATTTACCAGTTTACATTTTTTTCGAAAAAGTGTGTATTATCGAATTGAATGCCGATATCGAAACTGGAAATTTGAAATTAGGTAACGCATTTACATCTTTGTGTTTTTCCCAATTTCAAGTTTCAAGTTTCAAATTTCACTGCCAAAATACAAGATCAACAAATGGTAACTACTTTTGACTTGTCGTGAAGGATGCCGAATAATAATTATGGATATTGACTTATAATCCTAAAATTTCTATATAGCTCACTTAAATATTCTGCTGGGGGATCGTCTAATGGCAGGACTGCAGGCTCTGAATCTGCCTATCTAGGTTCGAATCCTAGTCCCCCAGCCATTTTATATTTCGATTTTGTAGCGAAGGTCTCACTGTCTGAAAGACCATGGCCTTGACCTTGATTCGAATTTGCCAAACTATACTCCCTCTCTAACATATGAGCTAATTCCTTCAGGCGTTTTTCCAGAATTCTCAGTCCGGATTTTGCCTCTCCGCAGTCCGGATTTATCTTAAGGGCCTCAACAAAGGCCATCCGAGCTTCTGCGTACCAACTGCCTTCCAGATAACTTTCCCCTGTCATGCAGTAAGCCTCGTCAAGACCTGAAGGGAACATGGCATCAAGCGTCTGATTCAGTCCACCGCTTTTTTGCCAGAGTTTATTTATGTCTGACTTATGTTCGAGCATAAATTGTACGAGTAAAGAGTTGTTTCGCTCAGTCAGGAGCAGTGATTTCAGATGTTCAGCAGCATACACGAAAAGGTCTTCGAGTCTGTTTATTCCACGCTGTATGTCTTCCAGTGTCTCTTCAAAGAACTGTTGGCAGTTTTCCTGCCAATCGTAAGTAGTGGTCGTCGAGGCAACCTGATAGGCAGGATGATAGCGATCTACCATGTAGACATTTTCCTTTAGCTTCATGGCCTCATGGAATATGGCCCCAACCATCCAGTCGAAGAAAAATGGTTCTGGTTGATTGTTCGGGTCAATATCTTTCCAGAGGCGGTGGCAGGTATCCTTTAATACCCATAGTGTCCCTCGATCTTTTTGTGTCCCAACCCAATTGTCCAGACCTTGAAAGGAGATACCTTTATCTCTGTATTTTTTTTCAATTTCCAGGAAAAAGGCGTATGAATGAATGAAGTCTCTCAACACGTTCTTTACAAAGAGGTCTCTTCGTTCCTCCAGCCAAGACTGTTTATATATGTTTTTCATTATTAACCTGCCAAAACTATGATTCCCACACCCAGCACCATTAGACTTGCTCCGGCTAAGCGTTGGGTGATCTCTTTTTCTTTGAATATAAGTTTTCCGTAAATGACACTGAAGATCAGGCTGGTCCTTTTTACGGCAATCATATAGGCTGCTGTGATCAGATGAATTGCCCACATGTGACTGAGTACCATTATTGTCTGGGTAAGACCA
This sequence comes from Deltaproteobacteria bacterium, assembly GCA_030262715.1. Classification (GTDB taxonomy): domain Bacteria; phylum Desulfobacterota; class Dissulfuribacteria; order Dissulfuribacterales; family UBA3076; genus UBA3076. The sequence continues at coordinate 37,961 of JAJSZR010000001.1, forward strand.
ATTGCCCACCAGGCGCCCCATGGATTTCTGCCGGTTTTTTTAAGGGGCCATAGGGGGCCTGATTGTTTATCGTTTGAACCAAACCCATTGGTTACCCAGCGGAGTGCCCCGAGGCTCAACGGAGTGACTATCCCCAGTAACACAAAATAAAAACAGGCAAAGAATACCGGATCAGAGTGTTGAATCGCTTTTTTTCCCAGTACGGAAGTAAGGCTGTATATCCCGGCAACTGCCAGCATGAGCCTTGATCCTTGCTCTCTGGCAATGGCCTTTAATGGCTCAAGAACCCCCTTCCTGCTGGCTTTGATATGGAGGACATAGGCCCCGGTTACAGTACACAGTATACCCAGGAGTCCCGCCGTGGTCACCTTTTCATCCAGAACCAGCCAGCCGGTCAGTACAATGAATACAGGAGTGAAGGCGAGGAAGGGTATGCTGAGCGACAGTGGAGAGACCCTGAGTGCCTGCATATATAATAGCAAGGCAAGGATCTCAAAAGGGACCAGAAAGCCCACTGTTTGCCAGAAAACCAGGTCAGTTTCCGGCCAGGATATCGCGAGGAGCAGGGGCAGCAAAAATGGAATTGGGGCAGTAGATTTCACTATAGCCATACTCCCTGGAGACAGATGGGCAAACCAGGCCTTCAGGATAGTATCTCCTGTGGCAGTGGCCAAAGCAGTCAAGAGGGCTGCGGGAAACCAGTTCACCCGCTATTTTCCATATTTTTTATATCCCTTCCTGATGTCCGGCCATGGAGTGAAGCCTGCGTATACGTTCCTGGATGGGAGGGTGAGTGCTGAACAGCTTTGCAACTGACGCGGCTGTGAGGGGGTTAACGATATACATTTGCGCAGTTGCTGGGTTTACCTCCATGGGCAGACGGTGATTCCATTCATCCAATTTTTTAAGGGCGTTGGCCAGGGACATCGGATGGTTACATATTTTGGCCCCTGTGGCATCAGCCTGATACTCTCTGCTCCTGGATATGGCCATCTGAATAAGGGCTGCAGCTATGGGCGCTATGATCATCATGATCAGTCCTCCTACCAGACCGCCTGCACCCTCATCGTCATCGGATCTGCCAAAACCCCCGAACAGCATGGCCCACTGGGCCATAGTGGCAATATAGCTTATGGCCCCTGCAATGACAGCAGCTATGGAGCTGATCAGTATATCCCTGTTGCGGATATGGGCGAATTCGTGGGCCAGTACCCCTTCCAACTCCTCTCGGTTGAGGAGCCGCAGGATACCCTCTGTGACCGCGACCGCAGCGTGATCAGGGTTTCGCCCAGTGGCAAAGGCATTAGGAGTCTGCTGGGCTATGAGGTAAACCTTCGGCTTAGGTATCCCGGCTTTCTCTGCAAGTCCTGCTACTATAGAATGGAGCTGAGGGGTCTCTGCTTCAGAGACCTCCCTGGCCCTGCTCATCTTCAGGGCAAGCTTGTCACTGTACCAGTAAGCAAAGAAGTTTATCACGCCGGCCATTACCAGGGCTACGGTCATACCTGAGCGGCCACCCAGTGCCCCTCCGACGAATAGAAAGAGAGCCGTGAGGGCAGCCAAAAAAATGAATGTCTTAAACGTATTGTACATGCTGTTAAATAATCCTCCAGAGGCTTTTCATAAAGTAAATTGATTTCAGAGCAATAGCTCTTCAGGGAATATGTCTATCCCCCAATATGATCATTTTACCGTCTCAAGGCAAGGGTCTGGTGTTTTGCAAAGAGGCTTCTAATCCTTGCCCTGCATGATATCCGTAGCCTTTTCCACATCCAGTTTGCTGCCCAAAAAGACTGGCACCCTCTCATGGAGGGCTGAGGGCTTTATGTCCAAAATATTCTGTTCACCATCTGTGGCAGCCCCGCCCGCCAGCTTCAAAATATAGGCCATTGGAGCAACCTCGCACAAAAGGCGCAGCTTGCCCCTTGGCTTTGCAGGGTCTTTCTTGTCAGCCGGGTACATGAATATGCCGCCATATAGGAGGTTTCTATGGAAGTCAGCCACAAAAGAACCAATATACCTGGCTGCGTAAGGCTTTCCTCTCTCATTTTCCTGGCTCTTGAAATAATCCACTACCTTTTTTGTCCTTTCGTCCCAGTAACAGGTATATGCCTCGTTGACAGAGTAAACCTTTCCCCTTTCAGGGATCTTGATATTCTGGTGAGAGAGCAGAAATTCTCCTACTGACGGGTCAAGGGTAAAGCCATTCACACTCTTGCCTGTTGTATAGACCAGCATTGTGCTGGGACCGTAAATGAAGTAGCCTGCCGCCACCTGCTTCGACCCACGGCGGAGGAAGTCGTCAAGGGTTACATAGGGCCTGTCACTTACCTTTCGATGGATCGAGAAGATCGTGCCGATGTTGACATTTGCGTCGATGTTGGATGAGCCGTCCAGGGGATCGAAGGTCAGGAGATAGTCTTCCTTAGGCAGGTCTTCCGGGACCGTTATGATATCGGCGTTTTCTTCAGAGGACATGGCACAGACGACACCAGATCGCTCCATCCTATAGATAAGCACGTGGTTTGCAAAATCGTCCAGCTTGCGTACACGTTCCCCCTGCACATTGATATCACCCGTGAGACCCAGGATGTCCACAAGCCCCGCCTTATTGACCTCTCGGGATATGATCTTCGCCGCGAAGATAAGCTCTTGCAAAAGCCTTGTCAGCCGGCCTGTGGCTGCGGGGGATTCTTTCTGGTGAATCAACAGATGTTCAGTGACAGTAATGCCTAACCCCTTCATTTTTTTACTCCTTTCTGGATAAATTTGTCCCAGCTTCTATGGTAGCGCATATAATATGTGTCGGTTTATTAACAGAAAATGTTTCCTTCCATATTTAAGATTTATGCTTGACGACCATCGGCGATATACGTTATTTAAGTTAGTCGAATCATAGCAAAAAAGTCCTGATGGGTAGTTTCCGTGTTTTCTTTGAAATCAAAAATCATGATATCATATAATTAGTCCTTTTGGCAAAGCTCAATCCAATCAAAGCTGTTCTCATGATCTATATTCTATTCAGTAAGCCACTATGCTGATATTGCATATTTGCCGGATCACAGTAATGTGTTTTGGTCGATAAGTTTTGGAGGGTTAAAATATATGTTTTTGGATGAAATTAAGATTAGCCGCGCTATTTTGAGTCGTTTTATGGCCAAGTTCTCTGACTATCTTGAACTGGATGCCGCTATAGTAGGTGCTGGTCCATCAGGTCTAATGGCAGCTCTGCGTCTTGCCCGGAAGGGCCACAAGGTAGCTGTTTTTGAGAGGAAACTCAGTATTGGCGGAGGAATGTGGGGCGGTGGCATGATGTTCAATGAGATAGTAGTTCAAGAGCAAGGGGCTGCTATCCTTGAAGATCTCGGCATTTCTGTAGAGGATGCAGGAGACGGATATTACACAGCCGATTCTGTGGAGTGTACTTCAACATTAACCAGCCTTGCCTGTAAAGCCGGTGCCAGAATTTTCAATCTTATGACCGTAGAGGACGTGCTGGTCCGGGAGAACAAGGTCACCGGCCTGGTGATCAATTGGACTGCCGTGGATATAGCGGGATTCCATGTGGATCCCTTGGCTGTTAGGGCCAGATATATTGTAGAGAGCACCGGTCATGACACAGAGGTTCTCAGGGTTATACAGAATAAAACAGGCGCAAGGCTTCTCACAGATACGGGGAAGATAATGGGAGAGCGGTCCATGTGGGCACAGGTTGCCGAGAATACTACGTTGGAGAATACCAAGGAGGCCTTTCCGGGTGTCTTTGTTGCTGGCATGGCAGCTAATGCCACCTTTGGTTCATTTCGCATGGGACCCATTTTCGGGGGCATGTTATTGTCCGGTGAAAGGGTAGCTGAATTGATAGATGAGAGGCTTAGCTCTTAGAAAATATATAAGCTATAAGCTATAAGCTATAAGCGTTTAGCTTTGAAAAATCAAGGTATTACGTTAATCAGGAAACACCTAATTTGTGAAAATATGTAATAGCAAAACGTTCTGCAATCATTAAACTAATAGCTAACCGCTAAAGGCTAATCGCTCAACTTACGTAGAAACAAGCCTTGCGTTATTTATGTCAAAACCCTCATCAAAAGCCAATAAATTCAGTCGTAGAAAGGGGTTCCGCAAAAAGAGGCCCACTTTATCTGCACAGCCGGTCCAGCGGTTACCCGCTGAGCAACCCGATCTATTTAAGGATCTGGAACACCATCCCAGGATAATTCCACGTCCAGAACACTGTGTTAGCCGGAAAGATATAGATAGGGAGGCATTGAAGGTCCTTTACTGCTTGAAGGACAACGGCTACATAGCCTATCTTGTTGGCGGGAGTGTGAGGGACTTACTTCTTGGCAGGCGTCCAAAGGATTTTGATATCGGAACGAACGCCAGGCCGGAAGAACTGAAGAAGCTCTTTCGTCACAGCCGGATCATAGGCCGGCGTTTCAGGCTGGTTCATGTGTATTTCCGAGGTGGGAAAATAATTGAGGTGTCAACCTTCAGGTGCCGGAGTGAACACGATGACCGGGAAGCTACAAGTGAAGGGATAGAGGACACCAATATCTTTGGCTCTCCCAAGGAGGATGCCTTTCGAAGAGACCTCACCATCAACGGGCTTTTTTACAATATCGCAGATTTCAGTATAATTGATTACGTAGGGGGCATGGCAGACCTTAAGCAGGGTATCATCAGGGTCATAGGTGATGATCCAGCACACAGATGTCTGAAGGACCCTGTGAGGATGATGCGTGCTGTAAGACACGCGGCCAGGACGGGTTTTACAATAGAGACCAATACATGGGAGAGCCTGCTCAGGCACAGTGGTAAGATTCGTCTTTGTGCGATTTCGAGGGTAAGGGACGAGTGGCTAAAGGATTTAAGTTCCGGATACAGCAGGGCATGGGCCGAGCTCATGATTAAAAGCGGGCTGTTTGCCTCGGTTTTTTCTGGTTATGCTTCAGCCCTTGAGAGTGAGGATAAGGGTCTGGTTCGAAAGCTGCTTTTTGGGCTTCTGGGGTATCTTGATCGTATGGTAAATGACGGTGTTGAAGTCAGTGAGGCATTGATGTTGACTTTCTTTGTGTACCCCGGACTATGTGTAACACCGGAGTGGCAGGCTCTCAAGGTTGAGCGTCTGAAGTGGCCTACTCATGAAGTGAGATCCCTGTTGAGCGAAGTTCTCTCTCCGTATGACTTCAGGAGATCCGTAAGAGACGTAGCAGTTCAGATCCTGTCCAGCCAGTGGAATATTTCCATGTGTCTTTCAAAGGGTAAGTGGCCCAAGCGTGTTTGGAACAAGGCCACATTCCGGGAGTCTGTCATGCTTTATGATTTAGTACAGGAGATCTTGGGGCAACCAGTTATTGGTCCTGATCCACATCTCCGTTCGGGACCAAAGCCTTTAAAGAAATCCCGCAGAAGGAAGCAGCGTCCTCAACGTATCAGGCATTTAATATCAGAATCTGAGGAGATCCACGTATGAAGCTACATCAAAATGCCAAAGAGTTGGTTCTGATAGAAGTAGATGGGCTCGGACTGATAATGGGAGAGATCAGATACAACCGTCAGACCGAGACCGTTCTTTTTGCTCTGGAAAAGGCAGCTTTTTTTGATCTCTACTTCCCGTGTTCCGTGTTATATGATCAGCAGCGTGGTCCTGTTGTGCATCCCCACGTTCTCACAGCCATGACTGTATCCTCTATCCGAATACAGCGGAGCAGGGCATCCTTTTTTGTCGTGGAGTCAGACATTAATCCTAAGCTGATTCAGCAGTATCATAATCTGTTAAAGGCTGTCTTACTTAAGCAGGGTGTCTCCCCTCGGAAAATCACTAAGGATCAAGGACCGGACCAACCTAAGCCCACCGGCGGCTCGAGAGTCATCACGCTTAGCGATCACAAGGAGAAAGACTAAGGTTTATGCTTTCTTTTCCGGATATTGATCCGGTAATAATCCGTATTGGTCCAATAGGTATTCGCTGGTACGGTCTTATGTACCTGCTCGGTTTCGGGGCCGCTTACCTGTTGGTGCGAAAGCAAATTTTTGAAGAGTGTCAAAATGTCCCTTCCGGCTCCCGATATCATGGGCCTTCCGCCGCATCTCAATTGAGTCAACTGGAAGGGCTTTTATTTTCTCTGGTTTTAGGGATTATTTTGGGAGGCAGATTGGGCTATGTGCTATTTTACAACTTTTCCTACTATCTTGAGCATCTTTTAGAGATATTTGCTGTATGGCACGGAGGTATGTCCTTTCATGGAGGAGTGGCAGGAATTGTCTTTTCCGGATGGATATATTGTAAGAGTCATAGTTTAGATTTCTGGAAGTGGTCTGATCGCTTTGTGGTCACAGTGCCAGTAGGCCTCGGTTTGGGACGTATAGGGAATTTTATTAATGGGGAGCTTTTCGGCTGTCCTGCAGATGTGCCCTGGGCCATGGTCTTTCCCCAGGGAGGGCTAGTGCCCCGGCACCCGTCTCAGCTTTACGAGGCCCTGCTTGAGGGGCTTTTGCTCTTTATCGTTCTATGGCCTCTTCGCCACAGAGCCTGGCCATATGGGAGGAAACTGGCCCTTTTTCTGGTCCTCTATGCCGTATGTCGTATAGTGGTTGAATTCTTTCGAGAACCGGATCCACAACTGGGTTATGTCTTTTGGGGCTGGGTAACCATGGGGCAGTTGTTGAGCCTCGGGTTTCTTGTGTTTGGAATAATCCTCTGGTGGGCCAGAGGGAAGAGCGTCAGAGTATAGGCCACTTCTCACAGCGGCCTAGAGCCAGCTCCAGGTTATACGCAACAGTGAGGAGCTTTGTTTCCTCAAAGTGTCCTGCCATTAGCTGAAGTCCTATGGGGAGCCCGCTGCTATTTAATCCGCAGGGCACAGAAATCCCAGGGATGCCTGCCAAATTTACCGGAATTGTAAAAATATCAGATAGATACATCTGAAGTGGGTCGTCTGCTTTCTCTCCAAGCTTAAACGCTGTAGTCGGGGCAACAGGCGCAGTAATCACATCACATTGTTCAAATGCCTTTTTAAAGTCCCGGGTGATAAGAGTCCGAACCTGAGAGGCCTTTTTATAATATGCGTCGTAGTATCCGGCTGAAAGGGAATAGGTCCCTATCATTACTCTCCTCTTGACCTCCGGGCCGAAACCCTGAGACCTGGTTTTTTTATACATATCCATGAGGTTTTTATAGTTCGAGGCACGTAATCCGTACTTTACTCCATCGTAGCGGGAGAGATTGGAAGAGGCCTCGGCAGGGGCGACAATGTAGTATGTAGCAACAGCATACTCTGTGTGAGGAAGGCTTACCTCCACCACTTTGGCTCCCTGGGATTCCAGAGAGGAAACGGCTTGCTTAACGGTCTTTTCCACCTCCGGGTCAAGGCCTGGAATAAAATATTCCTTGGGAATTCCTAAAGTATAATTCTTAAGACCTGGTATCAGAGAGCCGGTGTAGTCAGGTACGTCTCTGGGTACAGAGGTGGAGTCCCTGGCGTCATGGCCGGATATGGAGTTCAATAGCAGTGCGCAATCGGTAACGTCCCTTGAAATGGGTCCTATCTGGTCAAGTGAAGAGGCAAAGGCCACAAGGCCGAACCTCGATACCGTGCCGTATGTAGGTTTCAGACCTACAACACCACAGTGTGAAGCCGGCTGACGTATCGATCCGCCTGTATCCGAGCCCAGTGAGCCTGCACAGGCCCTGGCAGCAACAGATGCAGCCGAACCACCGCTTGATCCACCAGGGATTCTTTCAAGGTCCCAAGGATTGTGGGTAGGATGATAGGCAGAGTTTTCCGTGGATGAACCCATGGCAAACTCATCCATGTTGAGTTTGCCCAGCATTACCGCCCCATGGGCCTCGAGCCTTTCCATTACTGTGGCATTATAGGGCGGCACAAAGTTTTCAAGTATTTTAGATGCACACGTGGTCCTTACCCCTCGTGTGCAGATAACATCCTTAATGCCCAGAGGAATTCCCGTAAGAGGAGTAACATCGTCTGCCTTTTTAAGGCGTCTGTCCGCTTCTTCTGCCTGGGTCAGGGCCTGATCGGCAGTCACTATCAGATAGGCCCTGATTTTTGGATCAACTTCACCTATCCTGTCCAGATAGGCCCTTGTGACCTCAACTGCTGAAACCTCTCTCTTGATGAGGAGGTCGTGAAGCTCATGAATGCTAAGATCGATCAGACTTGGCATCTTGTACTTGCTCAATCAGCTCATCAGATGATTTTTGGCACCACAAACCCCCCCCCTTCCTGTTCCGGTGCGTTGGAGAGCGTTTTCTCAACTGGCAAGGAGGGCTTTACCTCGTCCTTTCTAAAGGCATTCGTAAGTTCCAGGGCATGAGTGGTAGGCTCAACCTGGCTGGTATCCAGTTCTTCTAATTTGCTTATATATCCTAGTATGTCGTTTAGTTGTCTGCTGAAGCTTTCAATTCCAGATGGATCAAAGCTGAGCCGGGTCAAGTGGGCTACATGTTCAATTTCAGAGGTAGTTATCTTCACGAACGTAGAATCTCCTTGGCACAGATTGCACTTGGTGTCCTGTAGTATGATATTTTTACATAATTTACCACATGGCAGAATAAAACCCAATAGCACATGGCTTATTTCTCTTTCCATTCCTGCCCTAAAGCAAGCGAAAAATAAAGAAATTGGTTAAAAAAATTAAAGTCGATCAGATGTTTTGCCGATGATTTAAATACCTCCTCAGAATGGCTTTTCAAAGCCCTTCTTCTCCTCTTGTGGGGCTTCGGCTTAAACCCGCCGGGGCCTCCTTTTTTATGCCCATACAACACGATACCAAGTGCAGTCTGTTTAGCGTACGTCGCATGGGCTGGAAAATTGAAGCAACGCAGCAGATGGGGTATTTTCAGCGGACTCAGTTATTAAAAGAGTTTTTTCTGCCTCGGCCTTCGGGGTGCTTTGGGTTTTTGGGCCTGTTCTCTTACCATAAGTCTTTCAGGGATATCAGCAATAAAAGGGCTTGGGCCGCCATGCATCATCTGTCCAAAGAGCCTTCGGTGTTTCACATGGCTTATGTATATCTCTTCAGATGCCCTGGTAAGGGCTACGTAAAAAAGTCGCCTCTCTTCTTCTGGATCTGCTTCTTTCCATGGGAGTATCCCTGCTTCACATCCGATTAGGAAGACTACCGGGAACTCAAGGCCCTTGGCCGCATGAATCGAAAGCAGGGACACGGCTTCTATGTTGATATCCAGCATGTCGGCCTCGTCACGAAGCAGGACTGCAAGGGAGTCCACATGCGGATGTCTCTTGACGGCACGCGCAAGGGCCCTGAGAAGAGGCCTGTTTGGGTCGAGATCAAGAATATCGATTATGTAACTCAGGAGTTGAGGCCCATCTTTGCCCTGGAGGCCCGGTTTTAAGTCCAAAAGTTTTCTGTTCCAAAAATCCTTACCCCCCGGGAGTTTTGCCAAATGATACCGGACAGTTCGTCCCTTCAGGGCTTCCCAGAGGCGCCATATAGAGCGAAGTTCTTTTTGGGCAAGCGGATCAGGGGTGTCTGCCCGCTGAAAGGGTATCCCTTGTCTTGATAGCGCCTCGGCAACCGGGTTTCCCAATGCCTTGGTCCTGAAAAGTACTGCTATATCTGAAAGGCTTCTCAGGGTGTTACCACCGGCAGCGCCGCTGTCAAGTGAAGCAAAGCTGAGTCCCCCTACTATCTGTTCAATGGTCCTTGCCATCCATTTTGCCTCAGCCGTGGGATCTCCAAAAGGTTTAATCCTGATTTTCGGCGTCCTATCCTTGACAGATTTCAGACGGACAGCCGATCTGTCTCCTGTGATACTTGTTGCAGCATCGAGAAATACCTGGGGACACCTGTAGACAGTATCCAGAACCACGGTTTTTACGTCCTTAAAATCCATGCTGAAACGATGAATGAATTCAGGGCTTGCGCCTCTGAACCCGTAAATGGCCTGGTTGGGGTCGCCGATTACTGTGATATTTCCGTCTTTTCTTGCCATGGACTTGATCAGGGTATACTGGGCCGGACTTATGTCCTGGAATTCGTCTACCAGAACAAAGGGAAAGTCCCTATAGAATTTGGCCCTGATTTCAGTAAGTTCGAGGAGCTGCAAGGTCTCCAGGAGAAGGTCGTCATAGTCCCAGAGACCGTATCTTTCAAGGAGCCCGTGATAAGTCTGATACAGGGCCTTCAAGTCTTCGTCTCCATTCATCCTTGGGGGGAAGTGCTGCTTGGCCTTTGAGATACGTTCATAAAGTCCTTGCGGTTTTGCATTTGATAACCCCAACTCCCTTGCTGCCTCCCTGCAAAGGTCCCTGGCATCTTTCTCGTCTATGGGAAGACGCGCGTCTTCACCCAAGATTTCTTTTAAAAATCCAAGTGCCCAGCCATGAAATGTGCTTACTCTGGGAGTTGTTTGCCTATTTTGTTTGTGCTCTGTGGAGGATTCGCTGTATAAGAGCCGGGATACGCGCCCGGAGATCTCCTTTGAGGCCTGGTTGGTAAAGGTCATGGCAAGTATCTGTTCAGGTCTGGCAGTGCCTGTTTCTATCAGGTGTCCGATTCGGTAGCTGAGGACCCTGGTCTTGCCTGTGCCGGGTCCTGCAACAACAAGAAGTGGGCCGACTCTGTGTGTTACGGCCTTAAACTGAGTTGGATTGAGATCTGAAGACCAGTCAATCATGATAGAGTTTCATTTCTTAGCCGCGTGAGGTTCTTTGAAGAGGTGGCGTTTGATCTTTCTGGTAGAGGTCTTGGGGAGTTCTTCATCTATCAAAGTGAAAGAATTGACCCTTTTGTAAGTAGCCAGCTTATTGTTTGCCATTTTGACTACTTTGGATATGAGCTTGTGTACATCCTGATCGCTCAGGTGTTTTCCTTGAGAGTATTCGCCAATAACCTCGTAGTTAGGAACTATCACTGCACGGACTTCTTCCCCACTCCCTTTATTATGGCCATAGACCATTGATTCCAGCACATAGGGACTCTGGTTGATCCCGGCCTCTATCTCCTCGGGGTAGACGTTTTTCCCGGCAGGAGTGACAATGAGGTTCTTGGCCCTCCCGCAGATGTATAGATAGCCTTTTTCATCCTGATATCCCAGATCCCCGGTCTTCAGCCAGCCGTCTGAGTCCAGCACCTCCCGCGTGGCCCCAGGGTCTTCATAATAGCCTTTCATAATCATTGGGCCTTTAAATGTAAGTTCCCCAACGCCAGTCTCGTCCGGTTCAAGTATCCTTGCTTCTACACCTGAAAGTGGTTTGCCTATGCTTTTATCCACTGGTCTATCCACAGGATTGAAGGTAAGCACCGGACTTGCCTCGGCAAGCCCGTAGCCCTGGAACATCTTGATCCCCAGCCACCTGAATTCCCTGGGGATTTTTGGCATAAGCGGGGCACCCCCAACCACCAGAAAGCGAAGGGAACCGAGCCCGGCCAGTTCTCTGATATCCTTGAAGAAGTAAGTGCCCAGGTTCTTTATACCCAGTTTTTCACCCACCTTGACTGCCTTTATAAGTATGTGAAATGCTTTTTCTGCAGCAGGTATGCGGTTAATGCCCTTATAGATTCCCTCCAGCATCTTCTGGAATAGCAAAGGGACACCGAACATCACAGTGGCCCGGCTGACCTTCAGGTCCTCCAGTATATAGCGGGACTTGAGACTCCGGGCAAAGGTGATTGTGGAACCGCTGTATATGGGAAGGAGAAAGCCCGCGGTACACTCGAATGTGTGGTGCAGCGGCAGGACCGAGAGGAAGCGCTCCTGCTTGAATTCCATTACCTGATGGCAGGCAGCTATATCAGAAAATATATTGCCGTGGGTTAGCATGACGCCCTTAGGCCTGCCGGTCGTCCCTGATGTGTAGATTATAGCGGCCAAGTCCTCTGGTACCCTGTGTGGTAAAGGGCCCTGTGCTCGTTGTCCTTGCCTGAAGAGTTCTTCAAAGGGCATTACATCTCTTGGGATGCCTTTGGCATCCAGGGTCATGGCTATCACCTGTTTTGGTTTTGGAAAGCCCTTGGAGGTATCGAGCACGCAGTCCAGGAATTTGGGAGCCACAAAGGCCATATACACCTTGGCCTCAGCCATTAGATGTAGTATCTCGTTTTCGGTTAACTGAGAGTCTATGGGTACACAGATTCCGCCGGCAGAGGTAATGGCCAGATAGGCACTGGCCCATTCAGGGGAGTTTGGGCCAAGTATCGCGCATTTTCCGTTTTTGGGTAAACCATTAGCTATCAACCCCCTGGCCAAAGATTCAACTTTACTGCCAAGTTCATCAAAGGTGATAACCCTGTCTCCCCCAGGTTCTCTTGCAATAAGTGCGGGCCGGTCTCCAAACTCGGCGGCCGAGTTCCTGAGCATCTCAGGCAGGGTCATTACTCTCTTGTTATTCTGCATAGCTGTTGTCCCTATTCCAGACCTCGTTAAGTGGCTAAGTGCTTGAGTAGTTAAGTGGTTATTATTGTTTGAATTTATATCGTTTGCACAAAAAATGGACACTTGATGTAGTCGAAGGTCTAATATACTGATTTAACATGCTTATTTTTCGACTCAACGACTCAACTATTCGACGCTCTTTATATTCAGAAGACGGCCAGGAAGGCAACATACACGCTGTAAGAGAGTAGCAAGGCTGCCCCTTCCCATCGAGTCACTTTCATCCCAATCCTCATGACAGGCAATAGAACCAGGCTGAAGGCCATCAGTACGGGAAAATCCCGGTGGAGCATGTCCGGGTTTATATCAATTGGGGTAATACAAGCCGTGATGCCAAGTACGGCACACAGGTTAGATAGATTGCTCCCCACTATATTTCCCAGGATCAGGTCAGCCTGGCCCTTACGGGCCGCTGCCACTGTTGTGGCAAGTTCAGGCAGGGAGGTCCCTACGGCTGTCAGACTCAGGCCCACTATGAGTTCGGGTATACCCAGATACATGGCAATGTTTTCAGCCCCCCAAACCAATGATTTGGAACCGATAACCAGCCCTGCCAAGCCCGCTATAACCAGTACAAGGTCAAACCAAAAGGAATCCTTGTCCCTGAGAGACTTTTCGAATTCTATTTGGAGTGTATAGGGCTTTTTTCGGCTGTGACGATACAAGGTCAGGCAATAGGCTATAAAGGTGATGAGTAAGAGCAGTCCTGCCGGGCGCCCCAGATGGCCTTTTGCTGCAAATGCCCATAGAGCCGTGCTTACCACTATTAATAAGGGTATCTCTATTTTGAGCATCCTTAGACGGACAGACAGGGGAGTAAGCAAGGCCCCAAGCCCCAAAATCAGTCCTGTATTGGCTATGTTGCTACCCAAAAGGTTTCCCATGGTGATATCAGGCTTACCGGAGAGGGCTGCAGACAGTGCCACACCCATCTCCGGGGCTGATGTGCCAAAGGCTACAATGGTGAGACCAATTACAACGGGACTTATTCTCCAAAGGCGAGCCATGCGTATAGCCCCTCTAATGAGAGCTTCGGCCCCACCGGAGAGGATAATCAGGCCTAGTATAAATGCTATGGTAGATAGTCCCCAGGATGGCATGAATGTTCAGAATCGGCTATGGTTTTTTCTTCAATTTAGTTCTGGGCGATTTTCTTCTTCCAGCATGGAGGAAATGCTCTCCCACACTTCTTTTGTCACAATATCTTTGAGGATAGGGCCTTTTGTACCCACAGTCTGGACAGGGAGGCCGATGGTTACCTTTATCCGGCCCGGACGTACCCTGAGGCTCCCCTTGGGAAGTACATTGTGACTACCGCTTATGGCTACAGGCACTATAGGACATCCGGCCCTGACCGCAATCAGTATTCCTCCCGTCTTAAAAGGCCTCAAGCGGCCATTAGGGCTGCGGGTACCCTCCGGGAAGATAATTATAGAGGCGCCCTTTTTTACTCTCTCAGCAGCTTCGTGCAGACTGCGAAGGGCGGCTTTTCCACCAGACCTGTCAATAGGTACATAACCTGCGTGATGCATAGCAAAGCCAAAAAAGGGTATCTTGAAGAGCTCTTTCTTGACTACGAAACGGAATTGTACAGGCAAGGCCTCATACAATATTGGTATGTCAAACTGGCTTGCATGGTTGCAGGCGAATACTGAAGGCTTTCCCATGGGTATATTATCCTGGCCTTCAATATCTACCTTGATGCCTGATGTCCTAATGATAATTCTTGCCCAGAGCCTTCCAAGTCTGTGGACCCGGTTCTCGGAATCATCGATAATGCCTGCTATCAGGACCGCAGGAAAGAGGAGTACAAAGACCAATACAACTACTATGGGAGTTAAGGGAGCTATCATAATCTCTCTAATCAACAATTATGGAATTGACATTGGTTTAATATGTAATCTCCGTCTTATGATGTGGCCTGCAAGGTCAAAAACTTTGGTGGAACGGTCTATGATTACCGAGTCTGCACTTGCCTTAATACCTTCAAGCGCCAGAAGAGATGATTCAGGTCTTGCGGCTGTAGTTACATCCCCTTTGATTTTTGAGTATTTCATCCATTGTCTGATTCTTGCCGCAAGCTCTCCACTCTTGGGAAGGGGTGCATCAAGAAGCACTGTAACATAGTATGGCGGATAGTCCGAAAGGAGCCCTTCAACAAGATCCCAGGCGGCCTTTGTACGATCTGTGGGTCTAAAGCGTCGAAATATACGGCTGATGTCCCGGACAAAATTGTCGTCTGCCAGTAGCAGAGGCCTGCGTTTTATGGCACTTTCAAGAGTTATGAGTACGTTGTGGCCGTCTATGATCAGTTTCTCCCCTTTGATTTCTCTTACACGCACTATCTTTGAACACCGTACCATGCTCTGCTTTCTGGTGAAGACCCCGCGATAAAGTAGGTCCCGCTCATCTTGATGGAGCTGGAAGTGGTTTCCTATAAATGAAAGAGCGGATTTCCTCGGGTATCCGCGACTTAAAAGGAAGCGGAAGTCCCGGGCCGCGGATCTCAGAAGATCTTTTCTAAAGGTATAAGCTCTCATAATATTCGAAGTAGTGCTTGCTCAGTCAGCCTGCAGACCTTATTATTCTGTTGTTATGAAGAAGATACTAATCTATCCGCATGAGATATTAAGGCAAGAGGCCCAGTCGGTTAATAGAATAGACGGGGAATTCCAGGGCCTGATCGACCAGATGCTGGAGATTATGTACAAGGCCAAAGGGCTGGGCCTTGCAGCAAACCAGATAGGTGAGCTCAAGCAACTCGTGGTCATGGATGTAACTCCTTCTGAGGAAAAACCCAATCCTATAGTACTTATAAATCCTCGTATCACAGAATTGGAAGGAGAGGAAGTGGGTGAAGAAGGTTGTCTGAGTGTTCCAGACTATATGGCCCCTGTAAAAAGAGCCCTCAGACTGCATCTGTTGGGATATGACCGGAACGGAAAGGAGGTCAGACTTGAGGCTGAAGGACTCCTTGCCCGGTGTATACAGCATGAGTTGGATCACCTGAACGGTGTTTGTTTTGTTGACCGCTTGAATCCTGTAAGAAAGGTCCTTTTCAGGAAGAAGTGGCCAAAGATCCGCCCCAAAGAGGAGTAATGTTTTTTCACCACGACCTTCGTTCCCTTTGTTCCCTTCATAGCTTAAATTTTCTTTGCAATTCTGACTGATTAAAAAACAGCGCAATTTGTGGCCGTGTAGAGTATATACCGGATGGCGCTGGTCCTCAGCGAAATGAAAGGTGAAACAATGGGGAAGGTGAGTAAAGATGATGACGCGAGAAGGCCGTTGTCCCAACTTCAACCATGGGCGTCCAAATGCACCGGTGCGCTTTTGTCCAATGTGCGGCGAGGTGGTGAACAACAAGATTCCCGCTAAAGTGTGTAGTGAGGAAAAACATGCGAAAAGCAGACGTGAACGGAACACCTACTGTGTGGATTGCGGTGAACAACTTATCCAAGGGAAGTGATCGCCCCGCAGGCAGGTTATGGGGTGGCGAGCCCTGAAAAATATCGAACGAAACGGAGTGTTTTTCCCAAGAAGAACGCATTTATCGAGAGGATATAAAGGAGGCAAGTAAGCTATGGGAAATATTAAAATTGCTATTGTCGGGGTTGGGAACTGCGCCAGTTCCCTGGTACAGGGTATCCACTACTACCAGGAAAAGACCCCGCAAGACGCCATCGGCCTGATGCATTGGGAAATCGGCGGGTACAAGCCCGGCGACATCGAGGTAGTCGTGGCCTTCGATATCGACAAGCGTAAAGTCGGTGTCGATGTGCATGAGGCCATTTTTTCCGTCCCCAACTGCACGGCGGTTTTCTGTTCCGACCTTCCCAAATCCGGAGTCACCGTACGGATGGGCAGGATTCTGGACGGGTTTTCGGACCACATGAAAAATTACGACGAAAGGCGCACCTTTATCCTGGCCGACGAGCCGGAACCGACCGAAGAAGAAGTCGTTAAGATGCTGAAGGAATCCGGCGCGGAAATCCTCTTGAATTATCTCCCGGTCGGCTCCGAGGAGGCGACCAGGCTTTATGCAGGCTGCGCATTGAAGGCCGGCTTGGCATTCGTCAACAATATGCCGGTTTTTATCGCCAGCGATTCTGAAGGACGCTGGGCAAGTCATTTTGAAGAGGCCGGTCTCCCCATTATTGGTGACGACATCAAGGCCCAGATGGGTGCTACTATAGTTCACCGCACGCTGACTGATTTATTCGCCAAGCGCGGGGTCAAGCTGGAGCGTACCTATCAGCTCAATACCGGTGGCAACACGGATTTTCTCAACATGCTCGATCGCAACCGTCTGGCTTCCAAGAAAGAGTCCAAGACCGAGGCTGTACAGGCCGTGGCCGCCCACCGTATGGACGAAGACAACATCCACATCGGCCCCAGTGATTATGTGCCCTGGCAGAACGACAACAAGGTCTGTTTCATCCGTATGGAGGGCAAATTGTTCGGTGATGTGCCCATGAACCTCGAGCTGCGCCTGTCGGTGGAGGATTCGCCCAACTCGGCCGGAGTGGCGATCGACTCCATCCGCTGCGCCAAACTGGCGTTGGACCGGGGACAGGGCGGCATACTGGAAGCGCCATCGGCCTATTTTTGCAAACATCCACCGCGTCAGTTCACAGACGATGAAGCCTACCAGATGACGGAACATTTTATCAGCGGAGACTGAGGCGATAGGGATGAAGTGCCTGATCCTCGCGGCGGGCAAGGGCAGGCGACTGCAGCAGAGGGGTGACAGTAAGCCCCTCGTCCCTATTCTGGGCATTCCCCTTATCGAACGTGTGATCCGATATGCTATGGAAGCCGGGACGGACGATTTCTATGTTGTCACAGGCTACCAGAGCGACCAAGTCCGTGATTTCCTGAAGCGGTTGGCGGAACGTCTCGCGATTCGGATTACGCCGCTGGTGAATGACGACTGGGAAAAAGGAAATGGTCTCTCCGTACTTAAGGCGCGAGACATTCTGCATGAGCCTTTTTTGCTGCTCATGGCGGATCACCTCTTCGATCCGCACATGGTTTGCGCATTGACAGCGCATACACTGCCCGATGGGGAGATCGTGCTCGGGGTGGACGGAGACACCCACAATCCACTCGTCGATATGGAGGATGTCACGCGCGTCAAGGTGGAAGACGGGAAGATCCGTGATATCGGCAAGGGACTGGCCGATTTCAATGGCTTCGATACCGGTGTTTTTCTGTGCTCCCCCGCCATATTTAAGGCCCTGGACCAAAGCATGGAAAAAGACGATACCACCCTGTCCGGGGCGGTGCGGGTACTGGCCGCAGAGGGATGCGCCAAAGCGATTCCTGCAAGCGTTTTCTGGATCGACGTGGACGATCCCGCGGCCTTTAGAAAGGCGGAGAAGGCCCTGTTGGATCGTCTTCGCGACAAGTCAAACGACGGGCCGGTATCACGTTATTTGAACCGCCCTGTCTCCGTGCTGTTTTCCCGTCATTTAGTGAAACTTGACATTACGCCCAACCAGATTTCCCTGTTCTCGTTTCTGTGTTCTCTGCTGTCCGCCGGGCTGTTTGCGCTGGGCGGGTATCTCGCCCTGCTGCTGGGTGGTGTTCTGGCCCAGTTCGCATCCATCATTGACGGTTGCGACGGCGAAGTGGCCAGGCTCAAGTATCAAAGCAGTGACTTCGGCGGCTGGTTCGATGCGGTGCTGGACCGCTATGCCGACGCCTTTCTGCTGTTCGGCTTGACTTGGCACCTGCTGGCGGCGGAAGCGAGCGGTTGGGTCCTCTTCACCGGTTTCATGGCCATTATCGGCTCGTTCATGCTAAGTTACACAGCGGACAAGTATGACAATCTGATGCGCAAGCGGATCAAGGCCGGGGGCTGGGCCGGGTTGCGGATGGGAAGGGATGTGCGGGTGTTTCTCATCTTTCTGGGTGCGGTGACCAATCTGATACTGCCGGTGCTGGTGGTGATTGCCGTTGTGATGAATCTCGAAACCATACGCCGGGTTAGGCTTGCGTGTGTTGACTAGCGTCGAATGTGCCAAACAGAAAATCCGGCTGGTTGTTGCTGGCTCACTAGTGCCGGAGGACTTACGTCACGCCGACAACACCCTGGAGTGGCTGCTGCGCCTGGCACCGGATGCCGGCTATGCTCTGCAGCTAGCGGCGCTGGCCCACGACATTGACCGGGCCATCGAGGAGACAAAAGTCAATCGTGCGGACTTCGACGATTACAATGCCTTCAAGGCCGCTCACGCCCGTAACGGAGCGGAAATACTGCGCCCGATTCTGACTGCATGTGGCGTGGAACGGCATATCGTGGACGAGGCCTGCCGTTTGGTAGAGGTCCATGAGGTGGGCGGCGATCCTGACTCCGATCTGCTCAAGGACGCTGACAGCATCTCCTATTTCGATGTCAACCTGCCGCTCTATTACCGGCGTGAGGGTTGGGATGAGACAAAACGGCGATCACACTGGGGCTATCGGCGGCTTTCCCCTCGGGCAAAAGAGATCGTCAAGCAAATCGGCTACGAGGAGGAGGCACTGGTGCGCTTATTACGAGATGTGACTCATGAAAGCGCCAACTGACAGCGCAGCGCCTGGACGGCGTGGTAACTGTAGCTGAGGAAGTATGAATTCGTATAGAATTGTATTTATGGGTACTCCTGAATTTGCAGTTCCAGCACTGAAGGCCTTGATTGAGGGTCCGGATCAGGTGGTGGCTGTGGTAACTCAGCCTGATAGACCAAAGGGGCGGGGCAGGAAGTTGATGCCTTCTCCAATAAAGGTTCTGGCAGAAAGGGCGGGTATTGCTGTGCTCCAGCCAGAGAAGGCCCGCTCTCCGGAGTTCCTGAGTCAGGTTCGGGACCTTGACCCGGACCTTCTGGTTGTTGCTGCCTATGGCCAGATACTTCCTCAGGAACTGCTTGATATCCCGCGAATAATGCCTATCAATGTCCATGGATCCCTGCTCCCCAAGTATCGAGGAGCAGCACCGATACAGTGGGCCATTATAAAAGGGGATATTGAGACCGGCATAACCATTATGGAGATGGATGCCGGGATGGACACAGGTCCCATGCTCCTTCAGGAAGACTTAACAATCGGGCCGGAGGAGACCTTTGGTGAGCTATATGAGCGTATGGCAGGATTGGGGGCCAGGCTTCTTGTTCAGGCACTGGATGAACTGCACAAGGGCACTTTAAAACCGAAACCCCAACCTGAAGAGGGCATAAGCTATGCCCCTCCCATCAAGCCGGAGATGGCACGGCTTGACTGGTCTCAACCTGCAACGCTTATTTCATGTATGGTCCGGGCCCTTGATCCACGGCCCGGCGCGTATACCCTTTGGAATGGTGAGCGTCTGAGACTCTATACGCCTTTTGTAATCGAGATGGCTGCCGTGGATATGGAACCCGGTACAGTCTGTCGTGTTGGAGAGGACGGTGTGGTGATTACCACGGGAAAAAGCTGTCTGGGTATCAGGGAGCTTCAGTGGCCTGGGAAGAGGCGTATGCCTTGCGCAGAATTCTTGAGGGGCAGGCCGATTCCTGTTGGTGCAAGGTTTGAATCATGATTCCGCTGAAAATACCCCATATACTGCGTTGCATAAGAGCTGAAAGCCTGAAGCTGAAAGCTTTTTGCCCTGGCAGGCCCGTGGCTGGATGTCCTGGAAAAGGGCCTTGTTTTTTTTGTGGATGAACTGGACACAAGCCTGCATCCTCTCCTGATCCGGTTTCTTTTGAATTTACTCCATAACCCTAAAACGAACCGTCACAACGCCCAATTGGTTTTTACCACCCATGACACCACTGTCCTGGATCAAACTCTCCTTCGGAGGGACCATGTCTGGTTTGTCGAAAAGGATGCTGAAAATTCCACCTGCCTTTATCCCCTTTCCGATTATAAACCACGAAAAGGTGAGGCCCTCCAAAAAGGTTATCTATATGGCAGGTATGGGGCCTTGCCTTTTACGGGAGAATTGAGGTTTTAGTGGGTACCGACAACCTGTTTCACAAGAAAAAAGAGCGTAAAGCTGAGTCGTTACGCCGTCGGCGTAGATGAGTAATCGGGATAAAGGAAAATTGTAGTCTAAACAACAAACAGGTTTGATTCAGGATACTCATAGAAAAACCCCTGTCAATTTTCATTTGAAGACAATTGTTAACATATTTTGTTAATAATTTTAGTTGACATGGCAATCTGATGGATATATATTTCAAGACGAAGAAATTGCAGAAACTATGCTCTGTGAGCCGTGAGGCACAAAGACATCTGGGGGCTAAAAGGGCGCGTAAGTTGCAGCAACGGATGATGGAGCTGAAAGCCGCAATTTCTCTTGATGATATTTCACGCCTTCCCTCGGCCCGGTGTCACGAACTGGCAGGAAACCGCAAAGGACAGTTATCTGTGGACCTGGAGCATCCTTACCGCTTGGTGTTTATCCCTGCCAACAATCCTATACCAGAAACAGAAGATGGAGGGCTGGACTGGCCCGGGGTAACAGAGATCGAAATTATCGGAATTGTTGATACTCACTAAAGGAGGAGGCCATGGTCAGGGCCACAAGAAAATATGGGTTTGAGCCTGATTATGCTATTCCACCAGGTGAATCCCTGCGGGAAGTCATGGAGTCCCTTGGCATGAGCCAGAAAGAACTCGCCAAGCGTACCGGCCTTACAGTGCAGTCCTTAAACCGCATTTTCAAAGGGACACAGCCAATCACCTATGAAACCGCCAATCGCCTGGAACTCGCCACCGGAGTATCCGCCACCATGTGGAACAATCTTGAGGCTCAGTACCGTGAACAACTCGCCAGGATTCATGAACGAGAGAGATTACAGGATGATCTGGATTGGTTAAAAGAAATTCCCGTGGCGGAACTGGTGAAAAGAGGCGTCCTTCCCCGCCCCAAAGATACGGTTGAGCAGTTGCGTGAAGTGTTGAAATTTTATGGTGTCAGCAGTGTGGAGGCATGGCGTCGGATATGGGAAGCGCCTACTGTGGCTGCCCGCCGGTCACCTTGTTTTGAATCCAAGAGAGGTCCCGCTTCAGCCTGGATAAGACTTGGAGAGCTGCAAGCCAGAGCAATAAACTGCCAGACCTTTGACAAAGTTCGCTTCAAGAAAGCCTTAAAGCATATACGATACCTGATCCGTGAACCTGCTCATGTATTTCAACCGGAAATGAAGCGGCTCTGCGCTGAATCAGGGGTGGCCGTTGCCATGGTCAGGGAGATGAAAAAGGTCCCGTGGAATGGGGCCACCAAGTGGCTGACCCCGCATAAGGCCATGATCCTGCTTTGTTTACGGGGCAGAGGTGAAGACAAGTTTTGGTTCTCTTTCTTTCACGAAGCCGGTCATGTTTTGCATGACAGCAAGAAGGATCTGTTGATTAATGATGGTAGCCAGGACGACCCACGAGAGAAACAAGCCAACGATTTTGCCGCTGAATCTCTGATTCCCTCGAAATATGACGATGCCATCCGCCGGATTCGTTCAGAGGCTGAAATCGTCCAGATGGCAGACCTACTCGGCATAGCGACAGGTATCGTGGCTGGCCGCTATCAATTTCTAACAGGGAATTGGCATTATTTCAAAGAGTTGATCCGAACACTGGAATGGAAGAATGCATGAGTAATAAGGATAGCGGCAAACCCCAAAAAGTATTGCAAGTTCCGCAAAAGGATATGGCCAAGGCGGCAAAGGCAATGCAAAACGTCGGAATAAGCGGCACCGTAAAAAATATGGGCGGTACCAAGAAACGTTCGGTATCGAAGAAAAAGTGATTATACCTAGCGGAAAAGTCAAAAGCAGACGTGACCCCTTGTATCGAAGTATCCGGCAGAAAAAGTGCATGGAAAGTCCCTGAAATACAATGAGTATGAATGAAGAAGCGGTTTTGCCGGACCTGTCCCGGAATTTGGGCCGGGGCGCATATGCAACAATGTTGATGATCCCGTGGAAAATTATTTTGTCAACATAGTCAATAGCAGAGTTTGCCACTCGATCATGGTGAGACAAAGTGCCTCTCGTATTCGTCCAAGCTGGCCGAATTATTGCGTGGAACAAAAAATGAGGATATTTAGGACATGAACAAGTTTCGGATGTACATTGACGAGGTTGGCAATCCGGATCTGGGAAGCTCTGACAATCCGAATCATCGCTTCCTGAGTCTCACCGGGGTAATCATTGATTTAGACTTCGTAAGTAACACGCTCCATCCGGAAATGGAGGTATTGAAGGTTCGGTATTTTGGTTCCCACCCGGATGAGCCGGTCATCCTCCACCGTAAGGAATTGGTCAATTGCAAGTCTCCTTTTCGCGCTCTGAAGGATCCGGAATTCAGGGCCGCCTTTGACAGGGAGCTGTTGATATTATTGGCCAACTGGGAATACACGGTCATCACGGTCTGCCTCGATAAAAAAAGACACCGCGACACTTACACCACCTGGCGCTATGACCCATATCACTACTGTTTGGCCGTTCTGCTGGAACGCTTTAATTTCTGGCTGAACCGGCGGCAAGACAGGGGCGATGTCATGGCCGAGTCACGCGGGGGCAAGGAGGACCGGCGGCTCAAGGATTCTTTCCATCGCCTCTGGGAGCAAGGGACGGAATATGTTGATCCCGAGCAGTTTCAACGTTCTTTTACGAGCCGGCAGTTGAAAGTCAAACCCAAGACGGCCAATATCAGCGGCCTGCAACTCGCGGACCTGATCGCTCATCCAAGCCGGTCCGAGATATTGGACCAAAACGGGCTGCTCGGCCGGCCGCTGGCGCCTTTTGCGCAAAAGGTTATCGATATCTTACAGGAAAAATATGACCAGCAGGAAAGGACAATTTATGGCAAGAAGTTTCTGTAGTATAAAAAAAGGCCCTTGCGGGCCCGATGGCTTGACGCCATCCACCTCCGGAAAGCCGGATTAATTTTATAATGACATATGAGGTATAAATGTCAAGAGAAAACAAAAAAATTCTGACCGGTAGCCCCGGCTGGAAGGAAAAATCACACCAAGAGGATCAATCAACGTCAGGTTGGCGGAGGCGAATGAGAAGCCGAAGAGCGGCAAACAGGGTTTTGAAATAATGCAATAACGAAAGCTAGACCCCGGAGTCTGGGGTCTCCAAGGCGTACTCAAGCGCATCGGTCCGGCAAAAGGCGGTTACTGGCAGGTACCGGAGTGATTAAACCAGCCAGACCCCAAAATCTTCCGGGAAGAATTAGGTATGGTGTCCCCGGAATTCCCCGGCAGGTTGACATATCTCCTCTGGAAATCATCAATATGTGGTTGGAGAACGGATTGATATCGTGGGATGACGTGAAGCATGAATACCTTTCCGAGTGGGACAGGCTGGAAGAACTCCGGCAACCGATAAAGGCGATTGGCAAGTTCCAGCAGTTTACTGGAAAGAGATATCCCGGATCATAACCATGTGAGGTTTCGAATAACAGCGGAGGGAAGAGCGTCATGGCGGAATCTGACAGTCACCAAAGAACAAAGAGCAAGGCGGCCGGCCAAGCCGGGAGAACGGAAGCTCCACTATGCGGAAATCGCAGGCTGGATGCGCTTACCCCCAGAAAGGCAATTGAAATTGAACGGAGCGGCACCCTGGCCGGTCTTGAAAAAGCCGCAAAACGGCTGAAGGATAGCGGCAGGCCACAGAAAATATTGCAAGTCCCGCAAAAGGATATGGCCAAGGCGGCAAAAGCGATGCAAAACGTCGGGGTAGGTGGCACCGTAAAAAATATGGGTGGCACCAAGAGACGCTCTGTAACGAAGAAGAAATGATTGATTTTGCCTAGTTGGGTGCGGCGATAACAGCGCCATCAAGGAGCGAAGTATCGTCGAATGCCTCGTCAATGGTGAAATATAAATGCTGCCTTCCAGAGCTGGATTATGAGAATAAATAATAATAAAAAACTATAAAAAAACTATAAAAACCCTGGCGGTAAAAACAATAATGTAAATGTTATCAAAGGGTTGGCCTTTTGTTAATTCCTGTCTGTTCACAGGACAAAGCAAAAAGAATGTCCTCCATAGAGGTTTCCCGGAGTGAAGTGTTGAACCCGCAAAATAGAATGTGAAAATAGGAGACAATCCAGAAGATTATTTTTTTGTATGGATTGGTTGGCTTTAATTTTCTTAACGTTTAAAAAGTAATGAGGGTGTTGCGCTATAGATTACAAAATGGAATAAGAAGAAATGTGGATAATTGATATCAGGCATTGGCTTAATGAACAGAAGAACGGACCGGCTGTGCCTGAGCTGAAACTGAAAGTAAGAAAACTGGCGGAGATCATAACCTATGCAACGTTATGTGACCGTGGTCTGGCCGCAGGAAAAGCGCCGAGATGTTGGCGGCGGCCGAAAAGAAAACCCTGTAAAGGCATTTTGCAGATTCAATTTGAGATAGATGGCCGGATACACTGGTTTTGCCCTGAATGTGCTGATGAAGGACTTGTTGATGGTTGGCATGGATTGATATGGGACATGAGTGACGGGATGATTCATTGAGTATCTCACAAACATTGCCGAGACGACCGGTTTAGTGTTGTGAAAGAATGGATGTTGCTTAAAGTTTATAATAGGTTGAATGTAATACAATCGGAATAAATGGCCCGATACCAATTTGGGGCACAAACAGGGCGAACACATAGGTTCGCCCCTACGTATAACCATGATAAATATCAAAGACCTGCCTGCTCATAATCGCCCAAGGGAAAAACTTAAGGAAAGGGGCGCATCCGCCTTAACTGATGAGGAACTGGTGGCCGCAATTCTGGGGAGAGGTGTGGAAGGCCAGGATCTCAGAACGATATCCAGCAGTGTTGCTAAACTGATCCGCAAACACAGGGAAAATCTCATTATTGAACACCTCACAGTGGTGCGTGGAATGGGCCTGGCAAAGGCCGCCCAAATCCTATCGGCTTTTGAACTGGCAAGACGGTATCTGATTAAAGATACTGTAAAAGTAACCGGAGCCCAGGACGTGATACCTCTTTTGGCTGATATTGCCGACAAGAAGCAAGAGCATTTTGTTTGCATTTCCCTTAATGGCGCCCATGAAGTGATTGAAAAGAGGATTGTCACGATTGGGCTGGTTGACCGTAGTCCGGTTCATCCACGTGAAGTCTATGCGGATGTCATATCGGACAGGGCCGCGGCTGTCATCTTTGCCCACAATCATCCTTCCGGCGACCTCAAGCCGAGCAACAGTGATTTGAAAATACAGGAACAACTGACAGAGGCAGGGAAGATACTTGGTATTAGAGTCCTTGATCATCTAATTGTGACAAAAAAGGGATACTATAGTTTCCAGGAAGCAGGGTTGATTTGAAAAATGAACATCGAACATCGAACATCGAACGTCCAACATCGAATAAAAAACAAACACCCGATACCGACGCGCAGCGCAGGCGCTTGCGCCGCGTGACATTCAATAGCTATTTCTGCTTTAACCCACCTAACTGTGAGCGTTTACAGGGTGCTGCAGATGCGAGGCGTACGGGTACGCAGACGTACTCCCTGTACTTCAAGTGCCCGACAACAAAGCAGATGCGGTGCCCTGTGAACGCTTACCTAAATTCTATGTCCCCCAACATGTAAATGCGCCATCATGAAGAAGACTAGGCGAAGAGTTATCACTACCCGCCGGCTTGCTGCTTCAGTCCTCCTGAAGTGGGAGGGCCTTTCACAATCTAGGCGTATGCCTCTGGCGCAACTGACAGAGGATTTCCTTGAGAACACAGGTCCTTGGTCTGCCAGAGACAGGGCACTTGTTCGTGAGTTGGTTTTTGGAGTGGTAAGATGGTTAGTACTCCTGGACCGGCACATAGACTCCCTGCTTGCCTCCAAAAAGAAGAGACTATCAAGCATAGTCCGGTCACATTTGAGAATTGGGGTCTTTCAGATCCTGTTTCTTGACCGCATTCCTTTTTCAGCCGCAGTGAATGAGGCAGTTAAAGGTGTAAAGTCATCCAATCATGCATGGGCCTCTGGTCTGGTGAATGCCGTTCTTCGCCGGGTGGCTGAAAGGCGAGAGTCCCTTGGGCCGGACATGGCCCGAAGGTGTGAGGACACGATGGGCCTTGGTGAGGTTGAAAGGCTTGCCATTGAGCAATCTCACCCGCTTTGGATGGTCAATAGATGGGTGGGGAGATACGGACTTGCAGAAGCACAGGCCGTCTGTAGAGCCAATAACATAAAGGCCCCGCTGACTCTCAGGGTTAATACCCTGATCATAACAAGGAAAAAAGTCCTTAATAACCTGGCAGGTCATGGAATAGATGCCGTTCCGGGTCGCTATGCGCCCGAAGCCATAATGATTCGTGGTTATCCCGGATCTCCTGTGGCAATCCCAGGTTTCAAGCAAGGGTGGTTTCAGGTACAGGACGAGGCAGCACAACTGGTCTCGTACTGTTTGGCCCCAAAGCCTCAGGAGATCATACTCGATGCCTGCGCTGGGCCGGGGGGAAAGACGACCCATATTGCACAGTTGATCAGAGATCAGGGAATAGTCGAGGCCACAGACAGGAATGATGCCCGACTGGAACTTCTAAAAGAGAACCAGGAAAGACTGGGGATAAAGTGCATTTCCTGTATCCCTTTTAAATCGTTTAAGGCAAGGCTCTCCGGGCTTAAGGGCAGATATCACCGTATCCTGGTAGACGCCCCATGCTCAGGCCTTGGTGTCATAAGACGGCACCCTGACATCAAGTGGAATCGCACCAGTGCTTCGATGTCGGAATTGGCTTCTCAACAAAGATCTTTGCTCAATGGCCTAGCCCTTTTAATCAGACCCGGAGGCACCATGGTCTATGCAACCTGCACCCTGGAGCCTGAGGAGACCAGGGAAGTAGTTGAGGATTTCCTTTCCGGTCATCCGGGATGGGACCTTATTCCGGCGGAAAAGGTGCTTCCCGCAGCAGCGAGGAGCCTTGTTGATGAAAATGGATTCCTTGTCATCTTTCCCAGTCCAGGCGGACCTGATGGTTTTTTTACAGTAGTGCTTAGGTCTCCGTAACTGCGTATAGCCGTTGCTACAAATAGTGTCGTGGCAGTAACTCCGACAAATGACTTCGTATTATCGGTTGAGTGTGATAAGAAGGATGAGCCTCTTGCAAAACGCATTATTTTGTTCGAGGGCGAGGTGCGAGGAGGTGAAAAAGCTCAACATACATGGAGTACATGGGTCTGTCCTTAAATACAAAGTAGAAGTAGCAGATGGCTACTAAAGAATAGCAATAAGGCTAAGAATGGGTAACGATCTTTTGACAGGCCATATAGGAAAGCGCATTTCGCTTTCGGGACATTTCGATGTCCCGGTGGTACTGGAGGATGCCAGACCACTCGGTGCGGACGCGTCGGCGGGCTATGAATGCCGCGTTCGCCTTCCTGACGGTTCGTTGGAAGAGGCTGTAATCTCTGCTACCGAGGCCGCATCAATTCTTGGGGCCGGCCGAGAGGTCTCCGAATCGATCAAGCCCGTGGATGCTGATAAGCTTCGTCTCCTGATTGAATCTTCCCGAATTCACCTCGCGTATGCACACGACCGTCAGTTCGCGGTAAGTCTCTCGGGCATCCGAACCCTGCCACACCAGATCGAAGCCGTTTATCAAGCGATGCTTCCCCAGCCCCGGTTGCGCTTTCTTCTGGCGGACGATCCGGGGGCGGGCAAAACCATCATGGCAGGGCTCCTCGTAAAAGAGCTAAAGCTACGGGAAGCGATTGAACGTGTTCTCATCCTCTGCCCTGCGCCGCTCACGATTCAGTGGCAGGATGAGATGCTCCGTTGGTTTGGGGAACCTTTCGACATCATCTTTTCGGCCGTTGACCAGCAGCAACTGACGAACCCGTGGCAGCGGTCTTCCCAGATCATCTCTTCCATCGACTATGCCAAGCAGGAAGACGTGCGCGAACGTGTCTGGCAACAACGCTGGGACCTTGTGATTATCGATGAAGCTCACAAGTGTTCCGCCCGCACGGCTTCGGGGGGACAAGGCCGGGAACCGAAGGTCGCGACAACAAAGCGGTACGATCTCGCTTCACGGCTTACGTCTCAGGCCGATCACGTCCTGCTCTTGACAGCTACTCCTCATCACGGCGATGAAGACAAGTTCGCACATTTCCTTCGACTGATTGATCCGGATCTCTTTCCAGAGCCCCACCGATTGGGGAAGCAGGCAGCGGCTATACGCAAGGACGTTTTCCGGCTGGGAAAGGATTCCCCCTGGTCATTGCGTCGCCTAAAAGAAAATTTGAAGGATTTCGATGGAAAACGGCTTTTTCCAGACCGGCATACCAAGACGGTCACCTTCTGCCTCAATAGCGAGGAGTACGCCCTTTACAAAGATGTCACGGCTTACATCAACGAATTCATTCCGCAGCAGACAGGGCAGCGACGGTCCTCTGCCGCCCTGACAAGAACAGTGTTACAGAGACGCTTGGTCAGCTCCACTTGCGCCATCCACGAGTCTCTCAAGCGCCGGCAGAAGAAACAGCAGGACCTCTTGGAAGAACTGGAAGGCCTTTCTCCCGCACAACGCGTCAGACGACTCGCGGCGCTGCAAGGGCGTTTTCCGGATGCAGAGCAGGAAGAAGATGACCTGGATGATGCCGTCCGTGACCGGCTCGTGGACGAATACACTGCTGCCCTGGAGCTCGAACAACTGCGGGCTGAGATTGCAGTGCTTAAGGAACTCGTTGAGCAAGCGCGCAGAGTTCGGGAAAACGCAAATGACTCCAAGCTCGGCGCACTGAAAAAGTGCCTTGGCGAAGCGCAGTTCCTTGAATTGAAGGACGGACGCGGTAAGTTGCTACTTTTCACGGAACACCGCGACACCTTGGGTTATGTCCGTGAACATCTGCAAAGATGGGGATACAGCACATGTAAAATCCATGGCGGCATGAATCCTCATCAGCGCAAGCAGGCACAAGAGCTTTTCCGCACCAGCGCGCAAGTATGCGTGGCGACGGAAGCCGCCGGCGAAGGCATCAACCTGCAGTTCTGTCACCTGATGATCAACTATGACATGCCCTGGAACCCGACTCGTCTAGAACAGCGTCTAGGGCGCATCCACAGGATCGGCCAGGACCGGGATGTCTACGCCTTCAATTTCGTGGCAACCGAATCCGAGGACGGTCAGCCGATTGTCGAGGGGCGAATTCTCCACCGCCTGCTCGAGAAGCTGGACCAGATGAATGAAGCCCTGGAAGGGCGTGTTTTCGACGTGATCGGCGAAGTGTTGTCGCTCAATGACGTCAACCTTCCGGACATGCTCCGCGATGCTGCATACGATCCCAGGCGGCTTGATGAATATCTCGATCAGATCGACCGCATTGATCCTGCCAAGCTCAAAGAATACGAGAATGTTACAGGTATCGCCCTTGCGCAAAGCCACGTGGACTTCAGTACCTTTCAGCGCCGCAATTTGGAAGTTGAGGAAAAGCGGCTGATGCCGCGGTATGTCGAGGCGCAGTTTGTTGCGGCCACTAGGGAGGTCGGCTTGCGTATCGAGTCGAGGGCGGACGGTCTCTGGCGGGTCGAGCATGTTCTGGCCGAATTACGTTCGGAACGGTTGCAGTCGGTCCGTCGTCTGGGCAAGGCCGAGTCGTCCTATCGGAAGATAACGTTTCACAAGCACCATCTCGAGCAGGACGCACACCTCGATGCCGTCCTCATGGGTCCGGGACACCCGCTCTATGCGGCCGTGGATGAAAAGCTCAACAACAGACTTGCATCTCTTGTCGGAGGGATTGGTTTCTACGTCGACCCCCTGTGTAGGGAACCGTATCGCCTTCATTTCTTTGAGATTTCGATCCGAGGCAAGGATACAAAGGGTAATGACATTCCTCTGCACGGCGAACTGGTGGCCGTTCGTGAAGAATGTAGGACAGACTTCCAGCCTGTCTTTGAAGTTGTCCCAAGCGATATTCTTCTGAACCTCCCGCCGCATCCAAGCCCTCCTGAAAACGTTGAGCTTGTATTTATACAGCCAGCCTCGGACTTTCTCAAAAGCACATACCAGCTTGAATGCCGTGCCCGCAGCCAAGAGGAACGCCAGCGTTTCGCCCGGGTATGCCGTGAGTACCTGGAGAAATCATTTGAGGTCCGGATCAAGCGGGCTCAGGAAAGAGCCATGCTTCTTGCGGCCGAGCTGACCACGAAGCCCGAGTACAAGCTGACAGCAGATGAAACCATGAAGCGGGTGGATGAGCTCCAGCGGGCCAGGGCTGAGCGTCTGGATGGATTGAAGCGGCTTGGGATTGCTCGAACCGGCCCGGTAAAGCATGTCGCCACTGCTATTGTTTTTACAGTGGAACAGGCTTCCAGCCTGTCTGGAGAGGACTTGTCAACCTGGAAGGCTGACCCACTGCTCGATCCCAACGTCCGCCGGCAAAGCGAGATAGCTGCGGAGGATATGACTGTGGCGTCACTTATAGAGGAAGGCTTTCCCGAAGGCCGCATCGAGCGGGTCGGACATTTGAAGCTCGGCTTCGACATCCGTGCCCATCGGGTTGCGGATGAATCTATAGGTGAGATTTGTGTGAAACGAGTGGAAGTTAAAGGACGGATGCGCGGTCAACCCGTACGCCTTACTATAAACGAATGGTACAAGGCACAGCAACTGGCCGAGACCTACTGGCTCTATGTGGTATGGGACCCGTTGAGTGACTCGCCTGAGCTGGTGCGTATTCACGATCCGGCGGCAAGGTTCGACCACGCGAAACGTGAGATCGTGGCGGCAAGGTTCTATGAAATCCAGGCGGAAGCGATTACGAGAATTTCCCATACCGAGGAGGGTCATTCATGATTCGATTGATCGAAGCCAAAGGCTACCGATGCCTTCGTTACATTAGCTGCAAGATCAATTCCTTTGAGATTCTTGTGGGTCCCAATGCCAGCGGCAAGTCAACGTTCCTGGATGTGGTTCGTTTCCTTGGTGATGTTGTTTCCAAAGACCTTGATGCGGCGATTAGGGAACGGTCTGACAACCTCACTGACTTATTCTGGAGAAAAGAAGGAGACTACTTTGATCTTGCAGTAGAGGTGGAAATACCAGAACATCTTCAGTCGAAGATAAAAGGAGATTTCAAGATATGCAGGTATGAAATTTCACTTGGAATTGATCCGACAACTCAGGAAAATTCAATTCGGGCCGAACGAGTTCTTTTTTTGTGCCGCTATAAGAAACCTCTAACTCAAAGACTTCTTTTTCCTTTCCCTTCAGCGCCGCCTGATAGCATCTTAACTCCTGTTCGGAAAAAGGGTGTGAAGACGGTTGTCAATAAGGTATCTGGGGGAAATGACAATTTCTATGATGAAACCGGAAAGGGCTGGGACCATGCCTTTAAGCTCGGACCCCACAGATCTGCCCTGGCCAATCTCCCTGAAGATGAAACCAAGTTCCCTGTATCGACCTGGTTCAAGCGGATACTCATGGATGGGATACAAAGTCTGGTCTTGAATAGCATGTCTATGCGCAGGCCGAGCCCTCCAGGACAACCGAAGACTTTTCGTCCCGATGGGTCTAATCTGCCATGGGCAATCGAGTTCTTTAACAAAGAATATCCAGAAAACTTTGAGCGGTGGCTGGCCCACATTCGGACAGCGTTTTCTGACATTGAAACTATCGAAACCGTGGTGCGTCCTGAAGACAGGCATCGTTATCTTCAAGTAGTATACAAGACCGGTCTTAAGATTCCTTCATGGGTGCTCTCGGATGGAACACTTCGGCTTCTGGCCTTGACTCTTGTTGCATATCTTGACCAGCCGGCCATTTATCTGATTGAAGAACCAGAAAACGGCATCCATCCTCAAGCGGTGGAAACGGTTTTTCAAGCCCTTTCTTCCGCATACGAGGCACAGATACTTTGTGCAACACACTCCCCGGTTATTCTTTCTCTGGCGGAACCTGAGCAGGTGTTATGTTTCGCCCGAACTGAAGATGGTGCCACCGATATCGTACGGGGTTCGGATCATCCGAACTTGAAAGATTGGCAGCGAGGCACAGATCTTGGAACCCTTTTTGCCACAGGAGTTCTCGGATGAGTAAAGGATTTGCACTCGACCTCATTGCACTGGTGCCTGGCAAAGACGAAAGAGAAACAATTGATGGTCTACTGTCAAAAAGAAGCAGGAGCCTCGGAATTTGTAGAATCAGTTTTCAGATACTGGTTCATCCACGCCGAGACCCTGGTTGTTATATTGAAGCTCAGGATATTCTTCAACCATACATCAACAGGGCAGCATATGCGCTTGTCATTTTCGATCACGAAGGATCCGGTCAAGAAAAACGAAGGGTTGATGATCTTGCCTCTGATCTTAAAGGCCGGTTGTTCAGAAGTGGATGGGGGGACCGTGTTCAAGTGCTTGTTATTGAGCCAGAGCTTGAGGTCTGGGTATGGAGCGACTCTCCACAAGTAGATGTTTCTTTGGGGTGGAGCAGGCATTCCACGAATCTTCGTACATGGCTATCAAATAAAGGGTTCTGGCCCAATGAAAGCCAGAAGCCTCCTCGCCCAAAAGAATGCCTTCTTGAGGCATTGCGTGAAGTCCGCGTTCGGCGTTCGGCCGCAATATATCGGCAATTGGCAGAAAGTGTAAGTCTGGAGAGATGTCAAGATCCAGAATTCAATAAATTGAAGGGTATTTTGAGGTCTTGGTTCCCGATAGGAAAAGATTATGCGTGATAACGGTCGGCGACTCATAGAAGACTTCCTGCCGATCAAGGCGATCAGCGCCGAGGCGTCGCGGGAGAAGTCCATCCGCAAAGGGCACATCTCCACGCTTCACCTCTGGTGGGCGCGGCGGCCGCTGGTGGCATGTCGTGCGGCGGTCTATGGTGCGCTCGTGCCGGCATCGCGGTTTATCCCGGAAAACGGCCCAGATAATAAGAAACAGAGTCTTGGCAGGGCCAACGCGGCCAAGTTTATGAAGCGCCTTTGCAGATATCCGTCCAATTCGAAACCAGAAGTGAAAGCTGATACAGAATGCGCGATCAAAGAAGCGCAAAGGCACATCCTTGAGGCCCATGCAGAACGGTTGACCAGGGAGACCGGCAAGAAGGTCACGGTCGGGGATATCGAGGAGGGACGAGCCTCGAGACCCAAGGTGCTGGACATGTTCGCCGGCGGTGGGGCCATCCCGCTCGAGGCGCTGCGTTTGGGGTGTGAGGCCTACGCTCTGGACCTCAACCCGGTGGCCCACATCATCGAGCTTTGCACGCTCGTCTACCCGCAGAAGTATGGAAAGCCTGACTCGAACGTCAGAGGTATGACCGGCCCGAAGAATGAGAAAGGCGAAACTACGTGGGGTGGTTTGGCAGAGGAAGTGCTTTACTGGGGCAACTGGGTGCTGAAGAAGGTCAGGGCTGAGATTGGGAACCTGTATCCGCTTATTCCCGACCCGGAAGGCAAGAAGAACGGCGGCTATATTCAGAGTGAAATCGGGGATGATGATGTGCCGCCCGGATATCTTGTGCCGGTGGCATACCTCTGGACCCGGACCGTGCAATGTAAGAATCCATCATGCGGCGCGACGGTGCCTCTGGTGAAACAGACCTGGCTCTGCAAGAAGAAAGGCGGCAAGAAAAGCCCCGGCCGGTATGTTGCTCTGAAGGTAATCGCACGGAAGGGTGAGAAAAAGGTGCGGTTCGAGGTCGTCGAGGCGACAACGGAAGCTGGGCTTGGATTTGACCCCTCAGTGGGGTCGAAAGGTGGTAATGCCACTTGTCCGTTTTGCGGTACCGTGGCGGACAGTGGCTATGTGAAAGCGGAAGGATGCGCAAAGCGAATGAGGCAACAGATGATGGCTATCGCTTGTACTCGGCCTGGAGCCCGTGGCAAGATTTATCTCTCAGTGGAACAGACTTCCAGCCTGTTGAGAAGCACAAGCAAGATGCCTGTGCCACCTAAAGAAAAAATCAAGAGACGAATTGATGAGTTGTGCAAACGAACGGGATTGACGGTTCCGAACGAACCACTTGTGGAGAAGTTGACAGACCAGTTACCAAATTATGGCATGGATACATTCCAAGACATCTTCACCCCCCACCAGATGCTCTGTCTGCTCAGTTTTGTGGCGGCTATGAAGGATTTGGAAAAATACGAGCACAACTATCAAGGCAATTATCTTAAAGTGATTTCAACCTATCTCGGTATTCTGGTCAATCGCATCGCAAGTCAAAACAACGCATTTTGTATTTACCACACGGGACGAGAGACATTAGAAAACCCGATTGGCGGGCACAAGCTGGCTATGGTGTGGGATTTTGTTGAGGCGGCACCATTCGGACGTGCTTCTGGTGGCGTGGACAATGCGATTGATTGGATTATCTCAGTTATCGATTCGGAAATGGAATCAATTGAACCGGCAATAGTGAAGAGGGGCTCCGCAACGTCGCTTCCGTGGGGTAATGATTCTTTTGATGCGGTATTAACTGACCCCCCCTACTATGACAACATCCAGTATGCATCTCTGTCTGATTTCTTCTATATATGGATGAAACGATCTATCGGTGCTCATTATCCTGAGCATTTTTCTACTGAACTTACTCCAAAAAAGAATGAAGCCGTCGCGTCACCGTGGCGTCATAAAGGCAAGGATGCGGCAAGACTCAACTATGAGCTTTTGATGGCACAATCATTTGCTGAAGCAAACCGGGTTCTCAAACCGGGCGGTCAAATGGTTGTGGTTTATGCACACAAAACCACTTTGGGTTGGTCAACACTGGTAGATGCGTTGCGACGAACTAATTTTGAGGTAGTTGAGGCATGGCCTTTGGATACTGAAATGAAAGCAGGGGTGGTAAAAGTTGGAAAGGCGATGCTTGCCTCCAGTATCTTCCTCATCGCCCGCAAGCGGGAGGGAGCGGAAACCGGTTCTTACGAAGAAGTTGTTCAGCCCGAACTCGAGCGGATCGTCCGTGAGAGGGTTGACACGCTCTGGAAGATGGGCATCACGGGTGCGGACTTGGTCATCGCCGCTGTGGGTGCGGGATTGCGTGCTTTCACACGGTTTGCCCGGGTCGAGTACGCCAATGGCGAAGAGGTGCCAGCCGAAAAGTTCTTGGCCGAGGTCGAGGGTGTTGTGCTGGAAGCGCTTCTGGAGAGAATTTTCGGCCTGGCCGGAAGCGGCGTGGCTGCTGTGGACGGACCGAGCCGGTTCTACGTGCTCTGGCGTTACACCTACAAGGCTACTGAGATGAATGCGGGTGAGGCTATCGTCTTTACCTATGGACAGAACGTGGAGCTGGATGGCCGGAACGGCCTCTCGACTGGAAGCCGGGCTCTGGTCGAAAAGAAGAAAGGCAAGTACCGCTTATACGATTTCGCGGAGCGAGGCGACGATGAAAAGTTGGGAATGCCGGGCGACGGCGCTCCTGCACCGCTCATCGATGCGCTGCACCGCATCCTATGGCTTATCGAGAACGAGCCCCGCAACCTGAACCGCTTCCTCGACGAGGCCAGGCCCGACCGGGAGCGCCTGCGCCTGGTGGCGCAAGCCCTGGCCGGC
>JAJSZR010000002.1:0-51955 GCA_030262715.1 Deltaproteobacteria bacterium
AACTGCAGGTACGGTTCTTTATGGCGGCGAACAACGATTCATTGTCCGTGGAGTCCACATTCTCAATCCGCTCCTTGTAGAAGATATCTGGGAGACCCTGACTTCTCCGGTGGAGCAATGGGAATCCTGACTTCCAACATCACCCGAGCAATCTCATCTAAAAGTGTTCCACCGATGGAATGCGCAGGACCGATCCGGGCTCCATGAAAAGGGATTGTTCGTTAGGAATCTGCTCGGCAGCGCCCAATAGCGAGTCCGGCGATACCCACATGAGTTAAAGCGCTTGTTGGGCGCTGGATCCAGCTGATGTAACTGTTTCGATCTTAGATAGCTCGTCTTTCATTCTATGCTCAGCATACCACAAATCATATGCTTGCTGCATGCGCAGCCAGAGAACTGGCCCATTGCCAGCGAATTTGCCAATCCTAAGCGCCATATCCGTTGTAATTGGATGAGTACAGGCCAAAACGCGGTGTAACTGCTGTCGTGATATTCCGAGCCGCCTTGCGGCTTCGGTTACTGACAGACCAAAGGTTGGAAGCACATCTTCACGCAAAATCTCACCGGGATGAACCGGTGAACGTTTTAAAGGACGCTTAACAAAATATTCTCCCATGACTTCACCTCAGTGATATTGTTCAAAATCGACCCTCAGCGCCTCACCCTCTTCCCACTCAAAGGTAATACACCATGGGCCGTTAACATGGATACAATAACGTTTAGGTATTCCCTGCAAACCGTGGAAATTGAATCCAGGTACGTTTATATCCGTTAATGACTCTGCTTGATCCAAAGCTTCCAAACGTCGTAGGGAACGTGATTGTAAATCATGTTTTACCCGGCGGGAACTGCCCCGCTCGAACAGTTCAGCGAGTCCCCTGTGCTCAAAGCTTTTAATCATTTTTTATATTGTATCATTTTTTGTTACAGCATCAACATTTATGTTACAGTTGCTTTGCTAAAAATTAAGTGAGATTTGTTTTATAAATGGCTACGCCCAATCGCCGCGGATGGTAATAGGCGGCGAATTTTTCAGTTGCTCCGCAATGTTATGACTCTTCCTCCAGAAGATCCTCGCCCATCATCATCTTATAGTGAGCAAAGTGACCTGTCTTCGACTTTCTCACAGTCCAGAACGTTTCTTCTCACCGAGCCGTGCAGGATTTATTAACATGACACAGGGCAAGGTTTATCTCGTCGGTGCCGGGCCCAATCTGGTCAAAAAGGTGGGAGAATTCATTGGGCAATTAAAAGAGGCTACAAAAACGGGATATTAACAAGATGCTTTTTGAAATATTAACAAAAAGCCTTACGCTGTGATTTGATATTCTCGAATTTCATGGTCAAGGCGGTCTGCTATATGGTCTTCTGGCACATCAAGATTGAAGACGCCATGGCTGTTCAGGACAAGATGCGAATCACGCCGCTTAGCCAGTCCCTTGGGTTGCCTGCACCCGAGCCGGCATCGCTGAGAAACCTTATGCCCTTCAATCCGGAGGGGGGTCTACTTGCTGCGGCGGCTTTGTTAAAAAATTATTTGACAAAATCACACCCATCAAATATAGTTAATTAACATATTTATTAACCTGGTATATTTGATGAGATTTCTTCAATTACAAAACATTGAAAAATTATACTTTGGGTACGAGGATATTGCGCGTGCGCTTGGCATCACGCTACAATCGGCGAAAGTCACTGCCAATCGTTATACAAAACAGGGACTTTTGATCAGACTGAAAAGAAATATTTACGTCCTCAAAGAAAGATGGATAAGCATTGATCGTGAGCAGGAATTTCTCCTCGCTAATATCATCCAGGTGCCGTCCTACATCTCTCTGATGACCGCCCTTGATTACTATGAAATAACGACGCAGGTTCAGCGAGACTTTGTCGAATCTGTCGCCGTTAAACGAACAAAAGGGGTTGAGATAGAGCAGACGTTTTTTAACTATACAAAAATCAATACTGATTTGTATTCCGGCTTTTCAAGGATACGAGGTTTCTTCATCGCCGTGCCTGAAAAAGCTTTTCTGGATGCCGTTTACTTGATGTCTTTCGGACGATACCGTTTTGATATCCCATCCATTGATTTCAGCAAATTGAATCTGGAAAAGATTGAATATGTGGCCCGATTGTTTCCATTGAAAACACAAAGTTTTTTAAACAAAAATGAATATTTTCGAGAAGCATGAAATCTTTGAAATAGAGGCTTTGGAAAAGCTTAAAAACGAACGACTGATAGAACCTCTGGTATTCGGCGGCGGTAGTATGCTCCGCCTATGCCACGAGCTGAAACGCTACTCTGTCGATCTGGATTTTTGGCGGATTAAAAGCGTTCCAGCAGACGCACTATTTGATAAATTTCAACATTTTTTCAAGCAGGAGTATGATGTAACCGATGCACAAATAAATCATTTTACTCTCTTGTTCGAGATACGCTCAGCGCATTTCCCCAAACGACTCAAAATCGAAATCAGAAAAGAAATACAGGATTGGGATTTCCAGGAAAAGATTGCATATTCAAAATTCAGCACAAAACAAGTCGCCTTGAAAGCTCATACCTTAGAACAAACGATGAAGAACAAGATCGCCGCTTTATTGGAAAGAGGCGAGATTCGTGATGGCTTTGATATTGAATTTTTATTGCGGCAAGGAATCCCCTTGCCTAAACTGACAAAAAATGAAATTTCGAAATTGATAAATAGAATACACGGATTCAAAGCAAAAGACTTTAAAGTCAAGCTCGGTTCAGTTTTGGAAGGCGATATCCGGAAATATTACATTGAGAACAGATTTAATCTTTTCAGACAAAAGCTCCCCTCACCGAGCCGTGCAATTGCGTGAAGCTGCAAGTGCCCCCCACCCATGCTGACCCCATATTAACGCTCACAGGACGTTCTATGGAGTTACTGAGCATGAATAACTTGATCCAGGGTGTCAGAAACCCATTTGTTGAGGCTTTCGCCGCTGGTCTTAGCTGCGGTTGTTTCCGATTTT
Source organism: Deltaproteobacteria bacterium (assembly GCA_030262715.1). GTDB lineage: Bacteria > Desulfobacterota > Dissulfuribacteria > Dissulfuribacterales > UBA3076 > UBA3076. The sequence continues at coordinate 2,998 of JAJSZR010000002.1, forward strand.
TTAGAAAAGTGCCAAATTCACATGTCTTTTCCTGCAGGCTTCCGTCATCCTGCTCTGATAAAATTGTAGCCATGACGTTTTTTCTGTGGCGTCCAGGCCAGCGCTGACCTTAACCACAGGTTCCATCATTTTAATCCTCCTTACTGATGATAAAAAACAGAAGGAGGTCCATAGCTGTCTGGAGTTCCATGCACCGGCGAACCGAGTACAATTCTTTTTACCGTGCGTCCAATATCCTTTTGTGATATGAAATAGTCGAGGATACGGGCCAGATCAGCGGGTTCGTTTGGTTATCAGGGTCTATGCCTCTAAAATTAGATCGACCTCTATCGGACTTCCTCCTGTCTGTACCTTTTATTATATATTATATTTTCATCTTCGGGGGTGACGAAAGGCCCCGTCATGAACGTTTGGTAAACTTTTACCTGTACCTCGAAAATCAGTTGTTAATTCTCTTGTGGGTACGCTGCTTCGCATGGCCGCGTGAGACTTTTATGGGAAACTTCAAATTGGAGATTGATCATGGGGGAAAAAGACCTTTTTAAATTGACACTGGCTTGCTTGCTGGCGCTTATCGGATGGGTAAACCCAGGCTTGGCAGCTGATGTGGCTGATTACTGCAAGCAGCTCTACAAAGATGGTCAATACGAGCAAGCCTTTCCAGTATGCCGCGAGGCCTCAAAACAGGGGGATTCCCGTGCCCAATTCATTCTCGGAAAAATGTATTACTTTGGCAAAGGCGTTCAGCAGAACGATACTGAGGCGGTAAAGTGGTATCGCAAGGCCGCTGAACAGGGGTATGCCAAAGCCCAAAACATTCTTGGCTGGATGTATGACTTTGGCAAAGGCGTTCAGCAGAACGATACTGAGGCGGTAAAGTGGTATCGCAAGGCCGCTGAACAGGGGTATGCCAAGGCCCAATGCAATCTCGGCTGGATGTATGACTTTGGCAAAGGTGTTCAACAGGACGATACTGAGGCGTTAAAGTGGTTTCGAAAGGCCGCTGAACAGGGGTATGCCAAAGCCCAATACGGTCTTGCGGTGATGTATGCTCGCGGCAAAGGTGTTCAACAGGACGATACTGAGGCGTTAAAGTGGTTTCGAAAGGCCGCTGAACAGGGGTATGCCAAAGCCCAATACGGTCTTGCGGTGATGTATGCTCGCGGTAAAGGTGTTCAACAGGACTATGCCAAGGCGTTAAAGTGGTATCGACAGGCCGCAGAAAAGGGGAATGTCGATGCCCAATTCATTCTCGGCTGGATGTATGACTTTGGCAAAGGCGTTCAGCAGGACTATGCCAAGGCGGTAAAGTGGTATTTCAAGGCCGCTGAACAGGGGAATGCCAAAGCCCAATTCAATCTCGCGGTGACGTATGCTAGAGGCAAAGGCGTGCTGCAAAGCGGTGAGGCGGCAGCCGATTGGTATTACAAGGCCGGTCTTTCCAATCTGAAGGAAGGCAAAAAAGATGATGCATTGAGGTGCGTGGAGCGGATCAAGGACCTGAAAACCGCATTGCATCTGAGCGTGCCCAACGCCTTTCTGGCTGACAAGCTGTTAACTGATATCTATGGAGGCGTTGCGCCCAATACCTCGCCAGCGCCGAAAAGAAGTCGAAAGTAAAACAGGGGACTGTCTCGTTTGGTACCGGCTGACCAGTGTGATATGGGGGATAGACATAGACGAAAATCATCTGTGATTACACTGCAAAAATCTTTGTGTCTCAACCGCCAGTAATTACCTGGCATGAAGTCATCGGTGATCCCACTATCGCAGATGCCATATGTGATCGCATCATTTTGTGAGAATTTCACCGAGCCGCCCTTTGGTCGGCTTAATTGCCTTTGTTGGATGAAGTTGCTGTCCTAATACCCTTCAAACCAAGATTACTTTACCTACCCCGCCATCAACATAACTCTCTGGATATAAAGATTTTATCTCTGCTTTGTATTGAGTACAATGAGTAGGACAAATCAACCCTAAGTTTTTAAACAAATCAAATTCATTAAATCCATGTAATCCACCAATGATTCCATAGAGTTTCCCAAATTGCGAAGCGGCTCCGAGAATATGTGCCATTCTTGGATGAGAACACCCTGCAATTACCACTATCCCTCTATTTGTTTTAATTGCCATACTTTGCTCTATACCATCGAGCTCGCCAGTAGAGAAAACATTTTCATGAATTTGTTGAGGTTGTTTGATGCTAACTACTTCTTTTGCTCCAGAAGGTTCGGAACAGGAAATGGGAACATAAACCTTAACTTCTTTATTCGCTTTTAGGAAATCTGGAAGCCCCCCAACGTGATCAAAATGGGCATGGGAAATAAAAACCTCATCGATAGAAGCAGGATCGATATTAAGTTTTTTCATATTCGAAAGAAGTATGGAACCACTTGTACCTGTGTCAAAAAGAATTCTCGGCGTCTTCTCTACTTCTACAAGGCAAGAGAAGCCCCAATCGGATTTGAGACCTTTTTGGTAAACAGTGTTGTCATAAACAATAGTAACCTTCATTTTTAACTCCTATTTTCTTGTTCTTGCTCCTGAATATATAAAAGAATTTTGTTTCATCTTAATCCATTTTCCTTCAATAATGCCAATTAAATTACTGCACCGGCATTTAACCTCATTCCCATCTCTAACACTATAATCTGCCTCTTCGCTATTTAGTGTGGGTAGCACAATCCTATGATTACAGCCAGTTAGGCAGGGCACGGTATCGGCCCACATCGTAGCCATCGTCCCGAAGTTGACCGCTCATCCGCCGTGAACCATAGCTGCCTCTGGTTTTAGAATGAATTTGTCGAACCCTGGCAACTATCTCAAAATCAGGATCAATTCTATTCAAATGAACTCTTTTCAGGTACTTGTAATACCCGCTCCGGCTAACTTCCATAACCTTACACAAAACGGTTGTGGGGTAGGCTTTCTGTTGCTGCCGGATAAAGCCGTATCTCAGTTCGACTCGTTGGCAAAGAAGGCCGCTGCTTTTTTTAAGATTTCTCGCTCCATTTGCAGCTGCTTGACCTCTTTGCGGAGCTGGTATAACTCCTGTTTTTCAGGAGTCATATGCCCTTTACCTGGAAAGGCGTGGGTGCTATCTTTTTCAAGTTGGTTTTTCCAGCGCCCCAGAGAGCTGTGATGGATCCCAAGGTTGCGTGCGGCTTCTGATACTTTATAGCCTTGTTCAGTTATCAGTTTAACAGCGTCAATCTTGAATTGTTTTGAATAGTGCTTTCGTTTCTGGGCCATGGGGCACCTCCTTAAAGCTGGTAACACGCTTTTCGGAGTGTCCGCTATAACTATACCATTTCATACTTAATCTATCTTGTGTAAGCAAAAATATGCCCATTAGGTTTTGGGGTATTTCTTAAGTATGATGGCGGACAAAACATGACGATTTCAAAACAACCGTTTTTTCTGTATGAATGTAGTTGTATCTCTCTTTATATTGCATTCCTTTTCATGAAAGGTTGTGAGGTAAGGGGGGGGGAATGAAGGGGACGGCCATGATTTTATGCATTTTCTTTTCTTCCAGGTTATAAATGACCCGCAACTCCTCCGTCTCCCTGTCTTCGATCAAGCTGGACGTCATTAACTTTTAATTGTAAAAGGATTTTTTACCCTCAGGCTATCGAAGCAAAAACCGTCCTGAAGATCCTCTGAAAGGACCTGCGAACATCCGGCAGTCTTCGCAGCTTGGAGAATGAGGGCATCCCAGAATGAAATCATATGCTTCCTGTGGAGGAGAATAGCCATAACAACCATATCGAAATCAGGAAGCACTGTTTCAAAAACAGACATGTAATTTAAATATTCGAGGGATTCCTCTGTTGAAAGCGGCACTTGAATTTTATGGGTCGCCACGTGATAAAATTCTTGAAGGACCTGAATGCTTATCACTCCAGATTCGTTTCGAATATGTTCTTTCAAGATCTGCCGGGCCACATTCCTTTTCTTGTTCTGACCGGGTGATGCATCGATGGAATAAATTAAGATGTTTGTATCCAGAAAAACCTTATCTTTCATGAAGCTCGTTCCTGGTCCAGGTCTTCTTTCCTACCCTGGCTTTGCTCCGCCGAAAAAAAGCTTCCAGGCCCTTTAGGGTGGCCTCACGAGAGAGATCGCTGAGGATAAACTCTTCTAGTCTTTGTCGGACAACGGCATTGATGGACGTTTTCCTTTGGATGGTCAGTCGGCGGGCCTTTTCCAGAAGTTCGTCTTCGATTTTCAGTGTGATATTGGCCATTTTTGGATTCCTATTCTCAGGATAATTTAGAAACAATCTAGCACAAAAGTTGTGCCAGATCAATGCGGGTCAAAAACATTCCATCTCGGAGTGTTCAGAAGGTTTTTCTTTGGTACCGTCCTAAGTTCTTTGATCCTGTCCCGGAGTTCAGCAGCTTTCTCAAACCTGTGTTCCTTGGCAGCGGTCTTCATCTCCCGCTCAAGGACTTTGATAAGTTTTTTCACGTCTGGGATGTTCAGCAGCTCTACATAGGGAGCTGTTGCCTCAGCTATCTGCCTGTCCAACTGCTGCTTTTCCTCATAGATTGAAGAAAGGGCATCTTTAACTGCCTTTTTTATAGTGACCGGAGTAATATTATGTATCCGATTGTATTCTATCTGTATCCGGCGCCTCCGTTCGGTTTCCTCCATGGCCCGCTTCATGGAACCTGTGACCTTGTCTGCATAAAGCAGCACCATGCCACCGGCATTCCGGCTGGCCCGCCCTGCTGTCTGAATAAGGGACCGTTCCGAACGAAGAAAGCCCTCCTTGTCTGCATCCAGCACTGCTACCAGGGACACCTCCGGGATATCGAGCCCCTCTCTCAAGAGATTAATTCCTATCAGTACATCAAAGTCACCACGCCTTAGACCCTGGATCAACTGGCTCCTCTCTATGGTTTTGATATCCGAATGGAGATATTCAACGCGAATCCCTACTGAGGAATAGTATTCTGTGAGGGCCTCTGCCATCCTCTTTGTCAGGGTAGTGACAAGGACCCGCTCATCTCTCGCAACGGTTTTTTGTATCTCCTCCATAAGATCATCCACCTGGGTGCCGGCAGGCCTCACTTCTATCGGCGGATCTGCAAGACCTGTCGGCCTTATGATTTGCTCCACCACGGCTCCTCCTGCCTTTTCAAGCTCATATGGCCCTGGAGTGGCAGAGATGCAAATGACCTGGCCCACGGCCTTTTCAAACTCGTCAAACCGTAATGGACGGTTGTCAAGGGCTGAGGGAAGTCTGAAACCAAACTCAACAAGGGTCTCTTTCCTGGAACGATCCCCGGCGTACATGCCCCTTATCTGAGGAATGCTTATGTGGCTTTCGTCAATGAAGGTTACAAAATCCTTTGGGAAATAGTCCAAAAGTGCAGGAGGTGGCTCTCCCGGGGGACGGCCTGAGAGGTGTCTTGCGTAGTTCTCGATCCCATGGCAATAACCCAGTTCCTGAAGCATCTCAAGATCCAGGTTGGTCCTCTGTTCAAGGCGCTGGGCCTCAACTAATCTATTCTGAGACTCAAAAAACAGGAGTCTTTCGTCCAGCTCTGCCTTGATGCTCAAAATGGCCCGGTCCAATCTGCCTTCAGATGCTACATAGTGGCTCGATGGATATATGATGGTTTCTTTCAAGAAAGCAATGGCCTGCCCCTTGAGTGGGTCAATAATACTTATATTTTCGATTTCGTCTCCAAAGAGTTCGACCCTTATAGCGTATTTATCCTCGTGGGCAGGGAAAACCTCAACTATGTCTCCCCGAACCCTGAAGGTCCCCCGGTGGAAATCGATATCGTTTCGCTCATACAGCATGGCGACCAGCGAGGCCAGGATTTCTTCTCTGGGACGCTCATCGTCCACCCTCAAGTATAGCTGCATCTGCCGGTATTCTTTAGGAGAGCCCAGGCCATAGATACATGATACGCTGGCCACAATTATCACATCCCTTCTGGTGAGCAGTGAGTGTGTGGCAGAATGACGAAGCCTGTCAATAAAGTCATTGATGGATGAATCCTTCTGAATGTAGGTATCGGATTGAGGTATATATGCCTCTGGCTGGTAGTAATCGTAATAGCTTACAAAATATTCAACTGCGTTTTCCGGGAAAAGGGTCTTGAATTCCCCGAAGAGCTGCGCAGCAAGGGTCTTGTTCGGTGCAATTACCAGGGCAGGCCGTTGCGCCTGGGTCATTATGTTGGCCATGGTAAAGGTCTTGCCGGATCCGGTGACTCCAAGGAGTGTCTGAAGGCAAAGGCCTTTTTGAAGGCCTTCGGCAAGGGTGACAATGGCTCCTGGCTGGTCTCCGCAGGGAGAGAAATCTGAGTATAGACGAAAAGGCAAATTCATTGTCGCGTCTGCTTGTGGTTTTGTTGCTTCACCATTAGAATCAAACCGCAAAAAAGTTCCCATATTCAATAAACTCTATAAATAACGGCGTCCTTCACGACAAGTCAAAAGTAGTTTACACTTTGTTGATCTTGTATTTTGGCGATGAAATTTGAAACTTGAAATTGGGAAAAACACAAAGATGTAGATGAATTACCTAATTTCGAATTTCGAATTTCCAGTTTCGACATCGGCATTCAATTCGATAATGCACACTTTTTCAAAAAAAGTGTAAACTGGTGAATGAAGGATGTCTAAATCACTATAGGGAGCCGCTTGCAAAACTCAAGAGAAAGACGGAAACGGAGCCGCAGATATGACCACGACCGATTCTCATCCATCATCTGACTTCATTCGCGATATCATCGCAGAGGACTTGAGGATAAACAAGAATGAAGGTCGAGTTGTGACCCGGTTCCCACCAGAGCCGAACGGCTATCTCCATATCGGACACGCCAAGTCCATCTGCCTCAATTTTGGAATTGCTGCGGAAAACAAAGGTGGCGTCTGCCACCTGCGTTTTGATGACACAGATCCCGGCAAGGAAGACATTGAATATATTGAGTCGATCAAAAGAGACGTCAAGTGGCTTGGTTTTGACTGGGGCAAACATCTCTACTATGCATCCGACTACTTTGATCAGTTGTATGAGTATGCGGTTCAGTTAATAAAAAAAGGGAGGGCCTATGTCTGCAGCCTGAGCCCGGAGGAAGTCAAAGAATACCGCGGCACATTGACTGAGCCCGGCAAGGACAGCCCGTATCGCTCGCGTCCGGTGGAGGAGAACCTGGACTTGTTTGCGCGCATGCGCGCAGGAGAATTTGGGGACGGAACTCACATACTCAGGGCAAAAATTGATATGGCATCTCCGAATCTGAATATGCGGGATCCGGCCATCTATCGTATTAAACGGATGCCGCATCACAGGACAGGCGACAAGTGGTGCATTTATCCCATGTATGACTACACTCACTGCCTTTCTGATTCCATCGAAGGGATCACACATTCCATCTGTACGCTGGAATTTGAGGATCATCGCCCCTTATACGACTGGGTGCTCGACCAATTGGACGTTGAGTGTCATCCCCAGCAGATCGAGTTTGCCCGCCTCAATCTCAGCTACACCATCATGAGCAAGCGAAAGCTTATGAAACTGGTGGAATCCGGTGCTGTCACCGGATGGGATGATCCGCGGATGCCTACGATATCCGGTCTGCGGAGACGTGGATACACCCCGAAGTCGATCCGGGATTTTTGTGAGCGTATCGGAGTAGCAAAGAGGGACAGCACGGTCGATGTGGCGCTGCTCGAACACTGTGTGCGCCAGGATCTGAATCAAAAGGCACTACGTGTCATGGGGGTGTTGCGTCCGCTCAAGGTGGTCATAGAAAACTACCAGGAAAATCAGATGGAAGAACTGGAGGCCGTCAACAACCCTGAAGACGCTGGAATGGGCTGCAGGAAAGTTCCTTTTTCAAGGGTGCTGTATATAGAACAGGAAGACTTTCGTGAAGATCCGCCGAAAAAGTACTTCCGCCTGGCCCCGGGCCGGGAGGTGCGGCTGAGATACGCATATTATATAAAGTGTGTTGGAGTAAAAAAGGATGAACGGACCGGCGAAATAATAGAGCTGCGCTGCACCTTTGATCCTGAAACTCGAGGCGGTGGAGCTCCGGATGGACGTAAGGTCAAGGCAACATTGCATTGGGTTTCGGCTGCCCACTCACTCGATGCCGAAGTACGCCTGTACGATCATCTCTTCCTGAAAGCAAATCCCGATGAAGTAAAGGATGGCACTGATTTCAGAGCGAATTTGAATCCGAACTCCCTGGAGACCTTGACGTCGTGCCGTGTGGAGCCGAGTCTGGCAAACGCGACACCAGGGAGTCGTTACCAATTTGAGAGACAGGGCTATTTCTGCGTGGATACTCAAGACTCTTCTGATGAATCACTGGTGTTCAATCGCACGGTGACGTTGCGTGATCCCTGGGCCAAGATCGAAAAAGCCATGAAAAACAAACCGCGATAGGCTCAGAAACAATTAAGTTAAATAGGACACAGATTTTCGCAGATATACACAGATAATAATATTATTCATAGATTTGATAATCTATGTTCATCTGTGTCCAAAAATGGAAATTCCTGTTAAGGATACAGCAACATGCAATCTCAGGACTACGATAAAACCAAGGACAACATACGTGTCCGATTTGCCCCGAGCCCCACTGGGTATCTCCATATTGGCGGGGCCCGTACTGCTATATATAACTGGCTCTTTGCCAAAAAACATAAGGGCGTTTTTATATTGAGAATCGAGGACACAGACATCGAACGTTCCACAACCGATTCCATCCAGGGGATCATAGATGGGCTCGATTGGCTGGGGCTCAATTGGGACGAGGGTCCGTATTTTCAGTCGAAATACATTGAGGAGCATAAGAAGGCTGCTATGCGGCTGGTTGAAACAGGCCATGCCTACAAGTGTTTCTGCACCAAGGAAGAACTCGATGTAAAGAGGAAGGCCGCTTTGGCAGCCAAACAGTCTGTTCAATACGACAGGACCTGCAGGAGGCTCACATCAGAGGCTATAGCTGCCAAAGAGGCCCAGGGGATTCCTTATGTCATTCGCTTCAAGGTACCTGAACAACAAGGTGCGGTATATTTCAATGACTCGGTCTACGGGCCGATTGAAAAGCAATATCAGGATATTGAGGATTTTGTTATAGTGCGATCTGATGGCTCTCCGCTGTATCTCCTTTCAAACGCCGTGGACGACATCCGGGATGGAATCACCCATGTGATCCGGGGGCAGGACGGCCTTGCCAATACTCCCAGGCAGATCCTTATCTATGAGGCCTTAGGAGCAAGACCTCCGGTATTCGCCCACATGCCTCTTACCCTGGACCTCAAGAAGCGAAAGATATCCAAGCGGACTCATGGTGAACTGGTATCAGTGCAGTTTTACAGGGATCATGGATTTCTGCCATGGGCCCTTGTGAACTACCTTGTGCTTCTCGGCTGGCACACCCCTGATGACCGCGAGATATTCAGCAGGGAGGAGCTGATAGATGCCTTCTCACTTGAGGGCATAGGCCGGGCAAATTCTATATTCAATTACACTCCGGGAGATCCAAAGTTTTTCACAGACCCCAAGGCCCTTTCAATAAATTCCCATTTTCTGAGGACATTGCCCATAGAAGAGATCGCCGAATCTGTAAAAGAGGAATTCATCACAGCGGGCATCTGGGACCCGGCATATGATGGGACAAAAAGGCAGTGGTTTCTTGCTACCCTGGATCTAATAAGGAGTCGTTTTCATACCTTCAAAGACTTTGCAGACATGGGAAGGGCATACTTCTCAGAGGACTTTCCCGTTGACCCCAAGGCCTTCAAAAAAAATGTGCTCAAGCATGAGGACCTCAAAGATTGGTTGCCGCAGCTTGCAGACCGCATGGAGCAGATCGATGCCTGGACAGTCGAAACCACTGAAGAGGTTATAAGGGTCTTTGCACAAGGGCTTGAAGTAAAGCCAGGTATCATTATCAATGCCATTCGCACTGTGGTTACAGGCCAGTTAGCGGGCCCGGGCATATTTGATGTGCTCAAAGCCATTGGAAAAGATCGGGTAGTCAAGAGGCTTCGCGGGGTACGTGAGCTGTTTACAAAGCACCGGGAGTCTTCACTACAATCCATTAAAGGATGACAACAAGAAACATGCTCACAACTTACTTAGGTGTTTAGGTTGAAGGCTGTTAGATCACTTCAGCCTTCAACCTCCCACCTTCAGTCTATCACCTGAGTAGTTACCATGGTTTTAGCGTAAGTTGCCGCCCTTGCAACTTCCCTTGTGCCCTCTAGGACCGCTTCCCCCAACCTGAAGCTGCATCACATCCATTTTTCTCTTCTGTTCCGGCGTGAGTATCGAGAGAAGATAGATCACTGATTTCGTACGAGCGGCGATCATCTTGCCCTTTAATTCACCAATTTGTCCAGCCAGTATATCTACCCTGGACAGGTTTGGTTCGTCCTCACCCGTCTCGCTCCTGAGATCGACCCAGAGGGTCTGTAATTCCGCCCGCAGCTTGATCATCTGTTTCTGACTCTTTATACGTTCCTCTTTCAGTTTTTTGACCTGATCTGCAGTCAGATCGAGATTGGCCATTATTTGAGGGCCGGCCTTTATTACTTCAGGACCGTCCTGGCCTCCAGGTCCAAACGCACTTGCATTCCCTGCTGAGAACACCAGCCCCATAACAAGCAACATCACCATTACAGTCCTTGCATTTTTTCTCATTTTGATTTCTCCTTTTTTGTGTGTATTTTCTTGCGTTGTATCTTTAAATCAACAGCTTAGCTACTTCAGGCGGTATTCCAAACTCCTCATAATCAGAGGCATTGTCTTCTGAATAGACCTCCGTATTCCCAAAGCCAAGGACTTCGAGGTTCTCGGCATAGCCTGCCAGGACCTCCTGCTCAGTCATATGAATACGGGGGCCAAAAAACGCAGGCATGTATAGGACCAGCATGATTATGACTGCTCCAACCAAGGCGGGCGCGATCCACCACCAGTACCTTGGAGCTGAAGGCTCGGGTTCCCTGGCGGCGTGGCGTAAGATACGCTGTACCAGGTCTTGAGGAGGATCGATGTCGGTGCCTTCACTTAAGGCCATAACGGATCGTTTAAACTCCTCAGCGACCTGACGGCAGGCGGCACATTTCGCCAGATGCGCATCAAGCGCCTCTTTCTTTCCAGGAGATAAAATACCCAACTCTTGTTCGGCAAGCCGTTTTTCGACTTTACTGCATCTCATGTTTACTCACCTCCCAATGCCTGATAGGCCCTATGAAAGGCCTTCAGACCTCTGCTCATACGGGATTTCACTGTTCCTAGTGATATGCCCTGGATCTGAGCCATTTCCTGCAGGTTCAAATCCAACCCAAAGCGTAAGGCCAGGCCTTCCCTGTATTTGGGTTTCACCTTTTGAAGTGCCTGCCGTACACGCAAATTCCGTTCGCGCTTAAGCATCTCCTGTTCTGCCTGCGGTTCAATCGCAAGTTCTGGCGGCTCGTCGTTAGTCGGGATCTCGCGTCGGCGGCGTAATCGATCGCGGCCCAGGTTTGTAACTACCTTAAAGAGCCAGTTTTCAAAGGGCCGCTTAGGATCGTAACGTCCTCTTTGCTCAAATATCCGGAGAAAAGCATCTTGCGTAAAGTCGGCCGCTTCATCGGTCTGACCAAAGAGCCGTAGGCCCAGCCGGAATATTTTTTCCTGATAGTGCTCTATGATCATTCGGAAGGCCTCCATGTCACCTGCCTGGAACCGGACAAGTGTCTCAGGACCGATAGAGGACATATTTTTCTCCTTTCTATATATACGCATGAATTAGGGAAAAGGTTCCAACTTTTAAGATTTTGTTTCCGGGTAAGATGAAAGGTAAGCGTTTACGAAATTGGAAATTGGAAATTGGAAATTTGGATAAGTGGAACAAAAAGGTTCAGAACATCGTGGGCTATCAGTAATACGATCATCTAAAGCAGTACAAAAGCATGAAGACCAAATTTCCAATTTCTAATTTCAAGTTTCAAGCCGTGAACGGCTACGATGAAAGGTGGGCTTGCGAGATATCCACTTCAATGATGTCGCTGGCTCAAAAAGGACTTTTTTCAGCGGAATCATATCTCGTCTGCCCTGAGCAACCGTATAACTCGTTCCAGATCCTGGACAGAACGATAGCGTATCTCCAACCTGCCGCCCTTTTTGGTCTGCACTATTTTTACCTTAGAACCAAGTCTGCGAGTCAGGTCTTCGCAAAGATTCTTGATGTCAGGATCTTCCTTTCTAACTCTTGCACTTAGCCTTTTTCCTTTGGCTAATCGACGGGCCAGGGCCTCTGCCTTGCGTACGGAAAGACTTTTTTTAATTATCTGGTCTCTTAACTCCTTTTGCCTTTCAGGATCCTCCACCGTCAAAAGGGCCCGGGTATGGCCCATGCTGAGCCGTCCATCAAGCAGATCGGTTTGAGCATAGCCGGGTAAATTGAGAAGTCTCAGGAAATTGGCCACAGTGGACCTTTCCCTTCCCACTCTTGAGGCTACCTGGGACTGTGTAAGTCCCAGCTCATTAATAAGCCTGCCATAGGCCATAGCCTCTTCCAGGGGGTTCAAATCGTCTCTCTGGATATTCTCAACCAGTGCCAGCTCAAGAGGCTCGTCCGGGCTCACGTCCTTTATGACCACAGGGACCGCCTTAAGCCCGGCCTTTTGGGCCGCCCTCCACCGTCTTTCGCCGACTATCAGCTCATAAACACCATCAACCTGGCAGACCACCAGGGGCTGAAGGACCCCTTTCTCCTTGATGGATCTGGCAAGGCCTTCAAGGGAATCATGATCCATACGCCTTCGCGGCTGATCGGGATTCGGCCGGATCTTTTCTATGGGACAGAGGAAAAATCCGGGACTCTCTAAATCATATATGTCTTCTGTAGATAGAAGGGCTCCAAGCCCTTTGCCTAATCCCCTTTTGGGCTTCATCACGACCTCCTCTGGCAGCCCAGGAACTCACGAGCCAGGGCCAGATAGCTTTCTGCCCCCTTGGATCTCGGTTCGTATGAAAATATCGTCTTTCCATGACTTGGGCTCTCACCCAATCTTACGTTTCTGGGGATAGTAGTCCTGTAAACCAGGTCTCTGAAATGTGTCCGGACCTCACGTGCGACTTGAAATGCAAGACGAATGCGGTAATCGTACATGGTCAGCAACAGTCCTTCAATATGTAGTCTGGGATTGAAGTTGTGTTTTACCAGCCTTATGATCTTTATCAATTGGCTCAAGCCCTCAAGTGCATAATATTCACATTGCATGGGAATAATTACGGAGCTGGAGGCACTCAGGGCATTTATGGTTATCAGACCAAGAGAGGGAGGACAGTCTAATAATATATAATCAAACGAACTTAAAGGAGCTAAAAGTTCCTTCAGTACGCCCTCTCTATTCTTGCGTGCTGCCAGATCCACCTCTATGCCCACCAGGTCCATATTTGAAGGAATAATTGAAAGATTGGCAACGGGCGTAGGCTGTATCACTTCGGCCGTGCTGGCTAAACCAAGGATAGCGTGGTAGAGGTGCCTATCCAGCCCTTTTTGGCCAATTCCGAGGCCGCTGGTAGCGTTTCCCTGGGCATCGCAATCTACAAGCAATACAGACTTCTTGAGAATGGAAAGGCCTGCTGCCAGATTAACCGCGGTTGTGGTCTTGCCCACGCCACCTTTCTGGTTAGCTATACATATTATCTTGGTTTTTCGTAACTGTGAGCTTGTCATTATTTTTGCGTGAAACTGACGGCATCCTTCACGACAAGTCAAAAGTAGTTTACACTTTGTTGATCTTGTGTTTTGGCAGTGAAATTGGAAATTGGAAATTGGGGAAAACACAAAAAAGATGTAGATGCGTTGCCTAATTTCGAATTTCGAATTTCCAGTTTCGACATCGGCATTCAATTCGATAATACACGCTTTTTCGAAAAAAGTGTAAACTGGTGAACGAAGGATGCCAAACTAACTTTATACTATAATCAATTTCAGGAGTATTAAGCCATAGCAAAAATCTTCGGAAACATAAAAAGCCTGTCACATTCCGAGCGCCGGGGCCTTGAGCGGCTCTTACGTAGAAAAATACCCCCCAACAAGTTGTTAACCCCTGAAATAGCAAGGGGCTTGACCGAAATCTCCGGCCATATGGCCAGGCAGGTCGGGGTCATAGTAAACCGAAAAGGTATAATACGCCATGTCATCCTGGGTGATCATCACGGTATACTAATACCGGATATAAGCTTCTACCGCAGGGGTCTTGGCCGTTTAAAGGGATTGCGGTGTATTCATACCCATTTTAATAGAAATGAAGGAATAAATACCGAAGATCTATCGGATCTTGCCCTGCTCAGATTGGACGCCATGGTAGCTATTGAGGTTAAAGATAACCTACCAGGCCAAGTGTATTTTGCTCACCTTCTGCCACCCAATCCTGAAAACCGGCATTGGAAAATACTTACTTTCCGGCATCCCAGCGCTGTTGACCTGCCTTTTGGAGACTTTATTCAAGAACTTGAGACAGAAATACAGAAATCTCAGGACGGACTGGCCATTAAGGAGACGGAAGAGCGTGCGATTCTGGTACACGCAAGCCAACATCCCCGCTTTGAGGCAGAGCGATCCCTTGTGGAACTTGCGGAACTTGCCCGCTCCTCCAATGTAGAAGTGCTGGAAAGGATCTGGCAGCGTGTTCCTCACTACAACCCCGCACACCTGCTGGGTAAAGGAAAGCTGAGGGAAATTCTGATGAAGGGCCTTTATCTGGGGGCCACCATGGTGATCTTTGACCAGGATCTTGGGGCCGTACAGTTAAACAATATCGCCAGGATGGTAGATCTCAAAGTCATAGACCGCACCCAGCTTATCCTGGACATCTTTGCAAGAAGGGCCCAAAGCAAAGAAGGAAAAATCCAGGTGGAATTGGCCCAGCTCCGCTACCTTCTCCCCAGGCTCATAGGTCGAGGGACTGCCATGTCAAGGCTTATGGGAGGCATTGGGGGAAGGGGTCCGGGTGAAACCAAGCTGGAGGAGGATCGCAGGAGGGTAAAACAACGTATCAGCTCTCTTGAACGGGAACTAAAGGGCCTTTCTAAGGGAAGAAGGGAGAGAAGAAAGCACAGGGCCAAGGAAGGCCTCCCGGTGATCTCCATTATTGGTTACACCAATGCAGGGAAATCCACCCTCCTTAATCGACTCACCGGCAGCAAGGTCTTTGCTGAAAACCGACTCTTTGCAACGCTTGATCCGACAACGCGACAGCTTGACCTCCCCGGAGCAAAAAAGGTGCTACTGGCAGATACTGTCGGCTTTATCCGGCACATGCCAAAAGATCTCCGGGTGGCATTTAAGGCCACCATGGAAGAGCTGGAAGATGCGCATCTTTTCTTACACGTAGTTGACGCAACCAGCCCGTATAGAAAGGGGGAAATAACGGCAGTCGAACAAATTCTTAAAGAAATGAACCTGTTAACAACTCCAAGGATACTGGTCTATAACAAAATTGATCTGTTGGCAGAAGATAAAATCCCTGCTTCCAATCCCGAAGAGGTTTATATCTCTGCAGTAACCAAAGAGGGTATTAACAGGCTTACTGAGATGTTGGCTGAGCGATTGCCCTTAGCTCATACCTTATAATAATCCTTATACCAGGCGATGAACCTGGGAATCCCTTCTTCCAGGGTGGTATCCGGCTTAAATCCTACATCTCTCATCAGGTCATCAATGTTTGCATAGGTTGCCGGCACATCTCCTGGCTGCATAGGCAGCAGATTCTTCCGGGCCTTCTTTCCCAGGCATTCTTCTATTATCTCAATAAAGCGCAACAACTCCACTGGTTGATTGTTCCCAATGTTATAGAGCTTATAAGGCCCATAGCTCGAACTAGGATCAGGTGCTTCACCAGTCCAGCCGGGATTGGGCTCGGCAGGTTTGTCCAGGACCCGTACCACTCCCTTAACAATGTCATCTATGTAAGTAAAGTCCCGGCGCATTCTGCCGTAGTTGAATACATCTATGGGACGATCTTCTAATATGGCCTTTGTAAACAAAAAAAGGGCCATATCGGGTCTTCCCCATGGCCCGTAAACAGTAAAAAAACGAAGCCCTGTACAGTGCAGACCATATAGATGGCTGTAAGTATGGGCCATTAGCTCATTGGCCTTTTTAGTGGCAGCATAGATGGACACCGGATGGTCTACATTGTCATGGACACTGAAAGGCATTCTGGTATTTGCCCCATATACAGAACTGGACGAGGCAAAGACGAGGTGCTTAATACCATTATGTCGACATCCTTCAAGGACATTCATAAAGCCCACCAGGTTTGAGTCCACATAGGAATGAGGATTTATAAGAGAATAGCGCACGCCTGCCTGGGCTGCCAGATTGATCACCCCATCAAACCCCTCTGTCTCAAAAAGTTCCTCCATTGCCGTTCTATCTGACATATCCTTCCGAACTGATTTAAAGTTAACATATGGTGTAAGCCTGGAAAGGCGGGCCTCCTTGAGAACCGGATCATAGTAGTCGTTCATGTTATCAAGACCTACAACTTCTCTTCCCTCCTCAAGAATTAGCCTGGAAAGGTGATATCCTATGAATCCGGCAGCACCGGTAACCAGTATCTTTTTCATTATATGAGATGATTTAATAGTCATTCAATAATCCTCTTTGTAAGCGTTCACGAGGCACCGCATCTGCTTTGTTGTCGGGCACTTGAAGTACAGGGAGTACGTCTACGTACCCTCCGCCTCGCATCTGCAGCACCCTGTAAACGCTTACAGTTCGGTAGGTTGCGGTAAAACGGGCGTTGTAATCCCGTGAATGGTTAATCCTCTTTATTCAACTGTCACGCTCTTTGCCAGATTGCGCGGCTGATCCACATCACATCCCCGGGCAACAGCAATTTCATAGGCCAATAACTGTAAAGGAATAGTATAAAGAAACGGGTTGATGTCAGGATCCTCTGGTCTGGGCACTGATACAACATACTGTGCGATCCTGGAAATGCCTTCATCACCCTTTTCTCCAAGGGCTATAATAATGCCACGCCTTGACTTTACCTCTTCAACATTGCTAAGCACCTTCTCATAGACATGATCATGGGGGGCCAGGGCTACTACAGGCATTTTCCTGTCAATCAAGGCAATGGGGCCGTGTTTCATTTCCCCTGCTGCATATCCCTCAGCATGGATGTAAGAAATTTCCTTAAGCTTAAGTGCCCCTTCAAGGGCGATGGGAAAATGAATATCCCTGCCAAGATATAAAAAATCACTGTAACTGTAAAAGGTGTCTGCCAGCTCCATGGTCTGCTGATGCCACGGGACAAGGCCCTCTTCCAGCAACCCTGGAACACTCATTAAGGCTGAGATCTTGCCCATAATTGCTCCTCTGGTAAGACTATTTCTGACCTGGCTTAAATAAAGCGCAAGGACATAAAGGGCTGAAAGCTGGCTGGTAAAGGCCTTGGTTGAGGCAACCCCGATTTCAGGACCTGCATGAGTGTAAACAGTACCGCCTGACTCTCTGGTTATGGTACTCCCCACCACGTTGCAAATAGCTATTACAGGTGAACCCAACTCCTTCGCCATGCGGAGCCCGGCCAGGGTATCAGCTGTTTCTCCTGACTGGGAAATCGGGACTGTGAGCACGGTCTCATCTAATATCAGGTGCCTGTAACGAAACTCAGAAGCAAGATCTACTTCTACCGGCAGCCTCGCCCATTTTTCTATCCAGTATTTTGCTACAAGGCCTGCATGCCAGGATGTGCCACAGGCAAGAAGTACTATCCTCCTAAGGCCCTTTATCAGATCAGGAGAAAGTTCTATTTCAGGCAGGCTTACCTCTCCGAGCTCCGGCATCACGCGACCGCGGTAAGTGTTCAGCACGGCCTGGGGCTGCTCGTAAATCTCCTTTAACATGAAATGCTTATACCCGGCCTTTTCTGCCATGGTCGCATTCCAGGAAATGGTCTGGGAGACCTTTACTACAGGCTTGCCGTTATCTATGTGCCTCACCTCGGCACCGTTTCTGGACAGGATGGCCATCTCCCCGTCATCCAGAAAGATCACATCACGCGTATAGGGCAAGAGGGCAGGGATGTCCGAGGCCAGAAAACACTCATTGTCTGCAAGTCCCAAGACCATGGGGCTCTGCTTTCGCGCGGCAACCAATATGTCAGGATCGCCCTGCCATAGCACGCCTATAGCGTAGGCGCCTTTAACCTCCATCAGGGCATCCCTGACAGCCTGGACCAGATTTCCATTCAGATGCTTTTCAATAAGGTGCGCCAGGACCTCGGTATCTGTCTCTGACTTGAAGATATGGCCCTCATTCTGGAGCTGCTGGCGAAGGGTGTAGTAGTTTTCAATAATGCCATTGTGAACCACTACCAGGTTCCCGGTACAGTCTGTATGAGGGTGGGCATTGGCCTCGGTGGGTTCTCCATGAGTAGCCCAACGGGTATGGCCCAGACCAACAGGGCTTGGCACATCCCGGATGCCGTCCAATAACAGGTCCAGCTTACCCAGCTTGCCTTCGCTCCTGACGCGGTGGACAGATCCCTCAAGGATATATGCCACCCCGGCTGAATCATAGCCCCTGTACTCCAGCCTTCGGAGGCCATCTAAGAGTATCGGCAATACGCACCTGTGACCAATATAACCTACTATGCCGCACATGTATCCTCCTTGATACATAAAGTGATCTAAAGTACTCTACTAACGAGACCCTTCCCTGAAAAGGATTGTCTTAACGGTCTTAAGCATTATGTAAAGATCCAATATTACAGACATGTGCTTTATATAGAAGAGATCGTACTCAAGCTTCTTTTTTGCATCTTCCTCTGACGCCCCATAAGGATAGCTGATCTGGGCCCAGCCCGTAATTCCCGGTTGAACAGTACTGCGTTGATTATAATATCGAATTTTCTTGTTGAGTTCGCTTACGAATTGCGGCCTCTCAGGTCTAGGCCCTACGAAATTCATTTCGCCTTTCAGGACATTCCACATCTGGGGGATTTCATCTATCCTGAGTTTGCGGATTATTTTACCGACCCTGGTGACCCTGACATCATTCCTCCTTGCCCACTCAGCCTTTTCATGCTCTGCGTCCTGCCGCATAGAACGAAACTTTATTAAAACAAAGGTCTTGCCATCCTTGCCCACTCTCTCTTGCCTATAAAATATCGGACCCTGGGAATCCAACTTAATACATATGGAAGTCAACAAAATGATCGGGAATGAGAAAAAAAGGCCAAAAGCTGATATGCACGTACCAATAAGTCGCTTTGTTGCCATCATTACACACGACTTCTGAAAACCCTCGTGGAAAATCAGCCAACTGGGATTTATCTTATCAACCAATATCTTGCCAGTAAGCTCCTCAAAAAAAGTCTCTCCCTCAAGAACGGGCACGCCTTTCATTTTGCACTCCAGGAGTTCATCCAAGGGAAGACGCCCTCTGCGCTGATCCATGGCAACTATTATTTCCTCAGCCCCTGTTTCACTTATCCGCTGACACAGATTGGAAAAAGAATTAAAGACTCGTGTGTCACCGTAAGCCTCATCCTCGGCAAGCACTTTGTCCAAGACTGCGCCTGCAACCCTGAAGCCGCAGTCACTCTTGTCCTTGATTTCCCGGACTATCTCTTCAGAAAAGGTGCCGGACCCCACAATCAAGACAGGAATGGTCCACCACTCTTTTCTAAGCATCCAGCAATAGGCATATCTCCAAAGACCACTGAGAAAAACGAAGACGAGCAGGCTCCCCAAAAAGACCCACCGGCCGGGCAAGAGGACCGGAAAGACAAAATAAAGAAATCCCAAAAAAATGGAGGCGCTACCAAGGGCCTGGATCAGGCGGATGGTCATCTCCACATAACTGAACCCAGACCTGAAAGTATATAGATCATAGTAGTAAAGACACAAAAGGCAGACAAAAACTATCAGAAACAATCTGGGCCACAGGGACAAGATATCAAATGCAGTAATATCTCCACCATGACGATAGGCTACAACCACAACCAAAGAAAAGAACAGAAAAATGCCTTCGCCACCAAAAAAAAGCAGCCTTCTGATGGAATATTTTTTCCCAAAAACTCTGATCATAAACCAGCCATACGGATAATGGAGCAGCCAATAATGGGCTCCCTTATTTTGAGCTAGCCCTGCTTATTTGAGCTGTAGTAAGGATATTTCTTTTTATAATAGGAATACTTCCCGGGCGGGCTTTCAAAACAGTTAAAGACTATTCCCAGCATCTTATCCTCACCCACCTTGGCAATGGCTTCTTCTATCAAATCCTGTTTGGAATAACCGTAGCGAACCACAAAAACCACTGCATCGACATTTTGAGAAAGGCTCAAGGTTTCAGCCGCCAGGTTGACAGGAGGAGAGTCTACGATGATAAAATGATCCGGATATCTCTCTCGCGCCTCTTCGAGGAGATGTCTCATTTTGGCAGAAGTCAGAAGCTCTGCAGGGTTTCTCACAGAATGGCCTGCAGGAAGAACGGTCAACTTCATCATGGGAGTCCTGATCAGGTATTTTGACAGGGGCTCATTCCTCTGGAGATATTCTGAAAGTCCTTCGCTTGGCTCAAACCCCAGCACCCGGTGTACAGATGATTTTCTAATATCAGCGTCTATCAAGAGGGCATAAGGATCTACACTCTGGGCAATACTTACTGCCAGGTTACACGCTACCATGGTCTTGCCGGCCAGCTCCATGGCAGAGGTCACAAGTATCACCCTGCGATCTTTACCGTCCTTGGGATAAAGGATTTGGGACCGAAGCACCTTAAAGTGCTCCGCAGCAGGAGACCCGGGTTCGTGAAACACCACCAGCTTAGGATCAACCGGACCCTGTAGAGCTTTTGATGCAAATCCGGCCTTTCCCCCAGTCTGAACATCTGCCTTGGAAGCAATCGCATCTTTATAGGCTGGTTCCGGACTCCCCTCATACTGAGTTCCTGCCTGCTCTTGCTCTCTCGACTCTATCTCGCTGGATGGCCCTAACCGATCCTTCTTCCTTGCCGGCTCTCTCCTTGCCTTATTCAAGGCATCAGCAATCTTACCCATTTTTCTCCGTGCCTTTAACGTTCATTTTTATTTTACATCACCTGCAATCAGCTCATGTGCGGCCACAGGATTATCCTTGTCAAAACTATTGTAAATACTACTAGTTAGAATCCCATCATTCATCAGGACTCCCCACCACAGAATGAGCAATCCCAACGATACAACTATAAATAATATAACTATAATCATCACAGCCTTGATGAGTCTGCTGTATCTGTGGTAAAATATATTTGTTATATTTTTTGTATCTTTTTCATCCTTGCTGCCAGGCAGCCTGAGTTCAGCCGCACATTCTTCGATTACTCTATTGTCAATCCGTTTCAGCTCTTTAACATAACCGGTAAGGAGGGCATGGTCTGCCAAGATATTTATTAATCTTGGAATGCCTCGGGTGTACTCATAAAGGCTTTGTATTGCAGAATCAGTGAATATGCCTAGGTCTTTAGCGCCTGACCTGAGCAAGCGGGTCTCTATATATTTAGTTGTCTCATCGAGGGTCATGGAAAACAAATGATACCGCAAGGTTATGCGCTGTGTCAGCGGCCGTAGCTCCGGACTGGACAGTTTTTCATCAAGTTCCGGTTGCCCCACCAGGATTATATTTACCAGCTTGTGGCCCGCGGTCTCCAGATTGGAAAGCAGCCTTATCTCCTCCAACAGCTCATGAGATAGAGAATGGGCCTCATCTACGATCAGCACGACGTTTTCGTCACTACTATAGGCCTTTTCTAAAAACTGTGTAAACTGAACAAGAAAATGGGCCTTGTGTTCTATTACACCCAGTTTATATGCATCTGCTAAGAGGTAAAAAAACTCTTCTCTTGTCAGGGTAGGATTGGATATGAAGGCAACCCTCACTTTCTGTGGTACATCTGCAAGAAGGGCATGTATTAAAGTGGTTTTACCAGTACCCACCTCACCTGTTATTACTACAAAGCCTTTTCTTTGGGCAACTCCATAGGTCAGATTGGCCAGTCCTTCACGATGGACTTCGCTGAGATAGAGAAACCTTGGATCAGGAGAGATGGAAAAGGGCTGTTCATTCAGTCCATAATAGCTGAGATACATAATTACACTGCAAAAACGGATTTACTCAAAATGCCCCGGACACAGGGCACGAAACTCTTAAGGAATATGGAGGCCGTTGCTATGACCTGTCTATATACAACGCATAGGCAGGCAAGGATGATTAAGTTACACTGCATCATAAAAGGCCTGAAAAAGCACCGCCGCCCTTGCACCACAGAATAAGAAAGAGGATTATTACTGCTGCATAACCCGCCATTGCGAATGAACTTAAAAACAAGGCATTGAGCCTCCTTTTCCGCTTCTCCGCATCAGTCAAAAGAAGGGGCACACAGGCCAACACAGAGATGTTTAACGCCTTTTTCACGTCTTCGGGATCATAAAATACATTACTGAGATACTCCCGGCCCAAAGCCAATCCCAGCCCTGCACCCGCAGCCAAAAGAAGGGTCATAGCCAGAATCTTTTTCACATCGGGCTTGAAAGAGGTTTCTGGTATTCTGGCTGGATCGATCACCCTGAACTGCTCACCTTTTTGTCTCCTTTCCAGGGCTGCTGCCTGCTCAGCCTCTATCTTGCGAGTCATTAAGCTTTCATAGGACAGCCTCAAGTTGTCATAGTCGCGTGTGAGGTCAACCAGTTCCTGCTCCCTCTTGGGTGTGTTCTCAATACGCTTCTGATACACGACTATCTGTTTCCGGACCTTATTACTTGATTCCCTTATAGCCTTGATGTCAAATTCCAGGCCCTTTAGCTGGTACTTGAGCCCTACGATGATGGCATTCTCCGGGCCTCCCATATCAACTGGAGCCCCACTTTCCATACTTACTCCTGCCCCCTCATTATCCGAGGCCAAGCCCTGGATACCCTGCTCTTTCTCAAGTCTGGCAATAAGTCTCTTGACAGTCACAACGTCCGGATGAGTATCAGTGTATCGCACTCTAAGGGACTTAAGCCTTTCCCTTAGACCTTCCATGGTAGTTGGGGTCTGGGAGACTGTCCCCCCCTGTGAACCGGCAGAATCAGCGGCCATACTCAAGTTGCTCCTCTCTTCTGCAATTTGGCGCTGTAATAACAACTTCCTGTCTTCAGCACTCCTGATATTTTCTTGCAGGGTCTCAATCTCCTCCTGGAGACGCTGGAGCATGGCCAGATTGCTCTCCCTTTGCTCGGGAAGCTCGCCTATATGCTTCATCTTATACTGTTTCAGGGCCTCTTCCCGGTGTTTCAGCTCAAGATAGACCTTTTCAAGCTCTTCGGACAGGAACTCTGCAGTACCCTTGGCCTGAACCTCTCTTAACTTGAGATTTTCCTCAATAAACATGTTAGCCAGGGCATTGACGACCTTGGTAATGAGAATGGGGTCCGTACCCTCATAGGACAAAATAAATGTGTTTCCGCGGGCTTCCCTGGGACTGTCTATTTGAATCTTCTCTTTCATTGCCTCTACAACTGTCTCCATTGGCAGACGCTCACTGGCCCCAGGGTAAAGGTTGAACTGTTCTATGACCCGCTCTAGACTTGTCCGGCTGGTGACCTCTTGCCATATGCCCCGAATACGTTCATCAATATCTCCTGTAACTGTGGACCGTATATATGCCTCAGGGACCCGCTGCGGCACGACCACTATGGTAGTGCTCGTACTGTAAATCTTTGCAGAAAAAAGGCAGTACAGCAAACCTGCCAACAGAAACGGGATCATACCGAAGATGATCTCCCCCCTTCTGCGCAAAAGCAGGGAAAGATATAGATAAATGTCTAATGGCTTTTGTCCACCCGGTCTAATTGCCATAGATCTTCACTCTAGAACAAAATTCGAGTTTTTTGGCATCTTTTCTGTCTGTGCTCTTACCAGGACCTATCTCCATTCATAGGTACCTCTCAGCCTAAAGAATATCAGGCTGTCCCGGAATTCATCCTCCTCATCAGAAGAGTTTCTCTCCAACTGGGTCAATTCAAGGGCACCTGAAAGCCAGGACAATATCTCATAGGACGTGCCTACCGAGATATCCCAGGTTTCATCTCTCGTGCGCTCTTCCTCCTCGGCCTTTTCATGCATGTACGAAGTTGATGCATATAGCTCGGTCCTTGGAGACATGCTGTAAGTGGTCGAAAGGGAAACACCCTTGTATTCTGTAAAACCCTCGGTCTCTGCACCGGAATAATCTAACCTGTAGCCCCCTTCACCACTGAGAGTTACGGAGCCCCTGGAAAAACTGCGGACCAGGTCAAGGCCATATAAAGGTCCCTTGTCTGACCCGGATTCCTTGGGATTATAAAAAAAGCACCCTAAAAAGCAGCTTAGAGAATACGATGGCCCAAAATCATGATCAAAACCCGCGGCTATGCTTTGCACATTATAGTCATCATAGCGATCTCCTTCTTCCGCCGGGGCCTTAGACGAAAAAAGCACAAGCCCATAGTCCAAATGCAGCATAGTATGCGGAGACTGACGCCACTGATAGCCAAGGTCAATCTCATCGAATTGGTTAGATGGCTCTTCGTCTTCATAATCTATTCGGCTCCAGGAATAGCCCAAAATGAGACCGTGGCGACGGGTGAGCCAGTATTCAAGCTCCAAGCTGGGGCCATATTCAACATCATCTTCAATATCCGGATCAGTGTTTTTGAGACGGCTGTCAAGATACGATACGGTCACCCTGTCCTCTTGGCCAAATTGATAAGTAAACCCGGTATCCACCATGTTCCTGGAATACTCGTTCCTGGTCTCTCTTCGCCCGGTATATGCCGGATCCTCTTCCAGTGGTTCCTCAGACCTGTAGTAAGTATTCATTATATGCCAGGACAGGTTTCGGCTGAGCCGTTGATCCCAACTTAAGTCGGCCCCGTGCCCGATATAGTTATTCTCATCATGACTATTAAATCTATAGAGATTCATGATATAGCTGGCTGCAAAGGTCCTGTTTGCGCTGACCTCTTCCAACCTTAATTCAGGACTGAGCCTGGTTATAAAATCAGAGGTCTCATTATCAGAACTCAAGTATATGTTGCTGTCATAGCTTTCCTCAAGCTCAAGCGCTGGTAAAAAGCGCCACTCTGCCCATGAAGTCGCAGCAAATAAGACAGCAACCATAACCAGGATAAAGGCCCATCCTAAAAACCGCAAAGAACAAAAACCGAACGGCTTCATGTCGATTTACCTCATAATATTGTAACTTCTCAACAAGTTAGGGTGGATTACATTTTGCGACTATTCACTGGATTCCGGCTTTCGCCGGAATAACGTTTGGATGTAAATACCCGTCATTCCTGCGAAAGCAGAAATCCAGACATCTTAACCTGAGTTATTGAGAAGTTACATAAAATCGAACTAAGGAACTATTATAGTATCACCTGGTTTTAAGACTATGTTTCTCTCCAGGTGCTTACCCTTTGAAACATTCTTGTAATCAAACTTTATGCGCGTTTGCTTGCCATTTTCCTTGCGCAGAATAACAACATCCCTTTTGTCTGCCCACTCTGCAAACCCTCCTGCCAGGGACAGTGCCTGAGGGACTGTCAGATCCTGTTGAAGTGGATACTGGCCGGGAGATTCGACCTGTCCCAATACAAATATATTCTTGCTGTGTATTTCCTGGACAGCCACTGACACTGTAGGGGATTCCACAAACTTAACCAACCCTTTCTCAATTCCGGCCTTTAGCTCCAGAGGAGTGAGTCCGGAGGCCTGCACATCATTCAATAAGGGCAAGGTTATTTTGCCATCAGGTCGTACAGGTATTGTGCGGGACAGGTCGGGTTCTCTCCAAACATGTATCTCAAGTATGTCTGCGGGACCAATGATGTACTCATCCTCCATAGAGGTTTTATCCTCTTTAGTATCATTTTTAGTATCATCAGTTGCTGCTATAGCTTGCCACATGGGACAAAAGAAGACGCTGACAACCAACAGAATTAGAATCGTCTCGCTTCTGAACCTAACCAAAGCCCACTGAAAAAATGAGCCTGTTTTCGCCATCCTTTACTCCTTTCGCCCCTTAAGATATTCTTCCCACTCCATGGGCAACAGATATTTCTTGTTGTTATTGCATTCCTTACAGGCAGGCACCAGGTTGTTCTTAATGCTTCGACCCCCGCGAATCAGGGGAACCACATGATCCATTGTAAGATTAGAGGGCCCTACGCGGCTTCCACAGTAAAAACAAACACCTTGAGCACACTTCTGGTGCCACCATCTGCTGCGCCTGATTTCTCTGGCCTTGGATTTTTCCCTCTCTATTGTCTCTTCGGCAATAAATACCGAAAAAAGAACTGTTTCTTTAACCTTCTTCATACTATCTTACATATAGAACAGATGACAAAGTTTCGTTATTTTTATTTTATAACACAATCTACAATAAAAATACCCGCTTTCTTCAAAATGGGAAAGTATTCGATGTTGCATTAATTTAATTATTACAAACGAAAAGGCACTATAAAAAAATATCATGGATAAACGAGAATTAAGACGGCTGGAGAAGATACTTTTTGCAATGCTGGGACGGCGGCCGGATGCCTTTGGCATGGTACTGGATGAAGGCGGATGGTTTTCCATCAAAGAGCTTCATCAGGCAGTTATGAAAGAAACGGGTTTCCCCCATATTACGCCAAGGGGCCTCACACAATTCTTCTCCCTCTACAGACCAGAAAAATTCGAATGGCAGGAAAATCATGTCAGGGTGAGACCGGAATTGCAGGGCCCTGATCTTACCATATACAAAGAAGCTACACCCCCGGAATTACTTTACGTCACCATAAGACCAAAGGCTCACGCACACGTGATTGCTCGTGGACTACAATCAATCAATAACAAAAAGTGGATTGTATTATTTACAGAAAAGGAGATGGCTTTAAAAATCGGAATACGCAGAGACAGGGACCCAATTATAGCAGAGGTAATAGCACTCAAGAGTAATAAGGTAGGTGTAGTATACAGGAGAGCCGGCAAGCTTCTGTACCTTGTTGAAAGCCTGGATCCTCAGTGGATGAATATCCCGCCGCTTCCCCCTGTTCGAGAGAAGGACAGATACAAAGAATCTAAATCCAGCGATTCCAAACCTGGCGGCAAAAAAATCCCAAAAGGCAGTGCCCCACCACTTGAGCAGATAGGGGCCTTTGTGCTCCGCAACATGCCTTCATACCATACGGTGTCATCTGAGCCTGGCAAAAGAAACAGGAATAACAAAAAATCCCGCAACCGTGACCCTGAATGGAAAAGGACCAGACACAGGAGAAAGAAGGGTGCAATTTAGCGGCATCCTTCACGACAAGTCAAAAGTAGTTTGCACTTTGTTGATCTTGTATTTTGGTAGTGAAATTTGAAACTCGAAATTTGAAATTGGGAAAAACACAAAGATAAAGATATAGATGCGTTACCTAATTTCTAATTTCTAATTTCCAGTTTCGACATCGACATTCAATTCAATAATATACGCTTTTTCGAAAAAAGTGTAAACTGGTGAATGAAGGATGCCAATATAGCTTATGTGTAATCGTTTCTTTTATCTTTGCATTTTGATTTTTACCTCTATCTTTTTGGCCTCTCCTGTCTCCGCAATGATGTCTGTTGAGGAAGAACGGGAAATGAGAGATAAATTGCTGCACATGGTTGAGTCCCAGGTCCCGCTGATAAAAGATCCGGAAATTGTCGGATATGTATCCGGTATAGGCCAAAAGGTGCTTGACCAGGTTGATGGTAAATTTTTTGACTATGAGTTTTTCGTCATACAAGACGATGGTCTGAACGCCTTTGCCATGCCTGGAGGTCTTGTGTTCGTACACACGGGCCTGCTCGAAGTCATAGATACTGAAAATGAGCTGTTGTGCGTTCTTGCCCATGAAACAGGTCACGTTCAGGGAAGACATATAGCCAGGCGCATGGAGCGAATGCAGCGGATAAACATAGCCACTGCCGCCATAGCCATAGCCGGGCTCTTTTTGGGACAAGGACAGGTAGGTTCTGCTGTATTCGCAACTTCAGGCGCCCTAAATGCATCTATAGTCCTTAAATACAGTCGTGAAGACGAAGAAGAGGCAGACCGGAGGGCGTGTCAGTGGGTATGCAAGGCTGGTTATGATCCCCGGGGGCTGGTTACGGTCTTAAAAAAAATGCAGAAATATCGCTGGCTCGGGACAAGCGCTATACCCAGTTACCTCTCCACCCACCCGGTAGACAGCGAGAGGATAACCTATCTGGAAGATCTCTGGGACAGGAAGCGATGCGTAGAAAAGTCCCCGGAAGATCAATTCAGGCTGAGAAAGATACAGGTCAAAACAAGGGTCTTAACCCATGATCCGATGGTCACGATAAAATACTACAAACAGGAACTCAGTGCCACTCCGGATGATATATTCCTCCTCTATGGTCTTGCCCAGTCGTTCCTTGCCGCCCGGGAATATGATGAGGCCCTGAAGACATTTGACAATCTTGTGTCTTCAGCCCCGGAAAGGCCTGGGTTTAAGGTAGACCAAGGAAGGGCCTACTTTGCGGCGGGAAAATATCAAAAGGCCATCTCGATCATAGGTCCGTATAGCAAAAGACATCCCGGAGATTCAACTGCCAGGTTCTTTCTGGCCAGGTCGTATCTTGAGCAGGGAAAACCGGCTGAGGCCCTTCCCATACTCAAGACCCTGAAACAGTCCTGGCCTGATCCTGCAAGTATTTATTTGCAGTTGGGCAGGTGTTTCGCTGTCCTGGAAAAACAGGGTGAAGCCCACTACTATTTCTACCTTCATTACAAGGCCATAGGAAATCAACGATCTGCCCAATATCACAAGAACAAGGCTATGGAGCTACTTCCGCCGGACAGCAAACTATATAATGATATTAAATGCGATAAAAACCAGAAAAACCCGTATGAAAAAACGGGTGATAAAGAGGAAGTGCCTCAAAACAGTGAAGACCGATGAATTTATCTATTTCTTTTTCCATAAAATCCTTTTTATTCGTGGTTTTCCTGGTTGTGCTCGCAGATCAGGTTACCAAAACATTGGTCGTCTCTAATCTCCGTCTTCATGAAGTGAGACCTGTTTTGCAAGGATTTTTTAACATCACTTACATAACCAACACAGGAGTTGCTTTTGGGTTTATGGCAGGATCCGGTAAATGGCGTCACATATTTCTCCAGATGGTAAGCGTAGTCGCCCTCGGTGGCTTATTTTACTTTTATTGCAACTCGCATTGTCGTAGCTATCCTCTTTTATG
The DNA here is from genome assembly GCA_030262715.1 of Deltaproteobacteria bacterium. GTDB lineage: Bacteria > Desulfobacterota > Dissulfuribacteria > Dissulfuribacterales > UBA3076 > UBA3076. Next base: position 32,282 of record JAJSZR010000002.1, read on the forward strand.
GGGAACCTCTCTGGTATTCGGCGGAGCGCTGGGAAACCTGATAGATAGAATCCGCTATAGATCTGTTATTGACTTTTTGGACTTCTATGCGGGTCCGTATCACTGGCCGGCCTTTAACATCGCAGATTCTGCCATAACTATTGGCGGAGTTCTCCTGGCATGGCATTTCTTCCGCATTACCAACAAACAACCCTGAGAACTTATGGGAAGACGCGCTTTGGGTTGAGATGTTTTGAAGAAGACATATGAAAAGAATAGAAAGCTGCATGACAGAGTGCGGCCCTGAATTGGCAAACATTTTGGAAATGGCGGGGAAAGCCGCTCTGAGGGCCGGAAAGATCCTGAGGGAATTATACGGCAAACCTCACCAGATAAGGTATAAGGGTGATATAGATCTGGTCACAGAAGCTGACATCTCCTCAGAGAGCGCTATAATTGCCATGCTGAACAAGGCCAGGCTCCACGCTGAAATCCTTGCTGAAGAATCAAGATCTACCTATAACGAAATGCCGACTGGTCCGGTCTGGATCATGGACCCTCTTGATGGCACAACTAATTTTGTCCATGGCTTTCCATGGTTTGCCGTATCCATTGCCTATGCTGAAAAGGGCAGAAGTCATGTGGGGGTCATATATTGTCCTATGCAGGATGAACTTTTTTGCGGATGCCTCAACAACGGAGCCTGGCTCAATGGCAAACCAATAAAGGTATCAGGGATTCCGGTTTTAGATAAATCCCTTCTGGCAACAGGCTTTCCCTATGATGTCCGTCAAAAACCCGCGAAAGTTATGTCCGCACTTGAAGCGGTTTTGATTAGATCCCAGGGAGTCCGCCGGGCAGGGGCAGCTGCTCTGGATCTGGCTTATGTGGCCTGCGGCCGGCTGGACGGCTTCTGGGAGATTAAGCTCAAACCCTGGGATACAGCCGCAGGCCAACTCCTGTTGGAGGAAGCTGGAGGTAAAATATCAGACTTTCGGGGTGGCAGCTATTCTCCGTTTATTCCGGAAATATTGGCAATGAATAGCCTGATCCATGAAGAGTTACTATCTATAATTAAAAACGTATTATAAAAATATTTATTTTCAGAAAGGTATTGCATTCCAAAAAAGCATAATTATATTACCACTCGTCGTTAGCGAGTGCTAATAAAACAGGGTTGGCCATCCTCTTAAATTAAACCGCTAACAAAAAGCTATTATATACTGACACCCAAGGTGGCAGTTCGTTATTTTAATTTTTTTATTCTGAATAATTTTATAGCAAAAAGGAGAAAAAATGCTATGAAAATTCGTCCGTTGCATGACCGTATTTTGGTAACACGCCTAAAAGAAGAAGAGAAGAGCAAGGGTGGAATTATCATCCCTGATACTGCAAAAGAAAAGCCGATTGAGGGAAAGGTCATCTCTACCGGGAACGGCAAGGTCCTTGAAAGCGGCGAGATCAAACCCCTGGATGTAAAAGAGGGGGATCGCATCCTATTTGGAAAATACTCCGGCACAGACGTAAAGATTGGCGGAGAAGAATATCTGATAATGAGGGAAGATGACGTCCTTGGCATTATTGAAGATTAGTTAAATTAAAAATATTTCATCAGGAAAAAATAGCGCTTATAATAACCGAACAACGGAGGTTAAGTAAACAATGTCAGCCAAAGAAATTAAGTACAACATAAAGGCCAGGGAAGCCATGTTAACAGGTATAGATTCCCTGTCCAATGCAGTAAAGGTCACCCTTGGTCCCAAGGGCCGCAATGTCATCATTGAAAAATCCTTTGGGGCTCCTGTCATCACAAAGGATGGCGTTACCGTGGCCAAAGAGATCGAGTTTGAGGACAAGTTTGAGAACATGGGCGCTCAAATGGTAAGGGAAGTAGCATCCAAGACCAGCGATGTTGCCGGTGATGGCACCACTACCGCAACCATCCTCGCTCAGTCGATATATACAGAGGGTTCGAGGCTTGTGGCTGCCGGAATCAATCCCATGGCACTCAAGAGGGGAGTTGACAAGGCAGTTGGCGCTATCGTAGACGGACTCAAAAAAATGAGCAAGCCAACCAAGGACCAGAAGGAGATTGCCCAGGTAGGTATGATATCCGCCAACAACGATCCCACCATTGGTAACATCATTGCCGAGGCCATGGACAAGGTCGGCAAGGAAGGAGTCATTACGGTAGAAGAAGCCAAGGCCATGGAGACCTCACTTGATGTGGTGGAAGGCATGCAGTTTGATCGCGGTTACAGCTCTCCCTATTTCGCAACTGACCCGGAAAAGATGGAGTGCGTATTGGGAGATCCCTATATCCTGATCCACGAGAAAAAGATAAGCAACATGAAAGACCTTCTACCAATCCTTGAGCAAATCGCCAAGATGGGTAAGCCCCTCATGATCATATCCGAGGATGTTGAGGGCGAAGCCCTGGCTACCTTAGTAGTAAACAAGCTCCGGGGAACCCTCCAGGTTTGTGCAGTAAAGGCCCCTGGGTTTGGTGATAGGCGCAAGGCCATGATGGAGGATATTGCCATTTTGACTGGTGGCGAACTGGTAGCAGAAGACCTGGGTATTAAGCTTGAAAACGTATCTGTCAATGACCTCGGGACGGCAAAGAGAATTATAATCGATAAAGACAACACCACTATTATTGATGGTGCCGGTTCCAAGGAAAAGATCGGGGGCCGTGTAAGGCAGATCCGCACACTGATCGATGAGACAACCTCAGACTACGACCGGGAAAAGCTGCAAGAGCGTCTGGCCAAACTCATCGGAGGAGTGGCGGTCATTAACGTTGGGGCAGCCACTGAAACCGAAATGAAAGAAAAGAAGGCCAGGGTGGAAGATGCCCTTAACGCCACCAGGGCAGCAGTAGAAGAGGGAGTAATCCCCGGCGGTGGTACCGCCTACCTCCGCTGCATAGGTGCATTGGACGACATCAAGGTTGAGAACCATGATGAAGAGCTAGGGGTCAATATCATCCGCAGGGCCCTTGAAGAGCCTTTGCGGCAGATTGCCTGCAATGCAGGACATGAGGGCTCCGTTGTTGTTGAACACGTGAAGTCCAAGAGCGGAAATATTGGCTTCAACGCTGAAAAGGCTGAATACGAGGATCTTATGCAGGCCGGAATCATTGACCCGACAAAGGTCTCCCGCATAGCACTTCAAAATGCTGCCAGCGTCTCCGGTCTGCTCATTACCACAGAGGCCATGGTCGCGGAGGTTCCCAAGGAGGAGCCGGCAATGGGTATGCCTCCCGGCGGCGGTATGCCCCCAGGTGGTATGATGTAAGACAGGTGAAAGCTATTGCAGGATCAGTTTTCTTAAACCCTGCAAGACAAAAACATAAAGGCCTCTCTCACTTAACAGGGGGGCCTTTTCTTTTACACCGGATATTCCAAACCAAAGGCTAACCTTTGACAAAACTCTTCAACATCCGGCTCCTGCCGGGATGTCTTAACTTCCTCAGTGCCTTTGCCTCTATCTGACGTATACGCTCTCTGGTAACAAAGAAGTCCTTGCCAACCTCTTCAAGGGTGTGATCTGATTGCTCTCCGATCCCGAAACGCATTCGAAGTATTTTTTCTTCTCTTGGTGTTAAGGTACTAAGAGCAATCCTTGTTTGCTCCACTAAATTTGTACCCATTGTAGCTTCATCTGGAGACTTGGCCTCTTTATCCTCTATAAAATCCACTAAGTGGCTGTGTTCGCCATCGCCTATGGGAGTCTCTAAAGATATGGGATCTCTGGCCATCTTTATGACCTGGGACACCTTATCCCTGGGCAACCCCAGATGCTTAGCAACCTCCTCCGGCGCAGGCTCCTTCCCTGTCTCCTGTATCAGGGCCCTTGTAGCCCAAATAACCTTGTTCATAGTCTCAACCATGTGGACAGGTATGCGAATTGTCCTGGACTGATCGGCAATAGCCCTAGTGATTGCCTGACGGATCCACCAGGTTGCATAGGTGCTGAACTTGTAACCTCTTTTATATTCGAACTTATCAACGGCCTTCATAAGACCTATGTTGCCTTCCTGTATGAGATCAGAAAGATGCAGGCCCCGATGGAAATACTTTTTGGCGATGCTGACAACAAGACGGAGATTGGCCCAGACAAGATGCTTTTTGGCGTCTCTGGCAAGCTCAACTCCTTCATTGAATCGGGAAATAACGTTTTCCAGTTCTTTGGCATATAGCCCAGACTTTGCCAGAAATTCTCCGTCTGAAACATTGCCTAATTCCCGTTTTTCCTTGTCGAAGGCCTGGCAGAGCAGCTCTTGAAAACATTTTTCGATTCGCGCCTCTCCAAAGGTTTTCATCATGGAAGACCGGTTTTCCGTGAGTGCCTGTTTAATCGCTTTCAGGGCATCGTCGTCCAGACCGGGCTTTATGGACCTTAGAAGCCTGCGATTTTTTTTCTGAAGTATCTGAATCTCATCCAAAATATCTCTGAGACGGGCTTTCCCATTTCTTGAATTGGCCTGTTTTTTAGCTTTGATGTAATCTGCATCTGAATTCTCTTCAGCCATGCAATTAACATTCTTCACGATGGCCCGCGCCTCCTTGATAAAGGCATCAACTACATCGGGAATAGATAATGAGGCCTCTACAAAAGTTTGCTCCCCTTCCTCTATAGCCTTTGCTATGTTAATCTCCTCTGTTCTGCTAAAAACTCTGTCTCCCATCTCCTTAAGGTAGATTCTCACTGGGTCAACACACCCACCCTTTCCTTCATCCAGATAGATGTCTTTTACACTATCACCGGATTTCTCTTCAACAACCGGTTCTACCTCATCCTCTTTAAGCAACCCCAGTGTAAAGCCGCTATCCAGCTCATGCACGCCTTTGTCTTCTTGATCAATATCTCCATATAGGCTTTGCTCTCCTTTATACTTTTCACGACAGGTCCGGACCTGGATTTTCCGCCTAACCTTTCTTGTCCTTTGAGAAATAGCTTTCCTGCCATTTTTCGCCCAACTGGTTAGCTGATCCTCCATTAAGTAATGCAAATCATAACCCTCTTCTTTCCTCATCAATTCCTCCTTTTTTACAAAAGTGGCATCAAATTGGACATTATAGTCTGCAGTTCCTGAAGATACTCACCTGAGCTGTAGTAACTGTTTTAAAAGATCTTCATCATCCATTACCCCTGCAGGGGCTTTGATCTGTTCCAGAACATTCCATCTCAAGACCTTATTGCGACGATCCTCACAATATCTTTTTAGGCCTGAAAGCATCTCTTCTTCCATATCCTCAAACGGGGAAAAGTCTGCAGAAAGTCGCATGGCCAAGGCCCTTAATTCAGGCACAGGCTCAAGCTGATCATACAGGTCAGAAAGATTGAGATTCCCTGACATACTGTAGAGATGCGACATTGCCATCCAAAGATCCCTCAAAGACGGAACCTCAAGCCACAAATCCAGGCCGGCGTCCAAAAAAGCCTCCATATACCGGGGATGCCCGAGCAGGAAACCTATCAGCTTAGCCTCCGCCCTATTTTCAGGACCCTTGTGGATTTTGACTTCAGCAGACAGTTCATAACGATTTCTAATATTGGAAACGACAGTACTGGAATTGCTGACATTCAGGCGCTCCCAAAGGCTCTCCTCTCTCACACCCAATTTTTGAGCCACATATCCTACCAAAAGCGATTTTCTGACTGGATCACTGACAGGCTGAAGGATCAACAGCACATCTTCTGTTGTCCTGAATCTTCCTTCCGGGTCATTTCCATAAGATAACAGGCCTTGCTGAATAGCAAAATCAAGGCCGGAACCGGCTGTATCTACCTGGGCCTCCCAAGCCTCCTTGCCTTCCCGCCTAACAAAGCTATCCGGGTCATCTTCAGCAGGAAGATTAAGCACCCTGACCCTGAGATCCAGTTTGTAAAAGAATGGAAGCGCTCTGAGGGCAGCCTTGACCCCTGCGGTATCGCCATCAAAAACCAGAATCCAGTCCTTGCAAAGCCCTTTTAATTGCTTGACATGATCTTCAGTCAAGGCTGTACCGAGTGTTGCAACAACCTGATCTATATCGAACTGGGCCAAGGCCAGGAGATCCATGTATCCTTCAACTACATAGCCTCTGCCGGCCCGTCTGATTGCCCCTTTATTTTGAGACAGACCGTAAAGGACCCTGCTCTTGTTGTAGACAGGAGTTTCAGGAGAATTCAGGTACTTGGGTTGGCCATCTTTCAGAATACGACCGCCCAAAGCCACTACCTTCCCCGACCTGTCAAGGATAGGAAAGATAATCCTCCCACGAAAACGGTCATAGTATCCCTTCCCGCTCTCCCTGGAGACAATCAACCCCGCCTTTTCTGCCTTATCGAGTGACAGCCCTTCGGCATTTAAATGATTGATAAGACCATCCCAGCGATCATTGGCCCATCCCAGCCGAAACCCAGAAATGATCTCGAATTTCAGGCCACGGCCTTCAAGATATGCCCGCGCATCACTGGCTCCGGGTGAATGAAGGAGGTTTTGGTAATAAAATTCTGCTGCAAACAGATTGAGACTGACTAATTCTTCCGTCTCCATATGACGCTTTTGATCCCGGGATGATCTCGGTCTTTCAGGAATGATTATGCCGTAACGGTTGGCTAAGGCCTTCACTGCTTCCACAAAGCTCATGCCCTGCATCTTCATAAGGAATTTGAAGACGTCTCCGCCTTCGCCACATCCGAAACAGTGAAAAATCTGTTTTTCTTCGCTAACTGAAAAGGAGGGATCTTTATCCGGATGAAAGGGACAGAGGCCGATCCAGTTTCGGCCGCTCTTTTTCAACGTCACATATTCTCCGACGACCTGCCGGATATTTGCAGCTTCAAGTACGCTTCTAAGGACGTCCTCAGGAATATACGAGCTCACGCCATACGCCCCTTAACTCAGCATACCTAAAGGAAATGATGCATGAAGGATCAAGGATTCCACTCCCCAGAAATCCGACCGCAAAGTCATGAAAACCACTACTTTGTTGGACGGTCATATTAACAAGGCGAGGCAATCTGTCAATAAGTAGGACGTAACTTTGGATATTTCATAATATCGAAATCTGAAACAATATCGAATTACCAAAATTCTAATGACAAAAACGGGGCATGACCTGGAAGACGTTGAATTCCGAACTAACACGAATAATTTCACTGTTGATTTTATTGAATAAGTCTGTAAAAAGCAAATAACGCTTGCGAGCCTTTTCAAGATACGTGTCGTGCAGCAGGGAGATAAATAACGTTATGAATAAAAAGGACCTTCCGGTAATCCCATCTGACAGGTCAGACGATCTTCATAATTTGGAAATTGCGGATTCATCTGATCTTGTCCTCTTTATGGCAGGGAATCAATTTATGGCAATGGGAGAGATCATCTCTGCCTTTCAAAAGGAATACCATCATATCAAGAGGATCTTCTACGAAACCCTTCCTCCGGGACTTGAACTGAAACAGATCTTATCCGGCAGCGCCGTTTTTGGTGATAAAACATTGGACATTTATCCGGATGTTTACACTTCAGTAAATGAAAAAGCAATGAAGATACTGGAACAGTCCGGCCATATCGATAAAGGTAACTATCACCTGTATCTTCATAACAGGTTGACCTTGATGGTTGTGAAAGAAAACCCTGCGAGGATAGGTTCTGTTACGGACCTGGCGCGGGATGATGTCCGCATCTCACAGCCTGACCCTGAAAATGAAGATATTGCTTTCTTGATTATGGAAATGTACAGGCAGGCGGGCGGGGATAGGCTGGTCCATCGAATAATGGAGGAAAAGCGTGCTGAAGGATCAACCATTTTCACGGCTGTTCATCACAGAGAGACCCCGTTACGTATTGCAAAAAAGACGGTTGACGTGGGGCCTGTATGGGCCACGGAAGCAATACATGCAAGATCATCCGGTCTCGCTTTTGATGTGGTTGAGCCTGGTGAAAAACTCGATCAGAGAGACAGGACGAATTATTATATATGTAAATTAAAAAATGCCCCGCACCCGGATAATGCCGGGATGTTTCTGGATTTTATTGCTTCACCGTCTGCCCAAGAGATCTACAAGAAATATGGTTTTGAAAAGGAACCATAATGCATATTCAAGCAACTACCATTTCGGATGCCTGGTACCAGATCCTGTACAATATTGAATCCGAAGCCTATCGTCAGGATATCGAAAGGGGATCCTTTGAGAAAGAACACTACCGACTTCAGATACCCTGGTTGTCTTTGGAGATCATGCATCCTCTTCAGGATATGATTCCAGTTATTCCTCCCGGATGCTCCGCGCCTCCCCCGAACACCATGGAATATGTGAAAAAATATTTTATCGACTACTTGCTGGGAGGAAAACTGCCGGGAAAGAACGAGGCCTATACCTATGCATCGCGGATAGACGTTCAGCTTTCCAAGGCTATACAGATTCTCAAAGATACTCCCAATACAAATCAGTCTTCCATAATTGTTGGACGGCCGGAGGACTTAGACCTTCAAGACCCAGCCTGCCTTAGAGCGATAGACCTGAAAGTTCACGATGGCCAGCTTGATATCGCAACCTTTTGGCGCAGTTGGGATATTTGGGCTGGTTTGCCAACCAATTTAGGAGGTTTGGCATTGTTAATGGAATATGTCTCCGAGGAAATAGGATTTAGGGTGGGAGTCTTAAGAGCCGCAAGCCAGGGGGCCCATATTTATGAATATCAAATTCCTTTTGTGAAAGCTCGATTGGGACGGGAGGAGAATCCTTAATCCTTGATACCAATCCGAGATACCATCCGGTCGGAGACCTATCCAATCATCAACTATGTCCTGATTGCGCTCAACATTCTGGCCTTTCTTGTGGAGCAATTACAGGGGCGGAATCTCAATGAATTTATTTTTACCTATGGGCTTGTGCCCGCTCGTTATTCCGTGCCCCAAATTTCAGCTCAATTCACTTCTGGCCAACAAGTGATTGCTTTTCTTGCCTTTATGTTTTTACACGGCGGTTTTTTTCACCTTTTGGGTAACATGTGGTTCCTTTACATCTTTGGTGACAACGTGGAAGATCGTCTTGGACACTTTCGCTATCTCGTTTTTTATCTGCTGTGTGGATGGGCTTCAGGGATTTCATATCTGGTTCTCAACTGGGCGTCTCAAGTACCAACCATAGGAGCAAGCGGCGCCATTGCCGGGGTGATGGGAGCCTACTTCATACTTTATCCTAGGGCTAAGGTCTTGACCCTGGTACCTATCTTTTTCTTTTTCTACTTTATAAAAATTCCGGCATTCCTGTTTCTTGGGGTCTGGTTTTTGTTTCAGTCCTTAAGCGCGGCAGCTTCATCAGCACAGACCAGTGGTATTGCGTGGTGGGCCCACGTTAGCGGATTTATTTTTGGTATCATTTTTTTGAAGCTTTTCCAGCGACCTTCTTTTTTTGGGGATTTCAAGGATAGGATGTCAGTATATTTTTTTGGCTAATGCCAGGAATTCCTCCTCACTCAGGATATGTATTCCCAGTTTTACTGCCTTTTGTAGTTTGGACCCGGGACCTTCTCCCACAACTACATAATCTGTCTTACGCCCAACTGTGGAAGCGATTTGGCCACCCAGATCCCGGACAATGTTCTTGGCCTGTTCCCGAGTGAGGGAAGAGAGCCCTCCGGTGAAGACAAAGACCTTGTCTTTTAGAGGTAAGCTCTTTTTTTCATGAAGATCAGTGAACTTGGTCCCGGCATCAAGCATACGCCTCACGAGTCCGAGGTTGTGGTTATCTCCAAACCATGACCGGATGCTGGAGGCCACTTCCGGACCTATCCCTTCTACAGACTTGAGTTCTTCATCACCGGCATCCACAAGCACTTTCATTGATCCAAAATGGTCTGAGAGGAGCTGCGCAGTGACATCCCCAACGTGCCTAAGCCCCAAGGCATAGAAAAATCGTGCAAGGGTTGTTTTTTTGCTTGATTCTATGGCAGAAAGGAGGTTTCTTGCGGATTTTTCAGCGAAGCGATCAAGGGACAGAAGATCACTCAGCTTGATGGAGTAAAGATCTGCAATGTTCCGGACCAGTCCTGCACTGATCAATTGTTCAGCCACCTTTGGACCAAGTCCGTCTATGTCCATAGCGCCTTTGCTGGCAAAGTGGGTGAGTTGCTTCACAAGCCTGGGAAAACATTTGGGATTCGGGCACCGCCACGCGGCCTCTCCTGGTTTGCGGCGCAGCTCAGAAGCGCAGACCGGACAGGTCTGTGGCATCACAAATACCCGCTCCTCTCCGGTCCTTCTCTCCGGCAGTGGCCTGACCACTTCAGGAATGACGTCACCGGCCCTCCGGACAATAATCCAGTCGCCTATCCTGACGTCCTTGCGTCGGATCTCGTCTTCGTTGTGGAGAGTCGCACGACTTACCACTACTCCACCCACTTTTACAGGTTTCATAAGGGCGATAGGGGTAACAGCACCGGTACGTCCCACGCTGAGTTGAATCTCGATAATTCTGGTTATGGCCTGGGCTGCCTCAAATTTATAGGCCAAGGCCCAGCGCGGACTCTTGGCCTTTGTCCCGAGGCGTTTCTGGAGTCCAAGGTTATTGATCTTAATGACTATCCCGTCGATTTCATAATCGAGTTCTTCCCTCTTTTTGTTTATGCGCAGGTAATATCGTATTGCTCCATTGATGCCTTTTAGCTTTTCCACCATGGGATTGACCTTTAGCCCCCATTTTTTGAGAGACGATAGTACATCCCATTGTGTCTCAATGCTGTAGCCCTCCGCTATCCCGATCCCGTAACAAAAAATATTCAGGGGACGGCTGGCGGTAATATTCGGATCTAGTTGTCGAAGGGAACCAGCCGCGGCATTCCTGGGATTGGCAAAAGGGGGCTCACCATCTTCTATGCGTCTTTCATTAAGATGCTCAAAGGCGTCTTTGTTGATAAAAATCTCGCCTCGTACCTCAAGACGGCTGGGTGGGGAAAGGTGTCTGTTAATAAGCTTGAGAGGTATGGATCGAATGGTCCTCAGGTTGGTGGTTACGTCTTCTCCTGTATAGCCGTTTCCGCGGGTTGATCCAAGAACAAACCTGCCATTTTCGTAGACCAGCTCCACGGCAAGGCCATCCATCTTAGGTTCAACCGCGTACTCAAGCTCTTCATCGATCTGGAGGAGTCTCTTTCCCCGTTGGTCAAAATCCAGGACCTCTTCCTGGCTGAAGGCATCATCCAGACTCAACATGGGAACACTGTGGGGTACACTGGCAAATTTTTCTGAAGGTGCTGCACCGATTCGCTGTGTAGGCGAATCAGGGGTTACGGTTTCAGGATATTTGCCTTCGATCTCCTTGAGCTCGCGCATCAAAGCGTCGTAATCGGCATCGCTGATGATGGGCTGGTCAAGGACATAATAAAGGTAATTATGGTAGTTAATCTCTTCCCTGAGTTGTTCGACGCGTTTTAGTATTTCAGAGAAGAGGCTCATTCTAATTAGGTGATTTAGTGATTGGGTGATTGGGTGATTGGGTACTGTTTTCATTTACGAGCTCAAAGTTGATGTGCATCCGGACGACATTGACAGCCTTAACCCTGACTCTCACTGCCTGTCCCAGGTAAAAGACTTTGTGAGTCCTTTGCCCGACAAGCCGCTGCCTGTCCTGGTCGAGCATATAATAATCATCTACTATGTCTACCAGGCGGACGACTCCGGATATGAACATGTCCTTGAGTTCAACAAAAAAGCCAAAGGAGATCACTCCGGATATTGTGCCTTCATACACTTCACCGATCTTGTCTGCCATGAAGCGGACCTTTAGCCTATCAAACATCTCTCTTTCAGCTTCCATGCCCCCTCTCTCCCGAATGGAGCAATGCTGGCCCAGGGCTTCAAGCCGCTCTTCAGTGTAAACCGGGCGTTTCCTTGGCCGTTTTATGTTGGCTTTCAGGATCCTGTGGACGATCAGATCAGGGTAACGGCGAATCGGCGATGTGAAGTGCAAATAAGTGGGTGAGGCCAGGCCAAAGTGTCCTATATTTTGGGATGAATAGACGGCCTGTTGCATAGTCCTGAGTAGTACCATGTTTATTATATACTCCTGGGGCTTTCCTGATGCCTCTTTGAGCACTTTCTGGCACCATTTCGGGCTTATTTCCTCAGGCACCTTGATATCCATTCCCAGAATCCGACCAAAGCCTGCAAACTCGTTTACCTTATCACGGGCAGGTGGCTCATGAACACGATACATTGCAGGTATTTCTTTTTTGGTCAGAAAGAGAGCAACGGCCTCGTTTGCGGCTATCATGAACTCTTCGATGATACGATGGGCTATGCTTCTTTCCCGCCGGACGATCTCTTCCAGATTCCCCCTGATCCCCAGGATCATTTCAGGCTCCGGAAGATCAAAGTCGATACTCCCTCTCTGGCGGCGTCTTTCGAAAAGGGCCCCTGCCAGCTCTACCATCCATTTTAAGTGCTTAATATGTTTCCTGTTCCTGGCTATCAGGTCCTTATCTTTGTCGACAAGTATACAGCGCACTTCTTTATAGGTGAACCTGCAATGGCTCCTGATTACGGCCTTGGAAAAACCGGCATGCCTGACATTTGCCTCCCTGTCAAAAGAAATATTAACCGCAATTGCCAGGCGGTCTTCCCATGGAATCAGACTGCACAGGTGATTGGACAGTGTCTCAGGGAGCATAGGTACTACGGCATCGGGAAAATACACACTTGTACCTCGCTCAAAGGCTGCCTGGTCGATGGGGCTATCATCCGGCACATAGTGACTTACATCGGCAATAGCCACGGTGAGGACAAAGCCTGTGCGGGTCTTTTTGACAAATACGGCATCATCAAAGTCCCTTGCATGCTCCCCATCTATTGTCACCAGAGGAAGATCCCGGAGGTCCTTGCGGCCCCGGATATCGTCTGGGACAACAGTCCGGGATAAGGCCCTGGCCTGAGCCATGGTATCAGGCGGAAAGATATGTGGAAGACCGTGCTTATGTATGACTATCTTGGTCTGTACACCCATGTCGTCAGGGTTCCCCAGGATTTCTACAACCCGTCCTTCAGGGTTCCTTCCCTCTGAAGGGAATCTTTCAATTTCCGCCAATACAACCTGGCCGTTCCTGGCATTTGCTGCGTATTTATTGGGAACCATTATTTCATAGAGCAACCTGTTCTCTTCAGGCAGCACGGTTGATACGCTTCTGCCTTTGTGAAATGTTCCCACTACTTGTTTTACGCCCCGTTCAAGTACTCTGAGTATCGAACCCTCAATGCCTTTTCCACTGGTTTTTTCCACCCTTGCCACTACATGATCACCATGGACAGCACCCTTGAGACCCCGTGCAGGGATGAATACGTCATCGCCTTTCCCTGTCTTCGGTTGTACAAAACCAAAACCATCCGGGTGGACTAATAATTTTCCGGTGACCAGTTCCATAAGGTCGGAGATGCCGTACCTGTCGCCCTTGAGCAGGACTAATTTGCCTTCACGAACAAGGCCGGCCACTATGGCCCTTGTCTTATTCTTTTCCTCTGGCCTCAGATGGGATAAATGTATTATTTCCCGGAGATAGAGGGGGCGACCCGCATTGCGCATTACTGCCAGAATACGTTGGGGGGAAAGAGGGGGAAGTTTCTCGGATTTCCGGCTGGATATTGTTTTGCGTTTTCCTGACATAGAAAGACTATACGTTGAGGGCTGGAAGGGGTCAAGAAATGACAACGGATTTGATCACGGGATGGCCGTCCTTTGTCGCTCCATATGCTTTCGCCCCTTGTTTTCTAAGGCATTTGCAGCGGGGGATTTCTGCCCCCTCCCCGTTCTCCTTCGCTTCGCTCCGGAGCCGGGGTTTCCCCCACTCCAAATGCCAAGAAAACTGCGGAACTTAGGCAGGTCGCTCCAAGGGACGGCCATCCCGTGATCAAATACATGACATCAGATGAATATCACCTTTGCGTTTTTCTATAATTCCAGTTATTTTTACTGCCAATTGAGAATTCAGGGATTGAGAAATTGAAGGTTGTTCCGGTATCCTTACATAGTAAGCCAAAAGTTGTTTACACTTTATTCATCCTGTACTTTGGCAGTGAAATTTGAAATTTGAAATTAGAGCTGATTAATCGAGTTGTTATTCAGTTTTTATCCAAATTTCCAATTTCTAGTTTCCAGTTTCGGCATCCAGTACGGGAACAATGTTTTTTAAAATTTTTATTAAAGGTGCTATATGCTTAAAGCAGGAATTTTTTTGGATATTGAAAATCTGGTACGATGCGGGGGTTGGGGAATTCGATACCGCGTTGTTAGAGAGTTGGTAGAGGCTCAAGAAGCCACGATACTACGGGCAAACGCCTACATGGCAATCGATTCGGAACGGGAAGAAAAGGATATCGATTATCAGAGGAAGAAACAAGAGTATCGAGATGCAGTCAGACGTGAAAGTTTCCACTTGGTTTTAAAAAAAGTCCAGCGGTACAGGAATTCTGAAGGGGATATTATTACCAAAGCAAATGCTGACCTTGATCTTGCGATAGACGCATTATTGCAGGCAGATAACCTGGATTACATACTATTAGGCAGCGGTGATGGTGATTTTTTCAGGCTTGTCCGGACACTTCAGAACAGAGGAAAGCGAGTAGATCTCCTCTCTTTCTCCAACACGAGTGAAATCCTTCGGTGTGAAGTTGATAACCACTTTTCAGGATATCTGGTTCCCGGACTCTTGCCTTCCATAGACAATTCGTCGCGTAAACGCGGAGTAATGCATGTCTTTAACGAGGAGAAGGGATTCGCATTTCTGGCTGTACGAACCGGTCTTGGTGTCTTGGATATTCGTGACGATGTCTTTTGCCATATTAGCGATTTCAAACACAGAGACGGACGTGTCGTGACCGATCAGTCCTTTGCTCAATTAAAGACCCAGCAGAAGATTATTGAGTTCGAACTTGTTGAGCGAAGCGATGGCAAGGTAAAAGCAATCAATGCCACTGAGTTTGAACCTGAAATGAAATGAGCCTTCAGCTTGTAAGTTGTCTGGCAAGCCTTTCCGAATTTGCAACGCAGTCGTTGAGACTTATACCACCAAGCCAATTACATCTGATATAGAGCCCGGGATAAGACCTCAGAGTCAAATCGATTTCAGAAGCAATGGCCTGGTGTCCCTTCTCGTACTGTGGAATGGCCTCCTTCCACCTAAAAATCTTCACAAACTCCGGTTCACCCTTCAACCCAATGAGATCTGAAGATTCTTTTACCACCAGGTCCAGAAGGGATGCGTCAGGGAGTCTGGCCAGGTCCGGTGCCCTTGCACCACCTACCAGGGTCCTTATAAGCTGATAACCTTCAGGGGCTCTGTTGGGGAAAATGGACGAATCCCAGAGGGCCCCAAGGATTGAGCGTTTCTCACTGCCCGGGGCAAGAAACCCGAATCCATTCAGGGAATTCTCAGTGGTTCCCTGTCTAATGCCCATACACACAATACTTACAGGGGGATAATTTATTTGCACTGCAAGTTTTACAATATCCGGGGCAGTCTCTTTAAGGACTTCTGAAACCGCCTTAACAGGACATGCCAGCACCACGTGGCTTGCATCAAGTTCCTCCCCGTCTTGTAA
Source organism: Deltaproteobacteria bacterium (assembly GCA_030262715.1). Lineage (GTDB taxonomy): Bacteria > Desulfobacterota > Dissulfuribacteria > Dissulfuribacterales > UBA3076 > UBA3076. Next base: position 47,848 of record JAJSZR010000002.1, read on the forward strand.
ACAGACACGCCAGCCGGTGTCCTGCTTTGAAATCGAAGCTACGGAAGAGTTCAACCGTACTGCAGGACCCAGTGCCTTGACAAGGGCATCTACTAGCTCATTCATGCCGGTAGTAAAGGAAGTGAGAACGCCTCCAGGACCGGCACCCGGACCCTTTTCCCCTTTTTTCCTTGCCTTTCTCTGAAGCCGGATCATGGCCCTGATCAAGCTGCCGTAGTCACGCTCAAGTTCGTGGATCCTGGGAAAGCAGCTACGAAGAGACAGTCGCTCCGGATCTCCGGCATAGATCCCGGTAGCCATGGGATCTATGAGATATTCAAAGGCCTCCCTGCCAAGACGCCTTCTTGCAAAGTCAGCCAGGGACTCGTCCTCAGAGAGGTCACCTTTTGACACCAGGGCCTCGGCCAGGACCCTCAATCGTCCGGGTAGAGAGAGTATTTTCGAGCTTAAGAACTGCGCGGGCGATACAGGGAGTTGAATCAGTTGCCCGTTCTTTATCACAAAACGGCGCCTGGCTGCATCATTGCTTCTCAGGGGCTCAAGTCCGAGCCTGGCGGCAAGGGCAAGAGTTGAAGGCTTGTTGTCAAGCACGCCATTTACGCCCTTTTCGCACACAAAGCCATCCTCTTTTATAGTCCATGCCTTGCCTCCAGCCCTGGCCCCTGCCTCAAGCACCAGAACTTCCCAGCCGGGCCTGAGTTCCTTGAGGAACCAGGCAAGGGACAGGCCTGACAACCCGCCTCCTGCTATTATTACTTTAGCCATGTAATCATGTTGAAATTGGAAATTGGAAATTGGAAGATAGAAAATAGAAAATAGAAATTGGAAATTTGACTTTCATGCTTTTGTACTGTTGATGATAGTATTATCTGATAACCTACGGTGTTCTGAACTTTTTTGTTCCACTTACCCAAATTTCAAATTTCAAATTTCAAGCCGTTCATTTCCCCCCAAATTTCCAATTTCCAATTTCTATTCCCAAATTTCAAGTTTCAAGCCGGAACGGCTACTTTTACTCCAGCCATCCCGCCTTCTTAAGACCCTGCTCCACCAGATTGGAAAGTGCATTGATAAACAAAGGCCTGTCATTAAGGGAGGGCGTGCGAATAAGTCGTACCCCCTTTTCGGCCATCATTCCGGAATAAAGCATGTCTATTTCGTAGAGAGTCTCTATATGATCCGACACAAAACTTATAGGCAGGACCAAAAGGCTATGGAAACCCTTTTCTGCAAGCTCGTTCAGCAAAACATCGGTCCCAGGCTCAAGCCACTCCACAGGACCGCTCCTGCTCTGATAGCACAGATGGCCCTTAAGACCGGTCAGTTCCTCAAGGACCGTAATAGTACGATAAAGGTGATCCACATATGGATCACCTTCCTCTACCATGCTTTTTGGCAGGCTATGGGCGCTGTATACAAGGGCGAATTTCTCTTTGTCTTTTACCTTTTTCATGCCCTCTTGCACGATATCCGCCAGGGCCGCGACATAGCCCGGATCATCCGGAAAGCTGTCTATGACAAGGGTTTCAAACCCAAGCCCTCCTGCGCATCTTTCAAACTCACTTATGGAAGAACCACTAGTGGCCCGGCTATAGTGTGGATAAAGAGAAAGGCCCAGCACTTTAGAGATACCCCTGTCTTTCATATTATGTAAGACGTCCGGGGTCCGCGGGTTCCAGTATCTCATTCCTGCAAGGCAAAATACATTTTCCTGCAGTTTTTTATTTAGCAATTGCTCAACGGCCTTGGCCTGAACTCTGGTAATAGAGGCAAGCGGGCTCCTGCCCCCGATCTTTGCATACGCAGCCCGGCTCTTCGGAGCCCGCCGCCTGGATATTGCCCAGGCAATAAGGGGTTGCAAAAAGCGCGGGCCCAGTTGAATAATTTCGCGGTCTGAAAAGAGGTTATAAAGAAAGGGCCTCACCGTAGCCAGGGAATCCGGCCCCCCCATGTTGAGGAAAACTATCCCTATCATCAGCAAGACAACTCGTGTACCAGTTCTACCAGGAGCTTTACCTTCTCAGGAGGTATCTCAGGTGGGATACCGTGACCCAGATTAAAGATGTGGGCCTTGGCCTCCCGGCCTTGGCGCAATACGGAATCCACCCTGGTTCTTAGCTTATGCTCAGGAAGAAACAGGGCACATGGATCCAGATTTCCTTGGACTATGGCATCGGATCCAAGTCTTGATATGGCGATCTCTATGTCCATACGCCAATCCAGCCCTATGACTTCGGCACCTGAATCACGTATGATTTCAAGGACATGCCCTCCATTAAAGACAAAGTAGATAAAGGGCACCCCTGAACCCTCAAGTCCTTTGAGAATACTGGTTACATATGGGAGGGCGCATCTATTGTAATCCTCTTTGTTCAGGATACCTGCCCAGGTATCAAATACCTGTATGGCCTGAGCGCCCGCCTTGATCTGGGCCTTGATGTAAGAAAGGACAACTTCGGTAATGAGATCCATGAGTCGAGAAAAGAGGGAGGGGGACTCAAACAGCATCCTTTTTGTATTTACAAAACTCTTTGAGGAACCTCCTTCTATAATATAAGTCGCAAGGGTAAAGGGTGCCCCTGAAAAACCTATCAGCGGGACCTTGTCACTAAGTTCTTTCCTCAAGATCCGGATGGTCTCAAGTACGAATGATACATCGGCATCCGGATCTATAGGATGAAGCCTTTCAATATCCTGCTCAGTCCTTACGGGAGGATTCAAGACAGGACCCCTTCCCTCGTGGAAATCAAGCCCTATTCCCATGCACTCAAGGGGGATCAGTATATCGGAAAAGAGTATGGCTGCGTCAACTCCCAGTATATCCACCGGCTGGATGGTAACCTCTGCCGCAAGCTCCGGGGTCTTACAGAGGGTGAGAAAGTCTATTTTTTTTCTGACCTCCTGATAGGCAGGAAGATATCTCCCGGCCTGCCTCATGAGCCAGACCGGCACTGGCCTGACGGCCTCACCATTACAGGCCCTTAAAAAGGCTTCATTCATCCTGTCCTCCTGGAGGTTGAAATTGGAAATTGGAAATTTGGCCTTCATGTTTTTGTACTGTTGATAAATGCATTCAATTTTGGGCCGATTTTTTCAACTATTGCTTTGTATTCCGTCGCATTTGACTCAGATAAAATTTTTCTTCTGATAAGTTTTCGCAACCATGATTTGGTTTCTTCATCTGATAACTCTTCTGCCAGTTTGTAAACATCCAACTCATAGACTCGTTTCATGTTTCCCAATTTCCAATTTCTAATTTCCAATTTCAAGCCGGAACGGCTTTCAACTCTTCTTTCTCATTTTTCTCGGCACGTAGTTACAGAAAGGCTCTTCGGCAAGATAATCACCATAGATTGCATAGGCCCTGGCCCTGCATCCCCCGCAAACCCGGATATACTCACAGGCACCGCAACGTCCCTTGTAGGAAGAAAAATCTCTTAGTTCCTTGAAAAGATGGCTCTCTTCCCAAATTTCCTTGAAGGAGTGTTTATGAATATTTCCTGCCGGTAAGGGGAAGTAACTGCAAGGAAGCACATTTCCATCCACGTCGATAAGTGAGATCAACTGACCTGCCAGGCAGCCCTTGGAGCCGCCGGTGGAAAACTTGAGGCTCCTGTGCTCTATCCTTTCGCCCTGTTCCTTGGCCCTCTGGAGACGAATACGGTAGTAATGCGGCGCGCAGGTAGGCCTGACAAGAATATCTTTTTCCTTCTTTTCCATCTCGTAATGCCAGTTGAGCAGGGTCTCATAATCTTCAGGGGAGATAAGCTCTTCCATGATCTCCTTTCCCCGCCCGGTCGGCACAATCATGAACATATACCACGCAGTAGCCCCTATCTGCTTGGCCAGTCTGTAAACCTTAGGGATTTCCTTCTGGTTCCTGCGAGTAAAGGAAGAATTGATCAGAAAGCTTATGCCATGTTCTCTGAAGAGCCTGGCGGCATTTATGGCGTATTCAAAGGCACCCGGCTGCTGGCGGAAATCGTCATGGACCTCGGCCGTGGCTCCGTCAAGACTGAGAGAAACCATGCATATGCCGGAGTCCTTTATCCTGGTGCAGACCTCCGGGGTTACAAAGGTGCCGTTCGTGGCAAGGCACATCCTCAGG
>JAJSZR010000002.1:52055-54490 GCA_030262715.1 Deltaproteobacteria bacterium
GCCGTGGCTCCGTCAAGACTGAGAGAAACCATGCATATGCCGGAGTCCTTTATCCTGGTGCAGACCTCCGGGGTTACAAAGGTGCCGTTCGTGGCAAGGCACATCCTCAGGGCCTTTTCTGTGCCATACCGGGCAATGTCAAATACGTCTTTTCTCAGCAGCGGCTCTCCGCCTGAGAGGACTACCACCGGCTTGGCATAGCCTGCTATGTCATCCAGGACCCTGAAGGCCTCTGAGGTGGAAAAGTCAGGATGTCCTTTTACATCCAGCTCTGATGAAGATCTGCAATGTACGCAGTGAAGATTACAGCGCCTGGTTATCTCCCATGCCAGCCATTTGGGTATAAATTCCATGGCTGTAAGACTAACATTAAGGATTCTTTATGACAATATCAGGTTTTCAGGTATTTAGGCTGAAGACTGAAGGCTGAAATATATCAATCATCTCTCAACCTCGGATCAAACCATCCGAGACCTTCTCTGTTTCGACAATCTTATTTAATAACAGGCCATTAGGCTAAAGACCAAAGGCTGAAACAGTCTTCAGCTTACAGTCTAAACACCTTCAGTCTATCCACCTTAATCATTACCTCAGTGTTCCTGCCAGGAAGTCTTTCCACTTTTGGTTATTCCAGGATTCGCTTGCTCAATGCCGATAATTGCCCCGGTACTGGTCTGTACAAAGGCCTTGGAGCCAGCCTCCCTGCCGGTATGGATATTTGGAGTCTCAGAGTAACCCTTTCCGATATCAATTTTGGTAATTACTTTGTTATTTGGACCGATGCCGGTCCCATTACTGTCGTCTGTCTTCAACACCCCTTCCCAGTATGCAGTACCCGTTTTATAGTAAAGACCGTAGAGATAACTCCTTCCTTCATAAGCGCATAAGTCGTTATTGGGCACAAAGGTGGAAAAAGTGACAATATCTCCCAAAACGGCCGCCTGGCCCAGATTTCGTTCACCGGTCTCGCTGAAATTGAGGTACCATCCGTCCCAATTGTTTTTGATATCATTTGCCAGGGTATTAACGCTTGCATAATCGCCGGATGTAATTTCTATGCCGGTTACATCTTTCAAATCGCTTTTTAACGCGCCAGGTGTCGCATAGTTCAACGTGCCGTTTGCGTCCACCGGCTCCTTGATACCGTAAAACGTATTCTGGTAACCCAGGTAAGGCAATTGACGATCCAGTGAGCTCCAGAACCTCCCTGTACCAAAATAGACCCAGATTCTTCCTTCATCATCTCTGGCCACTGAAAGGGCCGTATTTATATGTTGATGATTGCTTGGAGCAGGGTTGGGATTGAAAAATAAGCTTTTTGTCCAGTTATTGGGATTTTCGTCCTCGTCGGTCTTTATCCTAAAGACCTGGCCCTCCTGTCAGGCCCCGCACCCATCCGAGGCGATATATATCGCCTCGCCTGTCCACTGGATATCGCCGGCGCTAACCGAGGTAGCCAAGTCGAAATCCACGGCTATTGGCGCAGCCATGAACGAATGGCCATCCATGGGAATGGGAGACACTGTGGCCAGGGTCCCGTCATCGGCATTCAGGATATATACACTGGCCGTGCGATTGCTGCCGCCATACTCCGTAAAGTTAATGCCGTCATCTTTACGTGTAGCCTCATAATCAACCGGGCCGGAACCGATGACGATAAACCACTTGCTCCCTACCCGGATGGGAGTCGGATAAGATGTGGTAAAGCCCAGGTTATCGTCGCTGAAGGACCAGAGCAAACTTGGCTCGACTTCAGGATTGGTGATATCAAGGGCAAAATAGGCGGATCGAAAACTGAGATCGTTGGGACCAGTGGTGTTTCCATCTCCATCAGTATCCACGCCGACCGGGCCCCCTCCCAGGCGCATCCCGCCGACCAGAACCGTCCCCCAGCCACCGGGATGATCAATATCTATGGAGAATATCCTGGCATCAAACACCCGTGGCTTCAGGTCAACATAGTAGACATGGTAATATTTATCATGCACATCATCCCTCAGTTGTTCCTTGAGCCATTTGAGATGAGGAAGTAAGGCGTTTGGTACATAGGCCCACAACTCGGAGCCCAGATCATAATCCGTGCAGTTGGCAGAAGGTGGTTGGGTATTGAATCTGTGGGCGCTGGCATCGTAAAAACCGCCATTAAACGCATGGAGCATGCCGTCATTTGCCCCTGTATAGATAACGGTCCTGCGATTAAGGTATTTTTTCCTGAAAGCCCTGTAAGAATCATCCTTATAGAGTAAATCATAGTCTTCCGATGGTTGGGAAACGACAGTGGGAGTAGAGTGAATAATGTCTCCCAGGCGAAAAACCGTGTCGACAGTGCCAGTGCCATTAGTATCCAGAGTACGATTGCGGTATGGTGTACCGGTGCCCGTTTCGCTCAGGGCCTCTTCTCCACGGACGAAGCGGATGATGTTTTGGGCCTCGGT
>JAJSZR010000003.1 GCA_030262715.1 Deltaproteobacteria bacterium
TCTTCTCAGCTTAAGCGTAAATGCAGCCGGTGATGTAATATTCGAAGAAGGTCCCGGAAAGTCATGCCTTACTTCGCAGCATATCCTGCCGGTTCCCCGGATATCCCGGCCCTGTTTCACTGCTTATGCCGTATCATCAAGTAAGTTCAATCAGAAAAATGTTGGGGGCAAATCCATCAACCTGAGGCACCTGCAGGGCAAGTTGCCGGAATGGATATGTATTCCCAATTCAGTGGCCATGCCGTTCGGGGTTTTTGAAAAGGTGCTTGCCGGGAAAAACAACAAGGAAATTGCCGGGCATTATAATGAACTGATACTGCGAATAGACAAAAAGGCCGAAAAGGTGGATGTAGGGGTACTGAGTGAACTCCATAAGACCATCCTGGGTCTCAAGGCACCGGATGATCTGGTCTCTGGCCTTCATAGGGTGATGGATGAGGCAGGGCTACCGTGGCCCTCAAACTGGGAAGATGCCTGGACATGTATCAAGGGTGTATGGGGCTCCAAATGGAACGAGAGGGCACATCTAAGCCGCAGGACAAGAGGGATCCCCCATGCGGATCTCTTCATGGCGGTGCTCATTCAAGAGGTAGTCGAGGCCGATTACAGTTTTGTGATCCACACTGTTAATCCCTCTACGGGCAACCAGGATGAGATCTATGCCGAGGTGGTCCCGGGCCTTGGGGAGACATTGGTCGGCAATTATCCCGGAAAGGCCTTCAGCTTCACCTGCAGGAAGGGAAAAGATGAACCACAGCTTCTGGCTTTCCCGAGCAAGAGCGTTGCCCTTTTCGGCAGCGGCCTGATCTTCCGTTCGGATTCCAATGGGGAAGACCTGGCTGGTTATGCTGGTGCCGGCCTTTACGACAGCATAATGTTGGAGCCGTCAGTCAAGGTTTCCCTGGATTACACACGCGAATTGCTCGTGTGGAATGAGGATTTTCGAAAGGACTTTTTAGTCACTGTAGCCAATATCGGCACAGTTATTGAGAAAGCCATGGGCTCTGCCCAGGATATTGAAGGCGCTTACTCGAAAGGTCAATATTACGTTGTACAGACACGCCCGCAGGTAGGGATTGAAGATGGTATTTAATCATGAGGTGGCCATCCGTTTTTTGAAAAAGAAAAAAGTGTAAACCGATAAATGAAGGATGCCCCAAATGCATATCCGGATCGGCAATCAGAGCGCCTTCTCGGCCTCAACAGTGATACAACCCTTTGAGTATGCTGTGGCTAACGGTTTTGATGCCTTTGAGTGGTTTCCCGACAAAAAGGAATCAGGGGAAGGCTGGGCAGAAATCGATATTGCTGAAGAGCAACGTGCCTTTATTAAGAAAACCGCCCTTGTCCATGACATATGCCTCTCGGTCCATGCCCCCTGGCAGGCAAATCCTTTAAGGCCGGAAAGTCGTGACATCTTCCTCAAAAATATTGAGTTTGCACAGGATATAGGCGCATCGCTCATCAATATACACCTTTATACTGATGAAGGTATTGCCTCCTATGTCCAGGCCATTGTTCCCCTGATAAAAGATCTGGCAAAGGCCGGGATTAAGCTTTCTATAGAAAATACACCCATTACCGGACCGCAGGATTTTAATGAGTTGTTCAGGCAGCTTCTAGACCTCGACTCAACAGATATCGCTCATGTGGGAATGTGCCTGGACCTGGGACACGCCAACCTGTGCGAGGCAACCCTTAATGACTACCTCAAATTCATCGACCTGCTCGATTCCAGGGTCCCTATCATCCATATTCACCTGCATGAAAACTATGGAGACTACGACAGCCACCTGCCCCTGTTCACCGGCCCTGCAGGAAAAAATGACTTAGGCATAAAGGGGTTTATAGAGCGGATGGAAAGGCGCAACTTTTCAGGATGCATTATCTTCGAGCAGTGGCCGGAACCACCCGGTCTGCTCAATGATGCCCGCAACAGGCTGCTTAAGATGATCGGTATTTCAGAAAGACCCGCTATTGAGCCTAGCATGGCCCCTGGGAATGACTTTGTTAATATGATTGCCGGGGCGGACCGGAAGTGCCGAAGCTGGAGGGAGAAACTCAGCTGGATTGATCACTTGCTCTCTGATGACACATTTGAGCTTAACACAGAGCAACTCATTTACATGGCGATCTATCTCCGTTTCATAGGGACAGGTAAAATACCCTGTACTGAGGATGGGCGGCACTTTCGCCCATCTCATCATGCAAGGATGGCTCATCATATAGAGGACCATCTGTACAAAATTACCACCCCGGAAAATGTATTTATCATCAGGAGAATTTATCCATGGCTTCCATCCTTTACCAGCAGCTTTACCAGGAAGGAACCGCTCACACGAATACGGGATATTGCTCACAGAAACGATATCCCCAAGGAGCTCAAGAAGGAGATCAAGAATACGCTCCAGAACAAGCTGCACCGGTGCGCCGGCCCTGAGGACCTTGCCACCTCGGCGGCCCTGCTTAAAAGGATAACGGCCCCGGGTGCCGGTTATTCACCCGATTTCATAAAGGAGTTCAGGGAGTTCCACAAGGAACTCAAGGAGTTTTTCAATGCCCGCTCTTTAGAGGAACAACTTGAAGCAATGCTCAGGGAGGGTAGCGCTAATTCCCATACGCTCGAGTTAATTCACAAATTCCTTAAAGCCAAAGAAAAAGCACATACACCCAAGGAGATGGTAACCAGTTTCGAGCTCTTGACAATGCTTCGCAGTCAATTCAGTGAAAAACTTAAAGAGAAAACCAGTTCCGAAGGACAAAAGCTCCAATTGACCGATATCAAGCTGGAGGACTTTTCTTTTGTCCTCTTGAGCCAACTGATCAACCTCTTTGATGCCTTGGGGAAAGAAATAAGCTGGTCGCCGGCCCTGCGCTGCCTGGAGCTTGCAATTGAAAACTTGCGCCTCAGCGGCTTTGATACCGGAGAATGCCAGGCAATAGAATCCGAACTGGAGGCTTGGAGCAAAGATTTCAAACCTCGAGACCGTGAGCACCTTATTCGGCTCAAAGCCACAATTGATCGATGCCGACGGCTGGTAGAAGTCTACTGTAATAGAATCCTATCCCTGTTTCCTGAAAAGGTCGAAAGACTTGGACAGGCACTGGGTGTGGCAAGACACAAGATAAAGATCTTCTGTGAGGTGGATATTCGAAGCCACCTGGTCTTCCAGCTCTCAAAACTTATTGTTCTGCTTTTAAAAGGCATCCGGAGGCTCGCTGCCTTGCCCCCATGGGATGTGATCGTACCGGGCAAGACCTCCGGCCGCCTGGTAGAGGCCGCATGCCTTGATGATTTACCAAGTCCTTTTGACAAAGCGATCGTAGTTCTTATGGAAAAGGTGGAAGGCGATGAGGAGATCCCTGCAGGGGTGGTCGGCCTGATTGTTGCCCATGGAACACCTCTTCTTTCACACCTTGCGGTTCGGGCCAGACAGGGGGAAATCGTATTTATAGTATGCGAAGATGCAGATCGCTATGCAGAATTAAAAAATTCCCTTGGAAAGCAGCTCGTCCTGGATGTCTCTGCTGAAGAGGTGAGTCTGGGATTTTTCTCCGGCCCTGAGCAAGAAGCAGTGACTGAGAGAGAAAGGGAGGTCCGGCGGAAACGGGTTTGGGTACCTGATGTGCTCCTGTCCCCTGATCGCAAATTGTTGCCGTTGGATCAGGTAAGACCTGCAAATGGAGGCAGCAAGGCAGCAGCAGTAAGGCGGCTTGAAGAACTGTCGCAAATTGAGGAGGCAGGCTTTGTGACACCCCCTGGAGTTGTAGTTCCTTTTGGTGTCATGGAAGAGTCACTACATAAGGCATCGGTCCTTGAACAAGAGTACCGGATGTTGGTCAGCCGGTTGAATAAACTGCCACAAAGTGATTTCTTTGAGGCCTTAAGGAAATTACAAGGTATTATCAGGCAGCTTGACGTACCCGATGAGACCGTCTCGGGAGTGATGGAAAAATTTCCACGAAATGAACGGCTGATGGTACGTTCCAGTGCAAACTGCGAGGATCTGGAAGGCCTGTCTGGGGCCGGGCTTTACGATTCAATTGCCAATGTGTCGCCACCTGAGGTAGCCCAGGCAGTGAGCAAGGTCTGGTCATCACTGTGGACCAGGCGCGCGGCATTGAGCAGGAGAAAGCTCGGTATCCCTCATGACAGGGCCCACATGGCTGTGCTCATCCAGCAGATGATCGTCCCGGAAATTTCATTCGTTATGCATACTCTCAATCCTGTAGCTCAACACCTGGATGAAGTTTATGTGGAACTGGCAGCAGGCCTGGGTGAAGCGTTGACTTCCGGCAGGACGCCGGGTGTTCCTTATCGAATGGTCTGCAATAAGCATACAGGAAGGGTGCGTATGCTGGCCTTTGCGAGTTTCAGTTATGCAATATGGCCCGGCCCTTCGGGGAGTCTTATCCAAAAAACAGTGGATTATTCCGGAATAGGGCTGTCAAAAGATAAAGTTTTTAGAAACCGCTTGGGAGGACATTTGGGGGCAATCGGCCGATTTGTGGAAGATTCAGTGGGAATGCCTCAGGATATTGAGGGACTTGTTCTGGAAGACAAGATCTATCTGGTTCAATCACGTCCGCAGTAAGGAGTGTTTTAAAAAAACCGTTCAGGGGTTCAAAGGGTCAAGTGACAAGAAAAAAATGAACATCGAACATCGAACGTCCAACATCGAATTTTGAATGGGAAAAGATGAAGAAACAGACTTATGACCTGGAAGAAAGGCTACTTATTAAAAAATCTGAACTACTAAATGATATTCTAGAGGAAACAGAAATAGCCGTTGAATGTTCGGTATCGGATATTTGTTTTTCGTTCGATGTTGGACGTTCGATGTTCGATGTTCGACGTTCATCTTTTAATGTAACCTGTGAACGGTTACAAAAATATCAGACATGAAAAACAATAGTCCTTTCCCGTGCCCGCCGTTGCTTGCACTTTTTCAGAAAAGGATTGATGGCGATGACGCCCTTCTGCATTTGGCCAATTTACGCTTTAAAGAGGCAGGTCTTGGGACCGAATTTTATGCAACAACACCAGTGGAGCTGGACTGGCTGCTGGAATTCAAGCCCAGGCCTGAAACCCCTGCAGTGGCTCATTTGCGCAGAGATATAAATCTGTTTGAGGAAGAAGGCCGCAACCTGGTCATGGATTTTGCCACAAAATTCAAAGACCAGATCTTTGGGCTGGTCATCCATGATCAAACCGAAATCACAACCCGTCTTGACGATTATTTGGCCGCATTGCAGGAGATAGAGTCAAGATCGAAAAAGGTCCCGGGAAGCCCTTATCTTTTTGTAGAATATGCCGCAGGCCTGGAACCTGATTTCTTTATTGAAATCTTTAAGGCGGTACGAGATCTTGAACATGTAAGCGCCTGTATTGATATAGGCCATATCGGCATATGGCAAACAAGATCTGCCTATTCACTCAACCATCCGGGAAAGGAGGTGTGCGCCATCACGCCGAATGATCCTGAACTGCCGGAGGTGATCAGAGATGTCCAGAGTGCGGTTGATTCCGGATTAGACGCAGTGCTTCATGTAATTCGGGCCCTTGGCCGCTTAGAAAAACCATTGCATTTTCATTTGCATGATGGACATCCGCTTTCCACCTTCAGTCCCTTTGGGATCTCTGACCACCTGAGTTTCCTGGTTGAAATTCCGATACCTTTTGAATACAAAGGCAGAAGATCTCTTGATCCGATGTTCGGACCTTCAGGTCTTTCAAGGATAGTCACTGAATCATTGCAACTGCTGGGTCCGGATCGAGTTTCTTTTACACTTGAGATTCATCCAACAGAAGGAAGGCTTCCTCTTGCTAATGCTTCTTACCTGTTTAATCACTGGAGAGACAAAACAAATGCGGAAAGGATGAACTATTGGCTGTCGATTCTTGCTCAAAATCATAAACTGCTATTTGATATAGCCGTAAAAAGGATAGCGCTGTGAAAAAACCTGAAAAGATGATCATCTATAACCTGTTTCCCTTATTGGCCGGAAAGTTCACAGACTGGGAAAGGCATTTATTGAGGGCATCTGAAATGGGCTTCAATTGGGTCTTTGTCAATCCCATTCAGCGTCCAGGTGAGTCGGGCAGCCTTTACTCAATAATGGATTATTATGATTTCAACCCTGTTTTAGTTGACCAAAAAAGTAAAAAAGCACCTCAGGAACAGGCAAAAGAGGCGATCAAGACCGCAAAAAAACTAGGTCTCAATGCAATGGTTGACCTGGTAATCAACCACTGTTCTGTAGATTCGGACCTGATTAAATCACACCCCGAATGGTTTCTATGGGAGTCCAGGGGTCACGTGGCCCATCCCTTCTGTGATGAAGACGGAAAAAAGGTGGTCTGGAAAGACCTGGCAAAATTCGATCACAGAGATACAATGGATAAAGAGGGACTTTTTCAATACTTTCTCAATATAGTGAAATTCTTGATTGAATTGGGTTTTAGGGGATTTCGCTGTGACGCCGCTTATCAGGTCCCCAAAAGGCTGTGGGAAAGGCTCATTAAGGAGATAAAAAAGGGTCATCCTGAGATCGTCTTTTTTGCGGAGACACTCGGTTGCCCGTCAGACCAGACCAGAAGGACCGCCAGCGCCGGTTTTGATTATATATTCAATAGCTCCAAATGGTGGGATTTCAACAGCCCGTGGTTGATGGCACAATATGCCCTTACGCGAGAAGTTGTCCCTTCTATCAGCTTTCCTGAAAGCCACGATACTGTGAGACTCTGCGAGGAACTTCATGGCAACATCGAAGGGCTTAAACAACGCTATCTGTTTTCAGCCCTGTTTTCAGCGGGTGTCATGATGCCCATGGGATTTGAATTCGGTTTTTGTAAAAGGTTTCATGTGGTGAAAACCAGACCGGAAGATTGGGAAGAAACAGACATTGATCTGGCCGCTTTCATTACTGAGGTCAACAAGTTGAAGTCGAATCAGGCAATCTTTCAGGAAGAGGCCCCTACAGAGATATTGTATGCCGGCAATCCAAATATCCTGCTCATGTGGAAGGCATCCATCAATGATCAAGAAGAGGCATTGCTGATTCTCAACAAGGACATTTATAACAAACAGCATTTTTATGCGGAAAGCCTGCAGGAATTTATCCAGGCAGGAGCCCCGCTCAGTGATCTCTCTCCAGAATACCCAATGGAGTATATCCCGGTGCCATTTTCATACGATCTCCGGCCGGGACAAGGGATCGTACTGATCACTTCAAGAGATTTGATTCAGGATGATTGAATCAATAGTAATTGAGTTTTCCCTGGATTTTTTGTAACCTTGGCCGGTGTGTCTTTATTCATTATGGTGGTTTTACACCGAGAGCTAAGGAGTTGTCCATATAAGCCAAGCAGTGGCTGGCGAAAGAGGGCGAATTGATAAAGTCAATAGAAAGCAAAGACATCGAAAGGCCGAAATCCTACAATCCAGGATCTGAGAAACAGGAAAAAGCAAAACAATCAGATTTTGAAGCTTCCCAGGATACCCAAGGACTCACCCGGGATTCCATAGATTTTCGCAACCTGTACGAAGAATACTGCGAAAGCCGGGTCGTTTTGCTTCCTGTGGAGCCCTACCTGATCCATGCCTACTGGGATGTTACCCATAACGACATCGAGAAGGCGAAACAGCGGCTGGGTGATGACTATAGAAAATCACAGGCCATCTTGAGATTCTATGATGTCACTAACATCATTTATGACGGTACAAATGCCCATGGTTTTTTCGACGTGGATATAGATCTTCAATCCCAAAACTGGTACGTAGATCTCTGGAGCCCGGATAAATCATACTTTGTTGATTTAGGATTTAAGACCGGAGATGGTTTCTTCCTCCCGGTAACCCGGTCAAGTGTTGCCAGGACACCTTGTGCCTGGCCTGCCCCCAAAGCTGACGAACACTACATGTCCGTGGCAGAGGATGAAGAAGGCCTGTCAAAAATCGAAGTTCCTGAAAAACCTTTGCCTCAAAGCATTCAAGCTCGATATGAAAAACGAGTAGATTTTGATCTCACGGAAATGAGCGAGAAAGCATTCACACTTGGCATATCCTCAGAATTTATCTCGTCGACACAGGGAAAGAACGATTCTGCTGACAGGCTTTGAAGATGGAAAAAGGTTATTTAGCGATAGTCCTTCATGCACACCTCCCTTTTGTGAGGCACCCTGAACATGTGGATTCCCTGGAAGAAAACTGGGTTTTCGAAGCCATTACCGATACGTACATCCCTCTCCTTTCCGTACTGGATGGTCTTGTAGAAGATGGGATTGACTTTCGATTGACCTTGTCAATCACACCCACTCTTGCCTCAATGTTCGCCGATCCGTTCTTGCAGTCCCGTTATCTGGACAGACTTGAACGACTGATAGAGCTGGGCAAGAAAGAAGTCAAACGAACAAGATACCACCACGAGTTTAATATACTGGCTCTGATGTATCACAGACGCCTTTTAAAAGTGCGTAAAGCATTCCTTAACCGTTATAATCTGAACCTGGTTCAGGCCTTTAAACGCTTACAGGAGCTTGGGAAGGTAGAAATCATCGCCAGCGCTGCCACTCACGGATACCTTCCACTGCTTTCTGTTAATACATCGGCTGTTCGAGCACAAATTCGGGTCGGAATCAAAAATTATAAACAGGTATTCGGTCGAAATCCCAAGGGCTTCTGGTTACCCGAATGCGGCTATTATCCCGGAGTTGACGAGCTTCTCAGGCAAGATGGCATTCGCTACACTATTTTAGAGACTCACGGTATCACTCGTGCTGGACCAAGACCAAAATATGGTGTGTACGCACCGATCTATTGTCCATCAGGAGTAGCTGCCTTCGGGCGTGATCCTGAATCGTCCAAGCAGGTCTGGAGTTCAATAGAAGGATATCCAGGAGATTATGATTACCGGGAATTCTATCGTGACATCGCCTACGATCTGGATCTTGATTATATCAAGCCCTATATTCATAGAGACGGCATCCGAGTGGACACCGGCTTCAAGTACTTCCGCGTCACCGGCAAAAACAATCATAAAGAGGTCTATGTTCCCAAAAGGGCAAAGAGAAAAGCCGAGATCCACGCAGGGGATTTCATGTTTAACAGGGAAAAACAGATTGAATATCTGGCTTCGGTCATGAATCGCAAGCCCATAATTGTGGCACCTTACGATGCTGAACTGTTCGGCCATTGGTGGTTTGAAGGCCCTGACTGGCTTAATCGCCTGATTCGTAAGATCGACTCGGAACAAAAAACGTTCCGGCTTATTACCCTTTCCGAATATCTGGAAGAATACCCGATCAGTCAGGTTTCAGCACCTTCCACTTCCAGTTGGGGATACAAGGGCTTTCACGAAACCTGGCTCAATGGGACAAACGACTGGATCTACCGCCAACTGCATCAGGGGGCGCAGTTTATGGAGAGGCTGGCAACGAATCATCCCACAGCCGAGGGCCTCACTCTGAGGGCGCTCAATCAAGCGGCAAGAGAGCTGCTGGTAGCACAGGCGAGTGACTGGGCCTTTATGATCAACTCGGGCGCTATGGCAGAGTATGGGACTCGACGGACAAAGACGCACCTCTTGCGACTGGGCAGGCTCATGAGAGAAATTGAAGACCGGAAGATAGATGAAGGCTGGCTTTCAATGATTGAGAGCCAGGATAACATTTTTCCACAGATTGATTACCGCTCTTATGCCTAAATTGAGCAATTAGCTGTTAGCCATTAGCGTTTAGCTTTGGAAAGAGGGACTTTCGTTTTATGAAGGATGCCGAATTCATCAATGATCGAGTGGTAATATCCGGAAACAGAGGTCTAATGGCATGTATGTCGTGATGATTACTCCAGAGTGCGCTCCGGTTGCGAAAGTTGGGGGTTTGGGCGACGTTGTTCAGGGTCTTTCCCATGAGCTCGCAATACGGGGGAATACTGTAGAGATTATCCTCCCTAAATACGATTGCATGCGGTACGATCTAATTTTCGGTCTCCATAAGACATACTCTGATCTCAGGGTCCCTTACCATGATCAACATTTTTATTGCGATGTATATTTTGGTTTTGTGGATGGGCTAAAATGCTTCTTTATTGAATCCCACTCTTTTAAGAATTTCTTCAATCGGGGCATATTTTACGGACATCATGATGATCCTGAACGTTTTGCCTTTTTTTGCCGGGCAGCATTGGAGTTTATGCTAAAGACGAACAAGCATCCTGAAATTATCCATTGCCATGATTGGCAGACCGGACTTGTGCCGGTACTTCTGTTTGATATGTATAAATATTTGGGAATGACCCACCCCAGGGTCTGCTATACCTTGCACAATCTTAAACATCAGGGTGTCACAGGGGAACACATACTCAGGCAGGTCGGCCTGAATCCTGCCAAGTATATCACTCCGGACCGGCTTCAGGATAACTTTAACCACAGTGCTATCAACTTCATGAAGGGAGGAATTGTCTATTCTAACTTTGTGACAACTGTTTCTCCCCGATATGCCAGGGAGATAAAAAATTCAGACCTTGGCTTTGGGCTCCAGCATACCCTTCATGTGCATAGCATTAAATTTGGAGGGGTCTTGAACGGAATTGATTACAATGTATGGAATCCTGAAATCGATCCATATATATCGTGTCGGTATACAATTGATAGCATTAATGATAAATACAAAAATAAAGAGGCCCTCCGTAATAGACTATGGCTAAGACACGACTTCAAACCGATTGTCTCTGTGATAGGTCGATTAGATCATCAAAAAGGTGTTGATTTAATACGGCATGGTATTTTTTATTCTTTGGCAAACGGTTGCCAGTTTGTCCTGTTAGGGTCGAGTCCTGAACCAGCTACCAATAATGATTTTTGGGGGCTAAAGCACTATTTGAATGATAACCCGGACTGCCACCTTGAAATCTCATACAATGAGGAATTAGCCCATCTGATTTATGCAGGTGCCGACATGATTCTCATACCAAGCGCATTTGAACCGTGCGGCCTGACACAGATGATCGCCATGAAATGCGGAACAGTTCCCATTGTTCGAAATACCGGTGGATTGGCAGACACAGTCTTTGACGCAGATTATGCCCAAAAACCATATCATGAACGTAATGGCTATGTGTTTAATGATTTTGATAATGAAGGCCTCGAGTCTGCTCTGAAACGGGCTATAGGCCTGTGGTATATCTATCCCAAATATTTTAGGGAACTGATGATTAATGGGATGCGATATGACTATTCCTGGAACCATCCTGCAGGACATTATCTAAATATTTACAATTATATCAGGGAGTAAAAAATAGGGCTATCCCTTCATCATCTCATCCACGGAGGGGAATCTGGTAAGATCGGTATGGGGAAGAAAAAGGGCCCCGGTTAGCTGGTTCATAAAATCTTTGCGCACATTCATCTCGAGATAAGTTATCTTGTCGCAGATCTCCTCTACCTCTTTTCTGGCTTTTCTCCACGTAAGGGCCTCAATCGCCCCGGTACCTGCGGCATTTCTCAGGCCCTCAAAGCGCTCAAGAGGCACATCAGGCAACATCCCAATTATTATGGCCTTTTTGGGATCTATATAATTGCCAAAGGCACCCGCAACATAAAACCTCTCGATATCCTCAAACCCGATACCAACGCTCTGGATTACCACGTTCAGTATAGTGTGCATGGCCCCTTTTGAACGAATCAGGTTTTTTATATCGCTCTGACTGATATAGACCGGCTCCCCATGGCCTGTCTCATGAGGACCTGCCACAACATAGACCCATTCCCCACCTATCCGTTGCATCCTGGCACTATCCCGATCCACCACAAGCTTTCCGGTTGGGTCCACCAGTCCTGCAACAAACATGGCTGCCAGGAGATCTATTATTCCTGAACCACACAATCCCTCCGGGGCCTTGCCGTCTATGGTACGATATCTGACTGTCAAAAGAGTTCGGTCTATGTCCAACCGGTCTATGGCCCCTGGCTTTGCCATCATACCACAGGAGGAAATTCCCCCTTCAAGTGCCGGGCCGGCCGCCCCTGCACAGGCCACGAGCCAGTCCCTGTTTCCCAGCACTACCTCTGCATTGGTGCCAACATCCACGAGCATGGAGATCTCCTCCTTGAGGTGCATGCCAGAGGCCAGGATGCCTGCCAGAAGATCACCGCCAAAGTAACTCCCCACGTTTGGAAAACAATAGAGCCATGCCTGAGGATGGACATTTATTCCTAATTCCCAGGGCCGGATCAGATCAAAGCGGTTAACCACGGGAATGTATGGTTCCCGGCAGATATGGCCTGGATCAAGACCTAAAAAGAAGTGGCACATAGTGGTGTTGCCGGCCAATGCAATAAAGGATATATCCTCCGGGCTCATGCCTCCTCCTGCCGTAATCTCCTGTACAGAGGAATTAAAAAGGCCAACGACCTCAGACTGTAGTGTCTCCAATCCATTGCCTTGCCCAGCAAAGAGGATCCTTTCCAGGATGTCCTCACCGTGGACCCTTTGCGGGTTGGGTTTTGATAGAGTAGAAACGGTCTCGCCTGAACCAAGGTCTACCAGGTAAAATACCACGGTGGTGCTTCCAAGGTCCACAGCCAGTCCGTAAGGCGACAGAGATTTGCTTTTAACGCTGACCTGGGCGACCTCCCAGCCGGAAGGTCCATCCAGCACCAATGTTTGCACCTTGTAGTCAGAGGAGGGGAGAATGTCAGGCAGGCATTTGCAGATCTTTAAAGGGAACAGAGGTGGTTGCCCCAGGATAGGCTCCAAGGCCGCTCTTACACGTGACTCGTGACTGCGGTTGTCGCTAAGAGACGGGCTGGGGAGATCCAGGCTGATTGCGCGGCATACAGGGTCAAAACGGTCCATTCCAATTTATAAAACGTCCTACTGATCTCTTTCCCGTTCGGTCTGGTCCGGAGTCACATCTATAATAAGTGAGCTTGCGTCCAGATCACTATTGGTATCACTACGCCTGGTACATTCTTTCTCAAACTGCCGCATGACCTTGCGAACACGCCATGCCATGTAGCTGGCTGCAATAGCAAAGACTACCACAGCGCCCAAAAACAGCGGCAGGGCCAGAAAAAAGGCGGCCACGGCAAGCAGTCCCAACCCCAATAGGGTCAGTGGAGAGACATTAGTGGATTTGTAGTATATTCTGCGTTGTGTCATTTTAGTCCTCATTAGTTTTCGTTCAGGATATCCTTCAATGAAAAAAATGAGTCGAGATCCATCTCCTCAAACCGGATTCCCATCCCGCTGTTATCCGTGCGAATTACACGTCCTTTAAAAAAGAGCACGAGCTTCGAATTGGTATGTGTAAGATGTAATTCCATTTCACATGAAGTGCCGACAGAAAGCTTGATATCACTATAACAGTAAATTCCTTTCAAACTAATATCTTTTGTCTGATCGCAACGTATCTCCTTAGCATCCTGTTTAAGAGACCAAAGGCATGCCACGGCCTTGAAAGGGACCCGAAAATTTTTGCGTTGCTCATTATCTGCTATCATAATACTGTTTCCTCAAGATTTTTCCACCATGGACCTGATCTTAAGACGCAGGCCCTGAAGCCTTATGAACCCTTCGGCATCTGCCTGGCTGTAAACATCATCCTCCTCGAAGGTAGCAAACTCCGGCCGGTATAAGGATTTTTCCGCTTTTCTTCCCACAACCTGGCAATTTCCTTTATAGATCTTGAGTCGAACCCTTCCGTTCACATTGACTTGGGATTCGTCTATGAGCTTCTGGATCAGCTCCCGTTCGGGTGAAAACCAGAAACCGTAATATATCAGTTCTGAATAACGTGAAACCAGGCTATCCCGCAAGTGCATAACCTCCCTGTCCATGGTTATGGACTCAAGGGCCATGTGGGCTGCACGAAGAATAGAACCGCCAGGCGTCTCATAGACCCCTCTTGATTTCATCCCGACAAAACGGTTCTCAACCAGATCCACTCGACCGATCCCGTTATGGGCACCTATGAGGTTCAGCCTTGACAAGAATTCTGCTGCAGAAAGCAGCTCACCGTCAAGGGCCACCGGATCTCCCTGCTCAAAATCGATCTCCACATAAGATGGTTCATCAGGGGCATTTTCAGGACTCCTTGTCCATATAAACATGTCTTCATCGGGTTCTGCCCACGGGTCTTCCAGAATCCCGCCCTCATAACTTATGTGTAAGAGGTTTGCGTCCATACTGTAAGGTTTTGCCTTTGTGACCGGTACTGGTATATTATGAATTTTGGCGAAGTCTACGAGCTTCTTCCTGGAATTGAGGTCCCAAATGCGCCAGGGGGCTATGATCTTGAGGTCAGGACCAAGGGCCATGAAGGAAAGCTCGAAACGGACCTGGTCATTTCCCTTACCAGTGGCCCCGTGGCTGACTGCGCTGGCCCCAACTTCCCTGGCAACACGTACCTGTTCTCTGGCAATAAGGGGCCTTGCGATGGATGTACCCAGCAGATAAGTACCCTCATAAATGGCATTTGCCCTGAACATGGGAAAGACAAAGTCCTGAACAAACTCCTCTTTGAGGTCCCTTATCAGCACCTCCGAGGCCCCTGTATCCAGGGCCTTCTGCTTCACAGCTTTCCAGTTTTCTTCCTGACCTATATCTGCAGAATAAGCCACTACAGGACAGTGATAGATCTCCTGTAGCCATTTGAGAATGACGGATGTGTCGAGTCCGCCTGAGTAGGCAAGGACTATTTTGTTTATTTTTTGTCTCTGCATATGGAATTCAATTAATTATTTCAATACATACTCTATCAAAAAATAATACTCTTTACAATGGAGCAGGAATTCTCTACATCAGGCGGGGGATTTACAATCTCCCAACCGTTAAATATTTTTCCTCCAACGGGGATGTTTGATACCTAGTTTTTTAATCCTATAGTTTATTGTCCTTTTGCTTATACCAAGTTTTTCTGCTGCATCCTTTTGAATCCATAGACATTTATCTAATGCTTTTATGATAGCTTTTCTCTCAGTATCTGCCAATGACTCGGTTTTGGGAAGTTCAGTGTGCTCAAATGGAATAATATCGTTTCCCAAGACTATATTATGCTTTTTAATTATTTTATCTTCGCTGAGCAATATGCCTCTTTCGATAACATTAGAAAGCTCACGAATGTTACCTGGCCAGTGATAGTGCTTAAACATTTCCAATATATCAGGATGGAATCCCCGGATATCCTTTTTTATATCTCGACAGTGCCTTTTCAGGAAATAGGATGTCAGTTCTTCTATATCTTCCATCCGTTCTTCTAAAGGAGGCAAAAAGATATTTATTACGTTAATCCTATAGTAAAGATCTTCTCTAAACCCTCCTGAATGGATCTCTTGTTCTAAATTCTTGTTAGTAGCAGCTATAATTCGAACGTCAGAATTGATAGTTTTACTTCCTCCTAACCTTTCAAATGTCCTATTTTCCAAAAAGTGTAAAAACTTCGATTGCAAGGCGGGGCTGAGGTCCCCAATTTCATCCAAAAAAACAGTTCCTCCGTTTGCTTGTTCAAATCTGCCTATCCTGGCTTTCGTAGCTCCGGTGAAAGCCCCTTTTTCATGCCCAAATAATTCACTTTCTAATAAGGTCTCAGGAATATTTGCACAGCTTATATGAACAAAAGGTCTTTTTTTACGATGGCTGTTAAAATGGATTGCTCCGGCTAAAAAACTTTTTCCTGTGCCTGTTTCTCCTCCTATTAAAATGGTAGAATTCGTTTTACAAACCTTCTTTATCGTATTAATTACCCTTCTTATACTAGGAGCTTTGGCAACAACACTATCAAGGTCATAAATAACATCTTGTTGTCGTCTCAAATAGTCAATTTCGTATTTTAGGCTTCGACCTTCCAGGGCTTTTTCAACAGTATTTTTTATTTTTTCCTCAGAAACCGGTTTTGCAATAAAATCATAAGCTCCCTTTTTAATTGCTTCTACCGCTTGTTCTGTTCGATTGTCGCCGATGGCAAGCACAGGGGTAGTTGGTATAGATTTGGTAGATTCCAGCAACTCCATTCCATTGGCCAATTCCATATCTATAACAATCAAGTCATAAATTATCTTTTCTAATTTTTGAGAGATGTTGCCTTTATTAGGCCAAAACTCAAGGGCATACTTCGCTGCCAATGCGTTCTTTGAAAGATTCTTCAAAGCCGATTCCTGTGTAACTATTAAAAATCTAGGCATATTACATTCCTGAAACTTGAATTACAATTTAGTTATTATAATACTATAGGTCTTTTTTTCAACTAAATTTTCATGAATTCCTCCCTATTTACCGCAGAAAATCTATTTTCCCATAATGGTGTAAATGGCATGAACATTGCTGTTAGCATAAGTAGCAACGTTTGAAAAAGGCAAACCATTCGAAAGAATGGAACGCAAAGGCACCGGCCTAAATCCTTGGGTTGCAGGATACGGCAGCGGGTCTGCCGGACGAAAACACCTCCTAGATGATCTAGGTGCACTTCGTACCGGGTAACAAGGGAGGTGTGTTATGAAAGAGCCGCGAATTTCCCATATACTGTCATTTTGTATATTTTTCATTTTTCTTATAATTCCATTTTTAGCTAGTGCGGCTGTGCTTAAGCTGGCCTGGGATCCCAGTACTGAACAAAATTTGGCAGGGTATAAGATATACTACGGCTATGCCAGTGGAGATTATGATACTTCTATAGATGTAGGCAATACCACAACCTTTCAAATTACAGACCTGGAGTATGATCAAACCTATTATTTTGCCACAACTGCCTACGATACTTCAGGTTTAGAAAGCGATTATTCTAATGAGATAAGCTGTACAATCCCAAAATCAGATTCAGACAGAGATGATTTAACAGAGGAAGACGAGATCAATATCTATGGGACAGACCCCAACAGCCCTGATACCGATAAAGATGCTATCAATGATGGGGATGAAGTAGCCTTTTGGGGATATAATTGGGATATGGATTATGATAACGATGGTATTATCAATCTTTTAGATCCAGATTCTGACAATGATGGTTTTTTAGATGGTCTAGAGACCATTTACGGATTTGATCCCTCTGATCCATACTCCAGACCCCCGTCTCAAAGTGATGGCCTATTCGTTTGTGATGCGGAAGAAGGTGATAATTCCGATTTTGATGGAACCTTCACACAAGGTTTAAATACATTTACTGCGACTGAAAGCGCAAAAAATAATGGTAATTACGGATATGCCGCAGGCTTTGACGGTTCAAGTGACGAAGTCTATGCGTATAAGGACTTTTCGGATCAAAGCGATGTCTATGCCAGGTTCTACTTCAAGATCACAAATGATTTTCACCTGGAAGGTGATTGGGTAAAAATACCGGTATTTCAGTTAATGGATGGGGGCACCTCTTTAGTTATTTTCTATTTATTAGAGGCTAATTCAGGAGAATATGGATGGAGTGCTGAATTGTGGAATCCTTATGCGCCCATAGCAGGTGAGTGGCGTGGTCTTAGGGCTAATAGATGGTATATGATCGAAATCAGATGGAAACAAGATCCCTTGGAGGGTGGAGCTGAAATTTGGATAGACGATGTGCCTATGGGCAGCGTTTATACAGAAGATACATCCATGCAAAATGCCAATAGTATCCAAGTTGGAAGAGGCTATTCAGGTGACGGCGATCCGGGTGTTCTTGTAACCTCAGGCGCTATATATTTCGATGATGTAAGGGTTGATACTTCACATAAGTAGGTGAATATTCGATACATAAAAATAAATTAATGAATAACTAATTCTCTGAGCTGAGGAATAAAATAATGAATTTTACTAAATTTATGTATAGGACTCAAGTGCTAATATTGGCAACTTTGGCCATTTTTGTCATGGCCTCGGCAACTTGGGCAAAGACCTATTATGTAGATGCAACAAGGGGCAATGACAAAAAAAGCGGACAGTCATTATCGGCTGCCTGGAAAACCATAGCAAAGGTTAATGCCTCAAGTTTTAATCCTGGAGACCAGATTTTATTCAAAAGAGGGGAAATATGGCGGGAAACACTTATTGCGCCATCATGTGGCTCATCTGGCAATCCGATAACGTTTGGTGCTTATGGTAGTAATAATAATAAACCAATAATTTCAGGAGCAGATGACCTTACTATAAGCAGCTATAAATGGGCGCCTTCAATTAAAGGCACTAATGAGTATTATCTTAAAAAGTCTTCCGGAGGTAATCCTGGTATAATCAAACCTCTTCTGGTCTGGATGGACCAAGACTGTTTAACCAAAGGCAAAGTAGGTTCTCTTTCCGATCATCAGTGGGCTTGGGGAGACATTGATAGGCTTGGATATAATACCGTTTATATCCGTGATGATTCCGGAAATCCTGATATTTCGGGAGTGCTAATCGAGGCGGGCAATAGGGACACCATTTTAGAAATTGGCGATAGATCTTATCTGAATTTTACGGACTTGGAATTGAGGCAATCAGATGCGATGTGGGGAGGAGTGATTCATATCTATGATAGTTATAATATAAGTTTTGAGAATTGCATTATACATGATGGGCATTATGCTGTTTTTTATGCGTACCATAGTGATGCAGATCCTCCCAGCGGAATTACGATTGATTCAAGCATCATATACGGATGCAGAAGGACTGATAGTCCTTATGGCGCAATTATTAAGTTAGATGGATGTAATAATACTATCATAAAAAATAGTAAGATTTATGAAAGCAACGATGCCACTTTGGCAGATGCCATTTTTATATATAACTCAGATAACAATATAATAGAACATAATCACATATATGGTCCAGCAGGAAACCTTTTATACATAAAGGAAAATTCTGATTTTAACATTGTCAGGTATAATAAATTCCATGATGGATACATGGGGATTCAAATAAGGGTTGGTTCGAATGATAATAAAGTTTTTTATAATGTAATATATAATATGTATGGAGGACCAGCTATACAATCTGATGGCGATGTACCAATTCATGGGACTAAGATTTACAACAACATTATTTATACAACCGGGAACAACCATAATGGGATTTCTATTCACAATACAAATACTAACTGCGAGGTCAAAAACAACTTAGTATATGTAGGAGAGTATTCTTTTGCTTTACATATTCATAAAAATAGCAGAAATGGGGTAATTAGTGATTATAATTTGCTGAGGAATGTATCTGGTGCCCTCATAACGTGGGCAGGTACCCCCTATACAATGTCTCAATTTTCGGATTATCAAAATACAGCCGGTCAGGATTCACATTCAAAAACTGATGATCCTAAATTTGTAAATTCTGAAAACCATGATTTTAAACTCCGGTCTACTTCTCCCTGTATCAATACTGGTACGTATATCGATCTTTCTGAGGATTTTGAAGGAACTTCAGTCCCCCAAGGAGGTAAGGTAGATATGGGGTCATTCGAATTCAAATATGTAGAAGGAATTATACCACCAAAAAATTTGCGAATTATTATGTCTTCATCATAACATCAAGAGGGGAAATACCATAGACAGACTTAAGAAATTATCACATGGCCCCGCTTTATTGTCCAGAATCTCTGCATGTTGGAGCAATCATTTGGGTATGGCTAAATAGATGCTTGGCGTATTCTGTTGAGCAGGGGTTTTAATTTTCGGGAAGTCATCATCATCTGGTTGCCAGCCTTAACTAAAAAGGAACTAACCAAACTTTCACATGATTCGAAGCAGCCGAGGTGTTTCACATCGGCTCCGCCAAGCCCCGCCTTAAAGTGATAGACTCCCGGATTTCCGTCGGGATCAATCCCACCCAAATCGTACCAGCGAGCGCCATGCTCCTTCAGCCACTGGATCATTCGCCATTGCAACAAATAAGAACCTTTTAGCTTCAGCCCTTTGTCGCTGGTTGCTCCAAGGAGATATATCCCCCTGTTTCCTATCAATGAGCCAACCAGGGCAGAGACTGGTTCTTCTTCAAACTCACAAATCATGATCCTCATTTTCAGATCATAAGATAGATCTTTTTGAATTTTTCTAAATTCATTGATATCAACTCCAGGGCTAAATCCTTTGCGGGTAAGCATTTCATTGTACAAGACACTGAATTCTTCATATAATTTATCCTCGGTCCCTTCGATCAATTTCAATCCGTTCTTTTCGGCACGGTTCAATTGATTTCGCCACTTTTGACGAAGACCTTTGCGCAAAATCTCTAATGAAGGCTTCAGATCTAGCAGGAAACTTCGATAAGAGTCTGATCGCCAGCGGAACCCTTCCATTTCAAAAATAGAACGTATTACATTGTCATCTCCCTCAATTTCATTAGAAAGCACTCTGACAAGAAGGCTACGATGGAATACATACTCTTCTAATAAAGCCCTGGTCATCTGGCGTAAATTTTCCAGGTTGGTTTTTTTTCCGCATAACCGCCAAAGAGGTCCCCACCTGATATGGGCTATTCCTCGCTTTAGAACGGGCAGCCTTACAATCCGTAACTGAGCTGCCCCTACAATAAAGCCATCTTTTTTGAGTATCACATGGCTTAAATTATTCTCACCGCAGCGAATCGATGCATAGGACCAGGTTTGATAAATATTTGCATCGTCGAATAACTGTATTATTTCTGACCACTCGGCTTCCCCAACTTGGTCGATCTCAGCACTATAACCGGAAGCCAGCATTTTCATTTTCGATTTACTTTCTCTTAATAGATATTTTTCCCGCTCTGGCCAGCAACCAGAGCATCAGCGCGGCAAGAACTTGCTTATCATAAGACGCATTTTACGCTTAAGGGCAAATGCTAGAGGAAGCCAGCAATAGGCACCAAGCAATTTCAGGCGGAATTCCAAACGCCAGTCCGTTGGTGTCACCATGATTCTACCAGTAACATACTCTTCTGGTTCCGAAAATGCGAGTATGGGTAAAATTGTAAAAACACGCTTGTAGCCTGCTTGCCGGGACCATTCTATCAATACCCGGTTATATTCTCCGTAAGGAAAACTAAAAAGTTTGGTGCCGCATCCTAATATAGACTCTAATTCCTGTCGGGATTCAACGAGTTCCCTTCTAGCCTCTTCTTCTCCAAGGAGAGGAAGTCTATGATGCGTTACCGTATGAGAGCCTATGGAAACCAAATCTGATGGAAGTTTTCGTAATTGATCGACTGTCATAATCTTTTCATGGCAGTCTTGGGATTCCGGATCGATGTCCCATTCAGCATGCCGGCCAAGATAGCCGGTCGGAATGAATATTGTTGAAGGAATCTTCCGCTGGATTAGTTCGGGAAGCGCATTTTCAAGTACGCTTTGAAATCCGTCATCAAAAGTGACAACTGCATGATGGACGCCACTCTCCAATGGATTCGTGGTGTCAGCCAGTACAGGTTTTGCCCATCGGATTAGGTCATCCATCTGGCGAGCAAATTTGCTGCGTTGCTTTGAAGTGACTGCATGGTAGTACAAAACAACGCAAGTACCAGGTAATTTCTTTCTCTTTATTCTACAGTTCCAACTCCAAATACGACAGCCTATATAGAAACCCATGCTTATAACTAATTTGAGTATGCGAACCATATTACTAAAGCATCTTTAATTCATACAGTTTTTTGGATCACCTCATAACTTTTTCGGTATATAAAAAATACTTTTTAACCTGTACATCTGCTCCTGTCTGAGATAGTTGACGAATTCATCGGAAACTACTCTTTTTTCTCTTTTATAATATGCCCTGATAAACCCACACATCCTAAGAAGAGCACCTACCACATAGGGTTTTTCCTTAACTCGGCGGAGACACTTAAAAATCTCAAATAGTGGATGACTACCAAAGGAAAAATCCTTCAGTCCTTCTCGAAAACATTTCCGAAAGACCCCTCCCTCTGGAGTTCCAGTGTGCCTATGATGAAAAATTCTAATTTCTGGGAATGCCTCAACCTGCCATCCGTTTATCCGTGCTATCACTTCTGCACACCAATCCTCGCCTCCTATTTCTATTGGAAAATAGCCCTCGATGGCTTCATAGCATTCATAGCGAAAGAGTTGAATAGCACCAGCGACCGATCTAGTGGAGTTGCTTGAACGGCTTTTAAATTTTTCATTATACCTCTCAAAGATAAATCCGCCTGCTATTCCCAGCCGGGCATTTCGTTGAAACTTTTCCAGAATACTCTCATAATAATTGCTATTGAATGAAACATCAGCATCCAGATTACCTATGAACTCATAGTCTATGTGTTTTAACTGCTTATAGCCTGTATTAATAGCATCCACCTTTGATCGGAAATTCCGTCGGCGCTTTTCGCTAATACGCAAAAGCCGGATGAAATCATGTTTTGCAGCATATTTACTTACTATCTGCTCAGTGCGATCAATAGAACCGTCACTAACAATAACCCATTTTCTTGGTAATATAGTCTGCGAAATGACAGATTTTATAGTCTCTTCAATATAGGCCTCTTCGTTTTTAGCCGGCGTTATTAGTACGTAGGATTTTTTAAACATATGAAGAATCCCTTAGGCTATGTCCAACCCTGATCAACTATTTTTAAATAGTGCCTTCGATCAAGCGCTACGAGATAGAAAAAATATAGAAGCATTACGGGGTCAATTTTACTGGCCAGAGTGATCTCCATAAAAGAATTGAGGAGAATCATTGACACAATAGAAACTGCTCGAAGTGTGAATTCAGTTGAAAGATCTTTATGTAGTTGATTAAATTGTGTCAGCCACTTAATACTATAAATAACTAACGCCAAAAATGTGACGATACCAAATAACCCAAGAGAAAAAAATATTTCGATAAAGCTGTTGTGGAGATGTGAAATATAGAAATCGGGTCCTCCAGATCCCTCGTTTAGAACCAACCTGCTAATGCCATAACCATGCCCAAAAAATAAAGAGGCAGGTTCATCAAACACCTTTCTAAAGGCATACGACCAAATTTCAGTACGTTTTGTTAGAGACATAATAGTATCAATATCCTGACCTCTATTAAAAATGTTAAATGCGGTGGTTGCTCCAGGCAGTTCAAGGGATAACGCTAAAATTGCGAAAACTACAGCAGCTACTACAAAGCACGGAATCGCTACCCATAGATTTAAATTTTCCCTTTGAATCCCCTGTTGGAACCAAAGCCGGATGACACCCCCAAAAGCGAAGCATACCATCGAGACACGACTCCCAGAAAGAGCTATAATAAATAGGAACAGAAGCCTGGGTAGCCACAAGAAAAAACTATGTTTTAATTCTTCTTTCTTAAATGATATCCAAAAAGCAAGGGCCGCCAAGAAACCCATTGTGTTTGCATGCGTAATACCCATGCCAAGTCTAAATGGTCCGCTAATATGATGTATCTCTTGTATTTCCGGAAACAATAAAGCGGTTGCCGTATCTTTAAGTAGTAATAGACTAATTGTTAAAAGCCAGACATTTTCAATCTGGCTTAATGCCTTTTGTGTCTTTACTTGTTGGACAAGACCTATCGTCAACAAGCTAGCTCCAGCTAATAGAATCCAATATCCAAAGACGAGCTTAGTATATGGACTGAAGACTGCTGACAGTAGAGATGCAACAACGTATAAAAGAAGTGCTTTTGTCCCAAATCCAAGATCAACATGCCTCCGCATCATTAAAATACCTAATATAGCAGCAATGAGACACACAGAAATTTGTGCTGTTATCAACCAATCTACTTCAGGTGCACTCTCCCCAGAACGAATCCGGAAGTAAGTTCCGGTAAGAATCAGTATCCCAACCCAGGTACCAATCGAGAGTTTGCCAAGCAGACCATACCTGACATCACGATTAGATAATACATGATTCATGGTCTTACAGGCCCCCTAATTCTGTATATAATTTCTCTGATAGCAAACTTCTCAGTCTTGTCAAAAAAACTACTAAAGTAAAGAAAAACTACACTAAAACATGCAATTAAGGGAATTATACTGTAAAAAATATGTGCATATGTTTCACGTAAAAGGAAAACTAATAATAGGAATAAAACTAATAATATTCCAGAAATAACTAATCGCTTTCCTTCTAAGGGAATTGGAAAAGTTTTCATTCCTAGTATCAACAAAAGTACGGCCGTACACATAAGTGTTAAATTAAAAACCACAATTACACCGTACCTCCCATAGAGCGGAATCAGCAGGTAGTTTAATCCTACGCTTAATATGGTAAAGACAGTAACAATACTTCCCGTAACATACGTTTTCTTCTCAATATAGAGAAGAGACTCTCCAATATAGTATATTCCTCTGAAGGCTATTCCAGGAAGTATCAGAAAAATGACTAGATAGGCAGAGAAATATTCCGGTGGCGCAATTATGGAAAGTAATTCCCGGGAAACGAAAACAATAATAAGAGCCACAAACGCAAAACCAACCATAAGATAGGTCAATAATTTTGCAATAGTTAAGCGGATGCCCGGCGTATTAATATTAGCATATATAAAGGGCTCATAAGCCAATTGGAAGGGTAATATAAAAGCAACGATGGCTATCTGAGCTATCTTATAGCCAAGTGAG
Organism: Deltaproteobacteria bacterium; assembly: GCA_030262715.1. Taxonomy (GTDB): domain Bacteria; phylum Desulfobacterota; class Dissulfuribacteria; order Dissulfuribacterales; family UBA3076; genus UBA3076. The sequence continues at coordinate 24,479 of JAJSZR010000003.1, forward strand.
TATATTGCAACGTCCTCAAGGCTACCAAAATAACTCAAAAGGTACATAGCTGATGCATCTGTAATCAGATCACCTGACATTACAAAAACCAGTGGCAGGCTGAACCGAAGTAGTTTTGATATCAACTGTATTGAAATTCCAACACCAATCTTTGAAAAGACATTAAGCGAAACAAGCAGCCATAAGCCACCATAGGTAATAATCTGAGCCATTAATGCACCTTTAACACCCTGATGGAGTATTAGAAGAAACACTAAGTTCATAAGGATTAAGAGCACCGGAGCTGATCCGCTAGCCAGCATGAACTTAAGGCCTTCATTTTTTGCTCGGTAATAGGCCAAAATATGAATACACAAGCACTGGCTCATAGCTGCACCACAGGTCAAAATAATATATTCGGAGACATGACCAGAATGCAGAACAGCTTGGAAAAAAGGTATAAGAAATAAAATTGATACACCGCTTAATATCAAGCCCCCGACTATGTTTATCAAAACAGAACTGCCCAATAAATGTCCCATTAGATTCTTGGTCTCATACTCTGCAGCGAAACGCATAAATCCAGTTCGGGTTCCTAAGCCCATAAAAACGATCATGACCTGAATTGTCAGTAGCAATGTGATCAGCAATCCATAGTCGCTTATAGAAAGAGAATATGTATAAAGTGGGATAAGCAAGAATGAAGCGGCCCTTAACCCGATACTCCCAATTACATAGATTACAGCATTCTTTCCGAAAAGCTTGAGATTCATATAACTATACTGATACCGGGATTCTGCTGGATTGAAGCCCAAATTTGGCTTATTTCGGTGTAAGGTGACATCTCCATTTCTTTTTTATCCACCCTAAAGCTTCAAAACGATTAAGCGCCGTTTTGGCAATTTGAGAAGTAACAACTATTAGGGTTCTTATTGCATTAACTTGCACGCCTTTGAATGTTGGGGCAAATATATACACGCATGACTCTTGCCAGTTCTGACTGCTATATTGCTTCTTGTATTCTGCATCTCCAAAGCCAAAATCTATAGCTTCAATATTTTGTTCATTACAAAACTCTTCAATAATTCTCATAAAAAGAAACATTCCGGGATGATAATACCGATAGTCGAAGTCATATCCTGTAGTATCAGCAAAAAATGTCCTATTATAGGGATATCCGGTCCAAAACGCACAGGGTTTTTCCTCAAGGTATAATACGTAGACACGATACCGCTGGTGCTCTGCAGCAAGTATCCATTTACGGCGAGTTTCAGGAGAATTAATAAAACCAACACCAAGGCCGCGCTGGTATGTTTTTGCTGCGATTGTCTCAATATCCCTTATGGCCTGGTCGATCGCATCTTTTTCTTGAAAACATCTTATGGAAAGATTCTCTCCATAAGTTTTTTTCATTCGTTTAGCATATTTTCGTATGTTACTTCTAGAGTTTTTGGACCGTTGTCGATAAAATTCATTAAAACTGTCAGGCAAAGACAATCGCCAGTGCGGGTTTTTGAATGAGGAGTGATCACGGCACAAAAAACTCGGCATTTTTTTGGCAACCCGGTATATTGATGAATCACACTTCAGGTGGTTTAAGAAAACAACATCAGCTTCCCCCCGGGCCAGGCAATTCATGAGTTCTTTAACCAGGGCCATACAATTAGGATAGGAGAGGTCACCCAAAATCCCACCATAAGGAATTTCCAAGGAGCGAGCTGGTGTCTTATACACAATTTTATACCCTATTCTCCAATCGAGTGGCACCTCTTGAATTCGCCCGATCATCAGAGCTGATGGTTGCCCGTCCTTGCTGAGCAATATCACATGCGGTCTAGCGAACCCCTGATGTGAATCGATGAAGTCAAGATAAAAATCTATATCAGCATCCGGGTGCCATTGCATCTTCTCCCAGAAACCGCGAATCACTTCCAATTCATCAATTTTACTAATGACTTTGATTGAGGAATCCTCGGAAAGGTATTTTTCACGGTCTTTTTTCATTATTTGCGCATCTTTAAACTCGGCATTATCTATATACAGCACATTGAGTCCGCTTTTTTCCTCACCTTTGACGTCTCATGCTTAGAATATTTAAAGCATTATGAGCGTTATTCTTTAGTTGCAAAAGCATACAATATCCACCCTAGATGATAGGGCCGACACTCGAAATTAACGTCTATATCTTTATAGCTGTTTTTTCCCTTAGGAAATCGGAGCAAAAATAATATTTCATCGCAGTACATTTTGTATTTCTTGCGATAGAAACTTCTCCAGATTACGTTTTGCGAAGTATCGATCAAATCGCAACCAAGCTCATTGCTTCCGGTAATCCATTCCAGGCCCTTGTAAATTGGTTCACTGAAGTCTAGCTCGGTAACTTCACCAATTGCTGACAGAGCCATAGGAGCCATGCCATCTTGATGGACGGCATATACGGGATATCGTCCAACCGTCCTTCCAGTCAGAGAGTTGTAATGCCACCACCACTGGCCTAATGGACCCTGGAGACGGCATATCGTCTTTGCACAATCCAAGGCCATCTTGAGCGCCTCTTCACTATTATATGCCTGTGCGAACCTTGCCAATGCATAGATAGGATACACCTGGTCAGCAAAGCTACCGATTTGACCTCGTATCATACCGGTGAAAGAAGTCCTCTTCAGATGTCTAAAGATTCCTTTACCGCCATAATTATTTTTTAGCAGCCTGTAAGTATTTGCAGTCAAATCTGCTAATCCTATAGGTTCATCTTTTTTTAGAACCAATGCAGTGTATGCCAGCCCTGTCAGGAACCAGGACAACTCCACTGTTCTTCCCTGACGGGCATCGCTGTATCGTCTAAGCGCACTCTTTATGTCTAGCTCAGAATAGATCCGAATAAGCCGCTGGGGCGAAGCCAAGGCGCAAAGCCACAACAACAAACCTATGTCCCCGATATTCTGGATATTAATGTTATTTTCCAGAAGTTTATCCAGAGCAATTTGAACATTAACAGGAGATTTTATACCTTGAGTTTCAATCCGACGGAGTCCCAGGAGCGAAATAATCGTATAACGAAAAGAAAATCCTTCTTTCATGACTCCGTAATCGTTTCGTTTTACTCGGAAACAAAAAAGCTGCTTTTCAATATCGAACATTTCTGCAAGTCCACGGACCGCCAGATTATTGAGCTTCCGCACCATATCCGGATCTACCCGAGATCTTGATGTGAGTTTCAGAACCATGTTATTCATGATGGAATCATAAGGATCTCTGAAGTAAACCGATTAGCCCTCCAGCACTGACACAACCTCATCGATGATTCGTTCCAGAGCGGTACGGTTTGTATGTTCGGGTTTGGCTGGTCGATGGTATGGAGCTAAGATGATTTTTGTTCGCACATCCTCAACACTCTCTAAAAGGGTGAGCCGGCCGCTATCGGCCAGGTATTTATCAACGGCCCCGATTTTTCCGCGGAAAATGCTATAGACTGGCACACCCAATGCGGCTGCCTCTCGATTCATGGTGCCACCTCCACTGACTACCAAATCAGAATGCCATATCAGGTTAAGACCATTGACTACCTGTTCAGGAATGATGATTTTGCCGTTATTGCACCACTGGGGCCACATTTGTCTTACCAAAATCATCTGTTTTTCATTCCGTGGTAATAAAACCATGTGGAGGTTCGGATTGTGACCCAGAAAATCGATTACTGCCTCAAAGAGTTCTTCGCTCTCAGGATTGTGATAGTGTGCTTCCGTAGCCGGCGGTCGTATAGTCACCACCAAGGCCTCTCCAGGAATGCCTAGGCCGCTCAGGATACGAGAATCCGGCTTGAAGTTCGGGACATACACGTCTTCCTTAATTCCCGGATATTTACGGACAAGCCTGCTATGATTCTTCAGGACCGTGTCGGGGATCACCTCAGGCACAATTAACTTGGTCGCACGGATAAACGGTAGCAACTTGACATGCTCATAGTCGCATATCACTATCCATGGTATGCCCACTACCGAGGCCAATAGCATCTGTGCACGGGAACCGTGAGACAGCGCCAGGTCTGGCTTTTGTCTCAGCACTATTGGTGCCATTTGTATAGCTCTAATGAACAGCCCAGCAACTTTCAAAGTCTTACTCTTGCCATAGTGACGTCCTATCCGTTTGTAATGAAGGTTGAAAAGATCGGCCAGTGAGCATACCTGGAAACAGTCACGGGCAGTGAGCATTACTTGATATCCGCGCTTATCGAGTTCTTCGATAATTGGTTTGAAGAACATTACATGAGGCGAATTGTCTAGATCGATCCATATCTTTTTTGTGTAAAATAACCCTGAATCATTTCTCATAAATGTTGGAGTGATTTGAGATCTGGCTTGGTATTTCATAGTGAAAAATTTCCTACCCACCCCACATTAATTTTTTAAGGGGTAGATGTCTCACTTACATTGATACAGAGGGTAAGGCGAGACCACTCGGAACATTAAATCCTATTGAGCGGTTAAGCTCTTGATTTCTCGAACGACATACTTGGTCTGTTCCTTTGTTAGTTCCGGAAACATGGGTAAGGAAATCAATTCTTGTGAATATCTTTCGGCTATCGGGAAACTATTTTTTTCAAGGCCCAAATAACAATAAGCCCCTTGAAGGTGAATAGGTATTGGATAGTGAATCCCACATTGAATTCCTTTATCAGCCAGAGCAGTGATAAGTTTATTGCGATTTTGAATGCGAATTGCATATATATGATAAACATGTTTTGCGTAGTCGGCTTCTTTTGGTGTAACGACACCATCTATGTTGGCAAGCAATTTATCATATACTTTAGCATTATTTCTGCGTGCTTCATTCCATTCTGAAAGATGCTTTAGTTTTACACTCAAGACCGCTCCCTGTAACCCGTCCATGCGGGCGTTCCAGCCTATCATCATATGCTGATATTTCTCCAGTTGTCCATGGTCACGTAATGTTTTAATTTTTTTGGCTAACTCTTGATTATTAGTAACCACGGCCCCGGCCTCTCCATATGCACCCAGATTTTTACCAGGATAAAAACTGAAGCACACTGCATCTCCTATAGAACCCGCTGGTCTACCTTTGTATTCAGCACCGTGTGCCTGGCAAGAATCCTCAACAACAAATAGCCCATGCGCCTTGGCAAGTTCCATAATCGGATCCATATCAGCCATTTGGCCAAATAGATGAACGGGAATAATGGCTTTGGTTCTGGGCGTAATATCAGCTTCGAGCAAAACAGGATTCATAGTGTATGTTTCGTTGTCTATGTCAACAAACACTGGCTTGGCACCACATAAACTAATGGCTTCCGCAGTGGCAATAAAAGTATTAGGCACAGTAATGACTTCATCGCCCTTACCGACTCCGAGTGCCAACAGGGTCAACCAGAGTGATTCGGTTCCGCTACCAACTCCGACGGCAAATTGGGATTTACAGAATGAGGCAAATTCTTTTTCAAACTGAGTAACAAATGGACCTCTCGCAAAGGCACAGCTTTCCAAAACTCGCTGTATTGCAATAGCGATTTCGTCTCGAATGGATTGATACTGGGCTCGAAGATCTACAAATGGTACTTTCATTGTGTTTTTAAAACTGAGATCCTGATACTTCTATTTTTTTATAATTCGCGCAGGATTACCTGCAACGATTATGTTTGATGGGACGTCTCTGGTGACCACACTGCCTGCTCCGACAATGGCTTTTTCTCCAATTGTAACGTCGGATAGGATTGTGGAGCCTGACCCGATGGATGCATCTTTTTTGACTAGTGTTGGCTCTACTTTCCAGTCATCTTCGGTCTGCAGCCGCCCTTTTTCATTTGTTGCCCTTGGATATTTATCGTTGATAAAGACCACGCCGTGTCCCACGAAAACGTTGTCCTCTACGGTTACACCTTCACATATGAAGGTATGGCTTTGAATCTTGCAGTTTTTTCCTATCTTGCAGTTTTTTTGGATTTCTACAAAGGTACCAATTTTTGTATTATCGCCTATCTCACACCCATAGAGATTGATGAAATTGGCGATCTTTACATTTTTCCCTAATTTGACATCAGGGGCGATCTTTTTGAGGTTATTAGGGTTTATCTTTGGGTTCACTGAGGATGTGAATTCACTGAGCTTGTTGAGCTGGTAAAGTAAAAAGGGGTGATGAATCAATAACCATTTTTCTGTACTTAGATATAGGAACTGCCTTACCGCTGTTTTTCAATGATTTATTTGCTGCTTCTAATACAGAGATTACCCTTAATCCACTATATCCATCACTTATTGGTTTTTTGTTTTCCCTGATACATTCCAAAAAATGTTTGGCTTCCTTATGCAAAGGCTCATAATCCTCTAAGCGGGGACTGTAAATATCGCCATATCTGTACGAAAATTGAAATTCACCAAAGGTATTATAGTAGGACGGTGCTTCCACACCTTTATCGTAGATCTTTATTTTCTCTTGAGGATTCACATCATCATAGACAAGCATCTTTTTGCTTCCCACTATGGTGGTCCTTCTGATTTTGTTGGGATCAAGCCAACTATTATGGATAAACGCGATGGTACCGTTGTGGAAATTTAACGTGATGCTTGCCACATCCTCGATTTCAGTTTGATAGTGGGATTTTCCCTGGGCATTCACCGAATTAGGCTCCATACCAAGGATATATATGATGATAGAGATGTCGTGAGGGGCCAGGTCCATGACGACATTTATATCCGGTTGAAAGAGCCCTAAGTTTACGCGTGTGCTGGTTATGTAAAGGATCTCTCCTGTTTCTCCACTTTCTATGATTTCTTTTATTTTGTTCACAGCCGCAGCATATTCAAAAGTATGACCTACCATCAATACTTTTTGTTGTTCTTCGGATAGGCGTATTAATTCGAGGCATTGTGAAGAGGATGAGACCATAGGTTTTTCCATGAGGACATGTTTTCCATGTAAAATGGATTGCTTACCTAAATCAAAATGAGTCAAAACTGGAGTGGCTATAGCCACGGCATCGATTTCCGGATCATTGAGGATTTCCATATAATTTTTGGTAGTTCTTATAGAAGGATATAATTTTCTCATTCGGTCCAATTTACTCTCTATAAGGTCGCAACACATAGACATGCTACAGCTTGAAATTTGATTGAAATTTCTGATTAGATTGGGCCCCCAATAGCCGCAGCCGATAACCGCAATGTTGATTTTTTCCTTTTGTTTCATATGAAGTCTCTTATTTTAGGCTCTTCTGTCTCTTCTACTTAAAATAGGACCTTTAATGAATGATTAAAGAATCAATATGCTCCTTTGGCTGAAAGGATAGCCAAAATTGTTTTAAAGAGGATTTTAAAGTCCAGCCACAACGACCAATTATTGACATATGAGATATCTAAGCGGACCATTTCATTGAAGGTGGTTGAACTTCTTCCCATTACCTGCCACAGACCTGTAATGCCAGGTTTAACTTCCAGTATCCTTCTTAGATGCCAGTCCTCGTATTGTTTTACTTCATAGGGTATAGGAGGGCGTGGTCCCACTAAACTCATTTCTCCTTTTAATGCATTGAACAGTTGAGGTAACTCATCGAGGCTGCTCCTCCTCAGGAATTTTCCAAAGGGAGTTACCCGGGGGTCATCTTTCATTTTATATAAAGGCTTATCCCTTGAGCTGCAATTAGCTTTATCATTTTTTTTTTGATTAAATCCTTGACATACTCTCTGTGTCTTTTTTCGTCGCAGTTGGCATACATTGAGCGAAACTTCAGGAAGGTGAATTCCTTGCCCAGAAATCCCATCCTTCTCTGTTTATAGAGAATTGGACCAGGAGAAGTTGATTTTATCAGAATGGCAATGATGAACATAAGGGGCAAAAAAAGAATAATTCCAATCAGAGAACCGATTATGTCAATGCCCCTTTTTATCGATTTCTGCAATTCATATAAAACGGGCTTCTTCGAAAGATCCAAATAAAGTGGGCAAACTAAAGTCATTTGATCATGTGAATTAAATTCCGTGTTCAGAGCCCTTGTATTTTCCCTTTTATTTTCTGGTCTTGTTACTGAATTTCTAATAATTTCAGGATAGGACGTAATTATTATATTCTTTTTGAGGTCAAAGCTGTTTTTAATGCCAAAAGAGGTCTCTAAAGCATGGCTCACCATTTCCTCAAGCTTCCCAGCCAGGACATCTGCCCCTGATTTTTCAGTCCCAGGCATGAGAATTTTCAAGGTTTTATGGTCATGCCAGCTTTTGATGTCAATATCACGGGTACTTTCTCGGACGATGTTAGTTATTACCTTTTTTATTTGATGGATGTTGAACTCTGTCCCATTTTGAAGCGAATCTGTCAAATCCGAAATATCAAGAATTAATATTGAAAACGGTGAACCCGACCGTTCGGTTCTATGTCGCTCCTCACATAGACGTATGTCGAAGAATGACGGGCTGTAGAAGCCGGTCTTCATGTCCACCCTGTAGTTTCTGGATTTAGAGTTTAACATTGACTACAAATATTGACTTACCTAAGTTTGTTGGGCCCATTTAGAGTTAATCCATAGTATTTATTATTGTATGATTGCATAAACATCATCAAACCAGGCAGTACCCATAGTGTAAGAGAGGAAGCAGTAAGGATGTATCTGTTTTACACCTTTACCAAAGTTGACTTTACTTTCTATATTTTCCCAATCATGGGTTCCCGGCCTGAACAGAAGATCATCGTAGTACCAGGTTGAATTTCCATCCTCAAACTCTATATAGAAAAGTATGGCAAATATGCCGCCTGGAGCTACATCTTCTGTCCTGGCCCAGCCCCCAAGCGTTAAGGTATGAGGATAAGGCTCAGGGAAGGTAACAATCTCCCCATTCCAGGCGGCATTGTCACCAGTGGTATTTTCAATCTTAATTGAGTAATTCCCACTGTGTGCCACTCCTTTTATCCAACCACTCTCCCGGTCCAAATCATTTCCATAAGTTTGCCAATACACTGGATAGGTTTCCCCATATTCCATGCCGGGATTATAGATAAGGCTGTCATACATATCTCGAGGTTTGGAATTGGGGTCACCTGGATCTGTGTGACTATTATATTCTTCGATATTCGTATATCCATCCCCATCCAAATCCTCTACGGCATCATTAACAAGGGGATTCAGGCCATATTTGACCTCCCATCCATCGGGCATACCATCATAGTCGGTATCAGGGTTATCGGGGTCTGTTCCTATAGCTTGTTCCTCCTCATCATGTAAGCCATCACCATCTCTATCACCTTCTAAAGTGGCATAAACATCATCAAACCAGGCAGTACCCATAGTGTAAGAGAGGAAGCAGTAAGGCTGTATCTGTTTCACAGCCTTATCAAAGGTAACTTTACTTTCCATATTCTCCCAGCCATGGGTTCCCGGCCTGGACAGAAGATCATCGCAGTACCAGGTATGGTTTCCATCCTCAAACTTTACATAGAAGTCTATGGCAAAGATGCCACCTTCAGCTACATCTTCTGCCTTGGCCCAGCCCCCAAGCGTTAAGGTATAGGGATAAGGCTCAGGGAAGACAACTGTTCCTCCACACCACTGGGCATCGGTACCAGTGGTATTTTCAATCCTGATTGAATAATTGCCACTGTGTGCCACCCCTTTTATCCAATCAGTTTCTCTATCCAGATCGGCGCTGTAAGTCCACCAGGACTGTGGATAGGTTTCCCCATATTCCATGCCGGGATTATAGATAAGGCTGTCATACATATCTCGAGGTTTGGAATTGGGGTCACCTGGATCTGTGTGACTATTATATTCTTCGATATTCGTATATCCATCCCCATCCAAATCCTCTACGGCATCATTAACAAGGGGATTCAGGCCATATTTGACCTCCCATCCATCGGGCATACCATCATAGTCGGTATCAGGGTTATCGGGGTCTGTTCCTATAGCTTGTTCCTCCTCATCATGTAAGCCATCACCATCTCTATCACCTTCTAAAGTGGCATAAACATCATCAAACCAGGCAGTACCCATAGTGTAAGAGAGGAAGCAGTAAGGCTGTATCTGTTTCACAGCCTTATCAAAGGTAACTTTACTTTCCATATTCTCCCAGCCATGGGTTCCCGGCCTGGACAGAAGATCATCGCAGTACCAGGTATGGTTTCCATCCTCAAACTTTACATAGAAGTCTATGGCAAAGATGCCACCTTCAGCTACATCTTCTGCCTTGGCCCAGCCCCCAAGCGTTAAGGTATAGGGATAAGGCTCAGGGAAGACAACTGTTCCTCCACACCACTGGGCATCGGTACCAGTGGTATTTTCAATCCTGATTGAATAATTGCCACTGTGTGCCACCCCTTTTATCCAATCAGTTTCTCTATCCAGATCGGCGCTGTAAGTCCACCAGGACTGTGGATAGGTTTCCCCATATTCCATGCCGGGATTATAGATAAGGTTATCAGCCCGGCCTGACGATGGAAATGCAATGAATAAAATAAACAGTATAGTTAGTAACAAATTTGTCATTTTATATTCCCTATTTGATTTGTAAAATGAGGAATTAGTTTTCAGTTTTTTAGTGCTTATAGCCGTTTATAAACAGACTGTGGTATATGGTATTTCCTCTTGTTTAACACACCGCCTAAAATCCTGGCCCCTGCTGCTTTTAGCTTTTCTTTGGCTCCTTCAGCTACTTCCCATCTTGTCTTCTCTGCCTCCACCACAGAAATCACCCCATCCACCTTAGAACACAGACTTATGGAATCCGAGTATAAGGTAACCGGAGGGGCGTCTAAGATTACAAAATCAAAACGCTCTTTTAACTGATCAAGGAGTGGCTTCAGCTCCGAGGAATCAAGAATGCTGGCAGAATTGCCATCATTCTTGCCACCGGTAACCACAAAGAGGTTCTCAATGTCGGTTTTCTTGATAGCTTGTTCTGTGTCACTATCTCCACGTATTATATCTGATAGGCCATTTTTGTTATCCAGACCAAAAGCTTGATGTAAAGACGAGGATCTTAGATTGCCATCAATCAAAAGTACCTTTATTTTGTCATCACTGGCCAGTGCCCTTGCCAAATTAACTGCTGTGGTGGTGCAGCCTTCGTTTTCGCTTGAGCTCACAAGCATTATAACTTTATGTTTAAGATCAGGATACCGGTTGAGTAGGCTAGTTTTAAGTTGCTGATACTGCTCAAAGGATGTAGGCAGAAGGACTTGTTTTTTCTTAGTATCAATTAAGGTTACAGGGTCCTCAGGGTGTGTATCCGTATCCCTTTCTTTCAATTGAGGTGGAGCCATCGCCTTTTGGGAATCTTTTTCCCTTTTGGCCTGCTCAATGGCTTCAAAGGTCTTTCCCATAAAATCCTCCTAATCTTGCTTCTATTTCCTCTGATGGAGACTGGACAGCAAAATAATCCTCATAAGTATTAAATTCTGACGCAATTTTTATTCCTGTCTCTAATGCCTCCTTTCGCATGGCATAAAACCCTACCCTCACCCCATACCAGGTTTCTCCGTCAAGGGTCCCTACAATTAGATATGCTGGAAGGCCTTTATGTTTCAACTGGTCTATGAGGTGCTTGGCGCATGTAAGGGATCTGATGGAATATACCTGGACCGCCCATGAATGTGAGCTGTCAAGCCCAACACCTCCCTCTCTTAGTTGCTGAATGAGGGACTCCTCCTTTTTCTCTGCGGGAAGGATTAAAGAGAATTCTTTTGTGTTTTCTTGTGCTTTCTGCTCAATGAGTTTTTTTTCCACCGTTTCCGAAGATTCTTCTTCTACTGGCGGGACTATGGTAACCTGAATCCTCTTCTTTGATTTCTGGGTAATGGGTTCTTGTTCTTCTGCTTCCAGAGGCCTTTCTTCTCCCGGAATAACTGTAGTCTCCCGGGAGTTTTCTCTTACCTTATTTTTAGAAGCTGAAGCCAACATCCCCATCTTAGCTGTGGGTTCCTCAAACCTTGAAAAGTGAGCGCCAATTCTAGAGTCTCTTTGTATCAAAAAGATCGTAATTGTAAGAAGCATGAGTACACATAATAATATGCCCCCTATCTGTAAGCCTTTTTTCAATGGCCAAATGTTGGGATAATCAGCAATAGGATGTTCTGCAGCAGGAATCTTTTTTTCAATGGGTTGCTCGATTTTCAGATCAGCCAAGACCTCTTTTATGATTGATTCATCAATCTTCCTTTTGTTTAGCCCATAGGCTGTAAGTAAGGAATTATCGCAGAGGATATTGACCATACGTGGAATCCCCTTTGAGTAATGACAGATCAAATCAAGTGTTCTTTCAGAAAAGAGCTTGAGGTGTCCTTTATATCCCGCCACTTTTAAACGGTGTTCGATATAACTTCGAACCTCCAGGTCACTGAGAGGTTCAATTTCTCGGCGGATGCTTATGCGCTGCCTGAGTTGCCGTAATTCTGGCCGGTTGAGTTTATTGGATAGCTCCGGCTGCCCTGCAAGGATAATTTGAAAGAGTTTTTCCTGCGGACTCTCTAAGTTTGAAAGGAGACGCAATTGTTCCAGGACTTCAGGACTCATATTTTGTGCTTCATCAAAAATTAAGGCAACGTTTCCACCTCTTCGAAATTTATCAATTACAAAGTTGTGAAATTGTAAATATAACTCAAGTTTACTCTTTCCTTCTATATCAATCTCAAATTCCATGAGAATATTTCTAAGCAGATCGGAAAGGGTGCCGCTGGGATAAAAGATGAAAGCAGTTTCAGTTTTGTTATCCAAATTACTGAGAAGTGAATGGATTAAGGTAGTCTTTCCAGACCCCACCTCTCCCATTATGGCTATAAACCCACGGCGTTGTTCAATGCCATAAGCCATGGATGTCAAGGCCTCCCTATGGCTTTGGCTCAGGTAAAGAAACTTAGGGTCAGGACTGGGGTTAAATGGAGGCCCTTTAAATCCAAAAAATTTGGTGTACAAGGGTTTTATAACCTCATTTAGTGCAAAGGTTTGAATTCCGGTATTGATGCCAGTAGCGGCATATCCAGTTTTTCCTCAAAATCAGTTCCGGTTGTAAAGGAGTGATCCATGAATTCTGAAAAGAAAGCCAGGCCCAAACTACCTGCTGTACCCAGGATGATAGCTAGGATGATATTCAGCAACTTCTTGGGCTTAACCGGCTTGAGTGGCACCAAGGCTGCCTGGATGACACTCACATTGGCTATTTTTTCCATATCCATGGTATCTGATATGCGGCTTTCCTCAAGCTTGGTAAGATAAAGCTGATAATTCTTCTCGTCTGTATCGCGCTGGCGCTTAAAGCGCCTGAGTTGTACCTCAAGGTCATTGAGTTTATTGAGTTCTTTTTGATATCCAGCCAGATGAGTCCTCTGGCTCGCTTCTCTGATCTTTAGGTCTTTAAGGTCTGCCTGATAGATTTTTAACTCCTCTTTTGCCAAGGTTTTCTTTACCTTGCCAATCTCCATACGCTTATTTTGCACTGTTCGGCTTTGTTCTCTATATTTGGTGAGGAATTGCTGCTCAGTGCTTTGTAGTTCGATCAGTTTTTCCCTTAAAGAAGCGATGACTTGGGGATTGCGGTCCATTTCCATGCCAATGGTAATCTCCAGCGGATTTCCAGCAAGCTGTGTTTTGATCTCATTGATTTTGTTTTGAGTTTCATGGATCTGCCTTTGGGTTTTTTCAAGAGCTGCCTGAAGTTCTGATATTTGCTCCAAGATAAGTGTTTTTTGTTGATCTAAGGAACTAATGCGGTGCTTGTCTTTAAATTTCTCTAGGGCCTTTTCTGAGCTTTTCAGCTTTTTTTCTGCAAGGGTAACCTGCTCTTTAAAGAACCCATATCCTCCCTGATTCTTGTGAACCTCTAAATGCCGATCTAGATAAAAGTTGACCAGGGTGTTAACCACATTGGCTGCTATATAAGGGTCATGGTGTTGAAATTTGACATGGATAACATCGGATTTTTTTACTGCTTCAATTTTAAGTTTTTTTTGGGCCTTAAGCACTGCTTTATCAAAAGGAGTGAGCGTCTCCTTTTTATGACCTGATTTGCTCTTTTTAAACAGCTTTGGATAAATAGTTTTAACTCCCAAGGCCTTGACAGTTTTTTCAATGAGATTTCGGCTTTTCAAGATCTCGATTTCGGAGTTTATTTCTTCCTGGCGATTGAGGTTCACTATAGGACTGACATGTTCAGTGGCAGGGATATAGATGTTTTCACGGCCAGACTTGATCAGGATATTGGAGCTTGCTTCATAGGTGGGCTTGATTATAAATGAGGCTACTGTCACTGTGATCACTGTGCTCAAAAATACAGTAAGGATTTTTGTCTTGTGTTTAAAGACCACGTATAAAAAATCCCTCAGTGATGTGGCTTTATTGCTTTCAGCCATAGAGCCCTCCATGGAAATTAAAGATTAATAAGAACCCCAATAATAGCCTACGTTGAAGGGAATAGGAATCATGTTTCGGACATATTTCCTTACCCATTCATTGACGTTATCAATTTTAGACTTTGGTATATAAACGATATCAAAGGGCTGAAGACTGATATCCTTCTCCTGGCCTGCCAGCAATCTCTCTAAATTGATTTTGTATGGAACCGGTTCGTAATCGGACCCTCGATGAATAACTATGATTTCCGTCTTTTTGGCACTTCTTGTTAAACCCCCGGCATCGATTATGGATTGCATTACGGTTAGTTCACCTGTTAAAGTGAGGGTCTTTGGAAATTTGACTTCACCTCCCACATAAACTTTTTGTCCACCAAAGGACCGGACAATAACTGCAACCTCAGGATTTTTTAGCTCTTCTCCATATCTCTCTGTAATTATTTTGTCTAGCTCAGCCGGTGTAAGTCCGGCTATTTTCATTTCCTCCACCAGTTGTAAGGATATCTTTCCATCAGGGCGAATGGTCACTGTCTCATTCAGCTCCGGGTCATAAAAGAATTTTATGTCTATTTGATCTCCAGGCTGTAAGTAGTAATTACGTTCCGGGCTACTTATTATCTGGATCTGTGAAGATTCATCTGGCTTAATGACTGGTGCATTTAAGGCGCAACCCAGTATATTAGCTGCCAACAATGCAAAGATTACAAAAATCATAGGAATCTTATTTGCGACAAAAACCTCTTTAAAAGATACCTGAAGCGTCATTATCTCATACCCTTTCAATTTCAGCTTTCAGCTTTGAGATTATTGAGTTGTTTTGAGCTTTGAACATTGAACTTTCAGCTAGTCAAATACCACCACAGATGAATCTATCCGAGATTTTCGAATCAGTTACCCCTTTTTTGCTAATAAGGGAAAAAAATTTGGGATTTGCTACATTATCGGAAAAAACTGAGAAATCCTGAAGTGAATCGGTACTTAAAGCTATGGCCCTCATGCTTGAAGGGCACGAATCGGAAACTTCCAAGAGTCTATACACAAAGTTCGTCAGCTCCCTGGAATTTCAACCCTGGACCGTTACCCAAAGACCGCAAAAGGATTTCTTGCAGTGTAATCATATATGGATTTGAAAAATATTCTTGGAAAACTGATTAGCCTTCACATCCTCAAATCTGTCCAGGTTCCGAAAGAAGCGATTGATTCGAGACCTGACTTCATCAACGGATACGCCAGGAAAGCGCTGGCTCAAGTAATCAGGATTGTTGCGGTGTCCGGAGAGCTTTGATTTGATATAGCGTTTTTTATAACTGCGAATATTCGCCTTGATCCAGCCTTTCAGATATGACCTCAACCCAGGCCATGGCAGCCCGGACAGACTTGCTTCACGCTGTTCAATCACGTCGATGATCCGATCGCAGGCTAAAGGACCGTCCAGTGCCGATATATAGTAATTGATAAGCTGCCGTCGTTCAACCGTATCGGGAGGGCCGAGTTTGCGGCTCAGTATCCTTTCGAGGGTTTGACAAAGCTCTTCAAAATCGAAGCATTCATAACTCAGCGAATTGGGCAGGCCTAAATCGTAAATTTTGGCGGTTACCGGCCGATAAGCAATTGCGGGCAACTTGACAATGAAGGCCTCGATTCCTGTTGTACACCCGTTGTGAATGACCGCCTTGGCCGCTTTCAGCCAGGCGAGAACATTGCCCTGGTAGATGACCTTGACGTTGTTGTGCGGCTCGGCAAGCTGATGCCACACATTATGATTTTCCACCGGATGGGGCCGAATTACAATGGTATGGTCCGGGAAGGCTTTACTCAGTAATGGGATAAGCCGTTTAAAATGCTCGAATATGGCCTGCTTGTGGTTTGCCCAACCCTCCGCAAATTCCGGGGTCAATCCCCTCGCGGCTGTACCGGCCTGAGTCGGGGCATCGGGCTTGGCTCCCGGGTTGCACAGATTCAGGCTAGGGAGAAAGCCGTTCACCATACTGAAGTTTGTGTTGATCAAAATGAACTCACCGAACCGTTTGCGAATCGATTCTGCCTCAGGTTCGTAAAAGGGAAGAACTTCAGGGCGCATCATATCTCCACGTGGGTTTCCGGTGATGTAGATCGGCGTATCTAAATACGCTGGATATTCCTTGAACAGCTCATAGTTTTCTTGACCCCAGGCAAGCAACGCACTCACCTGCTCTAGCGTCCTGGGATCAAGCCGGCGCCCGTAATACTGTTCCTTGGAATGGTGGACGAGGGCTTCCTCATCCCATACGATAATATCGTGGCCGAGGCTTTTTAAGATGCCGAACATCTTGATACTTCGCGCCGTCATACTCTTGCCTAAATATATGGATCTGGGAAAAGAGGCAATACGGAGCCCCACTTCTGTTTTCGAACCCAGAAATACAGTAAACCCGCGTTCGGCGGCAACACAGGCAAGCAGAAGTTTCGGATCCAGTTCCCTCACCTGGCTTTCCATGGGAATGATCAGCGGTGTTCTTTTTTCCGTCATATTCTTGATTTGCCTCCGGTCATACCATCAACCTGGCAACCAGGGATGGCCGTGGGTCCAAAAATGGGAGGTCCAAGAGGTCTGATCAAATGCACCCTTAAACCTTGGATGGTTGCTGACTCGAATTGCCACCCTGCTTAATAACAAATTCAGCCAGTCTTAGATCAAACTCAGTATCAATGTTTGCCATGATTTTATTGATTAAAATAAATGATGTCTTATCACCTTTGATGCTTTTTTTATTGATGATACAATCCCGGGTAATGGCGTATGCCACGCCGTTTTTGTGGTACACCGGCGTAAGCTGCTGTCTGGCAATTATGTTCGCTCCGGCTGGGTCATAATAATCCAGGTTGTCCTTTCGAATTACAAGCTGTTTCAGGGGATGCGCCTTGGCGTCTGTCTCGCTGACGGTCCATACGGCATCAAAACCCCCTTTGGTGAGTTTCTCTATGGATGCCGTCACATGGTCTGGTTGACGCAAGGGAGAAGTCGGCTGCAGCATTACTATGACATCATACTGTCTTCCATCGATTTGTTCGCATTCCAGCAAGGCATGATTGAGCACCTCCCAGTCACCCACAAAATCCCCAGACAAAGCATTTGGCCGCATAAAGGGCACGTCCAGGCCGTTTTCCTTTGCTATTTGAGCTATTTTTTCATGATCCGTCGAAACGACCGCCCTGTCCACATACGGTAACTGTTTTACCACACGTCCGACAAGGGCAACGAGGGGAACACCGTTCAGTTTGCGGATGTTTTTCAGTTTCATGCCCTTGCTCCCACCGCGTGCGGGTACTACCACCAGTATGGTCTTGCTTTCAAGCACTGATTATCCTTTTGTCTAATTTGATATACTGTGACTGCCAAAGAAACCTGGCCTCACAGACCATCCATGCCATTCCCGAGATCCTCGAATCGAAACTGTTCGTTAACAAAGAGAAAAGGGCATCCGTTTTTCATCGCTGATTCTCTATCGGATTCCCCATCTCCCACGACAAGCACCTGAGCGCTTTTCAACCCTTCTAATGCAATGATACGCCGGAGTGTCTCATGCTTTTCATTCGGCCACCCAAACACCCCGCGAAAATAATTATCCCACCTTTTGAATCTAATGATCTCTTTCAGACTGGTGTCCGGTGTAGTGGAACTTACGTATAGTCCATATGCCGGCGAAAATTTTCTGAGCGCCTCTTCCGCTCCTGCCTTCTCCGGGCAGGTTTTTGCCCCTGCCACAACAATTTCGTTGTAAAACCCGGCCAGCTCTTTGACTTTTTCCCTTAAAAGCGCATCTTTCCTGTAACCAAGTCTCAGAAGAATCTCTTTCAGGATGACGTAACGACTTTGTTCAAATATTTCAGAAAGGACCACACGAATGATTGTGGCATGGCGGTCATCTGCGGGGAACAGTTTAAAATAGGCATCGTATTTTAACTGGTTTGAGTCAATAAGTGTTCCGTCAAAGTCAAAGACAATTACTTGTATTCCCACACAACCCTCATTATGAAACGTAGCTAAAAACTCACATCAGGATGCCTGCTTTTCAATTACATTCCAGTTGGAGATGACTGTTTTCCTCGCCTCCCTGGGGAGTCTTGCTATCCTATCATCCTCATAGAAAGAGTCATTATCAAAGTGGGTTGTGCTCACTTCCTCAAAAATTGCGCCATCAAGGGTATGGAATTTATGCCATTCACCAGGTTTTACTAGAATAGTATCCCCTATCTGCGGTTTGATCCTTTTTCCGTCCAGCTCTACCTCCAAATCCCCATATAGCAACTGGAATGTTTCTTCCTTTTTCTTATGAAAATGATAGGGATGTTTCTGTCTGGGGAGTTGGATGATTAGTTTTTTGCAATACTTGCGGTTGATACAGTTCATGATGACCGCTCCGAATTCCCTGAACCGCTCAAGACCATAGTGGTGGGACAACTCAATGGAGCTGTCTTTTCCGATATGTATCCTCGCCTTGTGGAGCATCCCTTTTACCTGAAGCATGATGCGGTAAATTATCTCTTCCGGGGGCAATGCAGTGTTGGCAACAGCCATATTTACAGGCTCGTGCGGAGAATAATCCTTGTCAGCCTCAATCCCATCAAACCAGTCGCCACTTGTAAGCTGGCCGTCACTGAGCGGCATTGCAAAATAGACCTTGTCCCTGTTAAGCTTATCACCCTTTTTGATCTCCTTTTTTGCGAATACCCCCCGCATGAGTGAGCGTAAAGAGGCAATCTCTTCAGGAGAGGCAGGGCTGCGATGCTTTCCGCCACAGGCCGCCACGGCCTGTTTGTGCGCCTCAATCCATCGCGCGATTTGCTCAGGTCTGGAGGAATATCTGTTTAACTTATGTTCTTCTGTCTCCATTCCTACGTGCCTTTCGAACAGCCTCGCGCCCTTTCCGTAAGCAATTTGAATGGCCGCATAGTTGTCAGGTTCCTCATGGGTGGAGAACCCTATGGGCACGTCCGGGAATCGCTCTTTCAGCACGTCGATCTGATTCAGTCTCAGCTTGTCGTTCGGTGTGGGATAGATGGCCACACAATGCATCAAGGCAAAGTGCATATTTCTTGATTCGAGGAAACTCACCAGCCTGTCTATCTTGTCCATGCTCAACCCTGCCGTTGAGACAATGACGGGTTTGTTCACCTGGGTAATCCGTTCAATAAGGGGCCTGTCGCTTGCGGAACAACTGGCCACCTTGATAATTTCAATACCCAGATCAAGGATAACGTCCACGGATTCTTCGTCGAACGGGGTACATATGGTATGCATCCTATTCTTAGTGACGGCCTTAGTAAGTGTCTCGTATTGCTGTGCGGTCAAGGCCGTTTCCATGAATCTCGGGATATGTTTTACATCCTTTCTCTGTTTGTAATCCAGATGAATAAAGGTATCCAATTGCCTGAATTGGAACTTGAGAGCGGCACGGACGCCGGCCTTTCTGGTTACATTACCCATTGCATTAATGATGTTGAGGGCATGATTCATATCGCCCTGGTGGTTGTTGGCAAGATCGAGAATAAACAGATCGTTAAAATCAAAGTTGTGCATAAAATTTACCTCGTTTCCAGACAGGCGCTTATTAGGATATCTCAAAGGCCTCGGGTCCGTATCCCCTATCGTACTTGATCCTCACGGTTCTCTTGTGTCGATGAGAGACATGGGCGGCAGCTATAACCAGCATGGTCTCAAGCCCTCTCTCAAGCGATATGGGAGCGTCCTCTGGATCCCCCCCGTTCAGGATAGCTTCAATAAAGTCTATCTCTCCTTTGAAGTCGTCGGGACGCGTTTTTTGAATCGTTTCCTCTATAACCTCTCCTTTTCCATCCCGGTAACACACGGCATCATGTCCGCCATCAAGATTGACAAACCATTCAAGAAAACCGTTGGAGCCTTGAATTCGCACCTTTTTTTGCGGGGGCTCAGTAACCACATCCTGGGCGATATCTCCCACGAGACCAGCCTGGGTCTTGACATTCAGCAGACAAATCCGGTCATATTTAACAATACCATCTGTCACCATATCCATTGTGGAGGATACCTCAACGATCCTTCCGGCGTTAACAAGATGGGCAAACCGCTGCCAGATGTTTATGGCATGAGAATGTTCCCCACTAGCTCCACCTCCACGTTCAGAAAAACCGAGGTAGGTGTCCTTGGGACCGCTCAGCCATGGATGGGCGGTGAAAATACCGCCCCAATGTTCCCTGAAACAGGCGCTGATAGTGATGGGATCGCCAATCGTGTTTTTTGCAAGAATCCGGGCCGCGCGCCTGGAATTCTCGGTCAGGGTATGGTTATAACCGACTGCAACGAATGTTCCGGTGGCCTTTTTAAGGTCGACAATCCTCTGGACCTCCTCGAGAGAGGGCGTGCACAAAGGCTTCTCAATAAGCAATACTTTCGGTGGGTTGTTTTCCAACACCCTGGTTGCCATACTAATATGGGTGTCTGGAGGGGTGCCTATGATGACCATGTCAAAACCCTCATCTGAGCCAGTATTTGCCCCTGAAAGGCGTATGTCCGGATCCCAGCGTCCGTAGCGGGACGGATATATGTCCTCGCGTGTTCGTTTCAGTGCATCAGGGTCGATGTCACATATAAGAACATCCCACCCCTTGGTACGGCAGGCATGTGCCAAATGGTTGCCGATAGAACCGGCGCCGTAGATTTTTACGCTGTACATCATCTTCTCTCCTATCCGCTGATCCTGAATATATGCTTTGATATCTGTGTGACCTTGATGGTCTCGAAACGACTAAGCAGCCTTCCCATGCATTCGATCTTCCTCATGATTTCCGGCACAGAAATATCCGGAAAGCGATAGGCATGGTAGGCTAGATTATTTCGATGCCCGGGTCGGTGCATATTGATACGTTTCGATATTGTCCGCAAGTGGTTTTGGATCCAGCCATGGGCATAAGCGTTCAATGATGTAGCCGGGGGTTGTCTCTTGTTATAGCCTCCGGCCTCCAGGACCTGGACAATCCGTTCCGCTGCCAAAGGGCCGTCAAGCGCCGCGATGTGCCGGTCCAATATCTTCCTACGCTCAGCATAATCAAGCGGCCCGAGTTTTCCTTTCACGATGGCACGGACCGTCGTGCAGAGTTCATCGAGTGAGAAGACACACCGGCTCACCAAACCAGGCAATTCAAAGTCGAACATCTCTGATTGCACTGGCTGGTAATTCACAGTCGGCGTGCCGAGCACCGCGGCCTCCACTTGGGTCGTACAGCCATTCGCAATCAATGCCTGTGCTGCCATCAGCCACGGAATGACGCTCCCATCGTTTGCTATGTGCAGATTGTCACACCGTGCAGCTATGGCATGCCATGGGCCTTGGTTCTCAGCCGGGTGAGGCCGGACGACCACATTAGAGCTGCCCAGCGACTCACACAGTGGCGGGAGCATTTCCTGAAAGTGGGTAAAGAGGGCGAGTTTATGCCGGCCCTTACCGATATCAAATTGATTTGCCGCATCGGTGCCCTCTTTTGCCATTGCCTTCTTAAGTTCACTGAGCTCCGGGTAAAAATGGTTCACCTTGCTAAAGTTTGTGTTGACCAGCACGAAGTCACCGAACCGTTCACGAATCGCATCTGCGTCTGACCGGTAAAACTCACGAAGCTCCGGCCGCATCAAGTCGACGCGGGGATTTCCGGTAATATGGATTTCCGCGCCTTGATAGCCGGGATATTTGCGGAAGGTGTGCGCGTCATCGGGGCCCCACGCAATCAGGTGGGAGACTTGCCGCATAGTGATAGGTGACAGTCGCCACCGGTAATATTCAGGGTCTGGTTCACGCAGCAGGCCTTCCTCATCCCACGCAACGATTTCATGGCCAAGCTTGCGCAGGATGTCGAACATACGAATGCTTAACGAACGAATGCTCTTGGCAAGATAAACGCCCCTTGGAATCGAGTCTACCCGGAAATGGAGAAACGCCCGTGAGCCTATAATGACAGGAAAACCGCTCTCAACCGCAATACAACCCAAGAGAAGTTTGGCATCCATCTCCCGGACTTGTGTCTCTACCGGAATAATAAGGGTTGAAGGTGAAATGGTCATAACACCTGCTTTTAATCCCTGCGAACTGCCAAGGCCTCCCAGCGCTTGGCAAACGCATCAAAGAGTTGATCATTGGTGGAAATAGCGCCAATCTCATGATTGAGCCAATAAGATCGGGCTGTCCAGTTAAAGCTGCCGAACATAACCCAGCGCCGGCCATCCTTCTCCGCAAGCACGAACTTGTTGTGCATCGGGAGGCCCTTAGGATGAATGACGCGCCGGAACAGAATCCCGGCTTGAATCAGCATCCGCTCTACCTTCACAGGAACCCGCCTCAGGGTTGGTTCAGCCAATATCTTTACTGTTGCGCCACTGTGGACAAGTCGTATCAAGGCCTTGACGATTGGCGCCCCTTTGATGTGTGACGCAGCAATTCGTATCCGCGCGCCCGCTCCAAGCCGTGAGAGAAACCGTATTACAGGATGCGGCCGTATCCGCGGCCAGAAATAGATATCGGTGTCCTTCCCTTTCACCGCTTTGTTTGCGGTCAGGGAAAAACGATAGAACATGATACGTTTCGTCTGGTGGATCCACCGGGCATGTTCAACCAGCCCTTTAACCAGCCTGGGGTCATCAAGCCCAACCAGGACATTGTGACCATGATCTTGGTCACCGATTTCAGATATGATAGCCGGGTCATCCCCGGGACTATTTCCAGACGGGTTAAAGGAACCGATAAAGGCAATCGGCCTCGGGTGGGAAAAGCAATAGAGCTTTTCATGCAAATGCGGTTTCCAAACTATCCCGGGAGGGGTTGGCACCCGCTGCAGGGACACGGTACGAAACCCTTCGCCTAAACCATTCGAGCCAGACAACATTCCAATTACATCCTCATTGGCATGCGCTGTTCGAGGATGACGCTCCAGGGTCACAGTAACCTTGATGCCTTGCCGGTGGGCACGGAGTAATTCCTCGGCCAGCATCCGGTCACGAAAGTAGTATGTTACCCAATCAATGGTCCCGCCGGGCGGCACCGCAGCGATACGTTCCGCCAGGAGGTCACGCAAGCGGTATGCCGGCATATCAGGGCCGCCGAAATGGACCTCGCAATTTCCAATGTCCCTTGTCATGAAAGAGCCTTTTCATCCTGCAGGTGGTATGCCCAATCCGCCGCAGTGGTTTTCCCCGCTCCTGAGTACCTATAATGGCAGTAAAAACCTGTCGGGAACTCAAGAGATGCGTCTTGCAGCACCCACGAGTCTCCATAATTCTCTCGATATCACTTAACATTGTTTAGAGTTGAGGTAGGGTACTGTATACTCAAGATTGGACGGTATTACCAGTTCCCTAATACCTCTACAAGCACACTTACCAAAACAGGCATTTCCAAATATCGGGAGAGATGTGTTTTTGCCTCATGTATATTGACCTTGATCATGTATAATAATTAAGTCGTAAAGTGAACCAGGCCTCGGTGTGACTATGCCTAAAAGAATCGCCTGGCTTGTTCTACTTGCTGCCATTTCGGCCATATGCTGCTGCGGCCCAAGGAAGGACGCGGTTGTCTTCTCCGTGGGTGGCGCGCCTGCTGAACTGGCCTTCTGGGAAGAGCTCATCCAGGATTTTGAGAAGCAGTCCGGAATTCCGGTCGAGCTATTGCGACAGCCCACTGACACAGACCAGAGGCGGCAGGGGCTGGTCGTCGCCCTGAGCGCCGGCAAGAGCAACCCTGATGTGTTCCTATTGGACGTGGCATGGCTTGGGTTGTTTACCGCCTCAGAATGGCTGGAGCCGCTCGGAAGCGATATTGACCAGAGCCCCTTTTTTGCCAGGGTCCTCCAACTGGCCGATATCTACCAGGGAAAGCTCACGGCGCTGCCCGTTTACCTGGACGGCGGGCTTTTATACTACCGCAAGGACCTCTTCGAACAGTTCGACCTGCCGGGTCCGCCCAGGACCTGGGAGGAGCTTCTCTCCCATGCCCGAACGGTCCAAAGCAAGATGCGCAAAATCAATCCGGACTTTTACGGTTTTGTCTGGCAGGGGGCCCAATATGAAGGGCTTATCTGTAACTTCCTGGAATTCGCCGGCTCAAACGGCGGGTTCATCAATCAAGAAAATCGGATTTGCCTCAACACCCCTGAAAACCGCAGAGCACTGGCCTTTATGCATGATCTCATCTGGACGCACGGCATCTCGCCGCCAAGCACCTACACTGAAATGAAAGAGGAAGAGACCCGCACCTACTTCCAGGCAGGCAACGCCTTGTTCGAGCGCAACTGGCCGTATGCCTGGGCGCTGCATCAAGGCCCGGAATCAGAGGTCCGGGGCAAGATCGCAGTCGCGCCGCTTCCAGCGCTGCATGATGGTGAGAGTGTCTCCACGCTGGGTGGTTGGCATATCGGCATCTCAAAATTCTCCGATGTCAGGCCCAAGGCCCTAAAGCTCGTAGAATTCATCACTTCGTACGAAACGCAAAAGAAGCTTCTTCTGCATCTCGGCTGGAATCCGGGCCGCAAAGACCTTTACTCCGACCCGGAAGTGCTTGAAGTAGCGCCGCACTTAAGGCAGTTGAGAGCTGTTTTTCAAAACGCCAGGCCAAGACCCATCCTGCCGTACTACACCCAGATCTCGGAGATCGTCCAGCCTCGCATAAACGGCGTACTGGCCGGGAAATATGCGCCTGAAGAGGCGCTTGCCGCAGCCGAGCAGGAGATTGCAGCCCTCCTGGAGCGCTATGGTACCAGATGAAGACAGAGCGCCTTAAGAAACCCTTATTCCACCTGCCGGGCAACCTAGCCCGGATGCCTGCACTGGACAGCGAGCGTTGGATTGCCTTTGGGTTCATGGTGCCGCTTCTTCTGTTCGTGGTGTTGTTCATTCTAATTCCGGTCCTGGGCACACTGGTGGACAGTTTTTCCCTGGACGTCACCTATCTGCCAAAGAGATTCCTCGGTCTGGAGAATTATGACTGGCTTCTTCGCGATCCGGGATTTTGGCAGTCGGTTCGGTTCACATGTCTTTTCGTGGTGGTCTCCGTGCCGCTTGAGATCGCGCTGGGACTCATGATCGCACTTGTGCTCAATGAACAGTTACCCATGAGGGGGCTTTTGCGGGCCTGCGTCCTCATACCGTGGGCCATCCCGGCGGCTGTTTCCGGCCGGGTCTTCGAGCTGATTTACAATTACAGTTTCGGTGCGGCCAATTATCTGTTCCGCGTGCTGCATCTGACAGATGGGCCGGTCAACTGGCTAGGGAGCGAGGCCGGGGCCTTCCTTGCCCTGGTGGTGGCAGATAGCTGGAAGACCACGCCGTTTGCGGCCATTATCCTGCTGGCCGGTCTTTCTTCCATCCCGGACGATCTATACCGCCAGGCCAAGGTCGACCGGGCCACCTTTATACAAAGGTTCACTAGAATCACTCTGCCCCTACTCAAACCTGTGCTGATCGTGACGTTACTTTTTCGCACCATAGATGCGCTTCGCGTATTTGACGTGATTTATGTCCTGACAGGCGGCGGTCCGGGTGGAACCACCACATCGCTTTCGCTCTTCGGGTATCATTATTTTTCAGCAGGCGATTTTGGCTACGGGTCTGCAGCGAGCGTGATATTGTTCCTCCTGGCCTTTGCCTTATCAATAATTTACATCAGGCTGGGGCATTTCGAGCAGGAAGTGGCATGAAGGAAGATCGGTTCAAAAAGATATTACTGGCACTCGGCGCCCTGCTGACGGTTCTCTTTTGTCTGTCACCGTTCTTTTACATGGCGCTTACAGGCCTGAGCCTGCATCCGGACTTTCTTTTGCCTGACAGGCCCTTGTGTATCACCCTTTCACATTTTCACACAGTGGTGGCCTCGGATTCAGTGCATTTTTTAGCGTTCCTGCGAAACAGTCTGATCATTTCAACAGCAAGCGCGGTCATTTGCGTGTTCATCGCCTCCCTGGCAGCTTACGCCATAACCCGCCTTCCTGTTCCCGGAAAGGTATTCCTGATGTTCCTGATACTGGCTGTATCCATGTTCCCGCCGGTGAGTCTGGTCAGTTATCTCTTCAAGCTCATGTCTGCGCTCGGCTGGATTAACACTTATCAGGGCCTGATCTTCCCTTATGTGGCCTGGACATTGCCCCTTTCGCTGTGGATTCTTATGAGCTATTTTGCACAGGTCCCGAAGGATCTGGACAGGGCCGGGCTTATCGACGGTTGCTCAAGGCTGCAGATCCTGGTCAAGATCATCTTTCCGGTTGCAGCTCCGGGTATTTTTTCCACAATGCTTTTGGCATTCATTTTTGCGTTTAATGAGTTTCTATTTGCCCTGATGCTTACTACGGATCATTCCGCAAGGACGGTTCCGGTGGGTATCGCACTGTTCGAGGGACTGTACGGTCAGATCCCCTGGGGCGAAATCATGGCAGCAGCAACAATCACCACCATTCCAGTGGTGATCCTGACCCTGATTTTTCAACGCCGCATCATTCAGGGTCTGACACGAGGGGCGGTGAAGGGATGAGTAGAGCCGTTCACGGCTTGAAACTTGAAATTGGAAAGTAGAAATTTGGGAGAAATGAAACGAGTTTACGAGTTGGATGTTTACAAACTGGCAGAAGAGTTATCGGATATGGTCTGGCACGACTTTGATAAGTGGAACAAAAAGGTTCAGAATACCGTGGGCTATCAGATAATACGATCATCAACAGTACAAAAGCATGAAGGCCAAATTTCCAATTTCTATTTTCTAATTTCAACGTTCCGTGAACGTTTACAGGGATGAGACTTACCTTTCAACATGTGAGCAAGCGGTTCATGACCATGCGGGGCGCCGTGGATGCGGTCCATGACGTCAGTCTCGAGATCAAAGACGGCGAATTTTTCGCCATCCTCGGCCCCAGCGGCTGCGGCAAGTCCACGCTCCTGAACCTGGCGGCCGGTCTGGAAAAACCGACTGCCGGTGAAATCCGTTTCGACGACAGAGTTGTCGCCTCACCTGAAAGACGCATTTTTCTTCCGCCCAGGAATCGCAATGTGGCCATGGTCTTTCAAAGCTATGCCCTGTATCCGCACTTGAATGTATTTGACAACATTGCCTTTCCGTTGCGAATAGCCAGGGAAAAGGATGCCCACATCAAAATGGCAGTGAAGAGAGCAGCCGAAATGCTCGGCATTGAAAACCTGCTTGAGCGTAAGCCGGCTGAGCTCTCCGGAGGCCAGCGGCAGAGGGTGTCCATTGCCAGGGCCCTTGTCCGCCGGCCCGAGGTGTTCCTGCTTGACGAGCCTCTTTCCAACCTGGACGCCCAACTTCGCACCGGCACCCGCGCCGAGCTAAAATGCCTGCAGCGGGAATTGAAGATCACCACGCTATATATTACCCACGACCAGACCGAGGCCATGACCCTGGGTGACAGGATAGCCCTATTAAAGGACGGATCGCTCGTGCAGGCCGGGACACCCGAAGAGATGTACGAACAGCCCAAGACCACTTTTGCAGCAACATTCATCGGTTCCCCGCCCATGAACCTAGTCCCTGCCAAGGTCAAAGAAAAAGACGGCCGGATCACACTCGCCTTTGGTGACGCCACGATGGTTTTGCCCAGGGAAAAGACCGAGCAGGCAAAGCAGCTCAAGAAACAACAAGTCCTCCTTGGCATCCGCCCTGAGCATGTCACTTTGCGCAGTGAAGCCAGCGGCCAGACGCTCTCAGGCACCGTGACCGCCATCGAGCCCCTGGGGCGCGAGGCCCTGTTACACATCAGCACAGAGTGTTGCCACATCCTTGTCCTGACCACTGAAAAGGATCTCAAGACGGATGAGAGAGTCTTTGTCTGCTTTGATCCCAACCGCGTACATCTATTCGGTCCCGAGCAACAGACCAAATAATAACGGGGACGAAAGAAGCATTAGCCCTAAGCCTTGACGCCGAAAGAGAAGCCAAGACACGAGCAAGGCATCCCAAAGGTAGAGATAGGATGCAGGAATCCCTCACCGGGATTTTGAAAGCTTGCCTCCTGCGACAGCCCTGGTTTAAATTTAATATTACTAATTAGAAAAATTATAAAAAATCAAAATGGTTTTTCAAAAATGTTTTTAGATCTGATATTTAGCCAGAAACTTTAGACTAACTGGCCAGAATTTTAGGAATCGCCATGATAGAAACATCACCAAAACCAATTCGCGGGGAATGGACTTCCGGGTACGCTTTGGACTTCCATACACTGAGCAGCGAATATATCGGTGATAACGAATATGGCCGCCCCCAGTTCGACACCAAGCATAGTGACATGGGAAAATTGCTGTATCGACTGAAATATAAATCGGACAAATCAGTTCTTAAAATCATCGTTGACACTGTTACTGAATTCCTCAGCAGCCGCGACTGGCCAGTAGATCTAATCATTCCTGTACCCCATCCCGCGTAGGGCGTTCTTTCCAACCTGTGACGGCTGTCGCAAAAGGCATCTCTGGAGTTGTCGGCATACAACTATGTACGGACTGCGTTGTTAAGGTCAAGGAAACTACGGAGCTTAAGAACGTGTATGAGTTTGAGAATCGAATGGAGATCCTCAAAGGTGCATACGCTGTTGTTAAGCGCGAGGTGGCAGGAGGTGGCAGGACGAAACGTCCTTCTTATCGACGACCTCTATCGATCTGGAGCGACTCTTAACGCCGTAACTGTGGCACTGAAAGACAAGGGAAAAGCAAAAGAAGTATATGTCCTCACACTCACAATGACTCGGAGGAAACGATGAGCAAGATATTCTGTGGAGGCTCTCGCAAGATAGGACGGTTAAGCCAAGTGGTAAAAGAACGCACTGACAATATTATTACGAGTGGGTATCTCGTTTTGCTTGGTGATGCGAGCGGCGCTGACAAAGCGATGCAAAGATATCTCGCCAAGCAAAACTATAGAAAAGTTTTGGTATATTGCATGGGTGAAGCGTGTCGTAATAACATTGGAAAGTGGGAAACACGGAATGTACGTTCGAACAGAAGCAAGAAGGATTTCAACTATTACAGCACTAAAGATCTCCGTATGAGCGAGGAAGCTGATTATGGATTTATGCTATGGGACGGAAAAAGTAAGGGTACTTTGAACAATATTTTGAATCTGTGCGAAC
>JAJSZR010000004.1 GCA_030262715.1 Deltaproteobacteria bacterium
CAAGAATCTTATTCCCTGGATTCCGGCTCTATGGCCGGAATGACAAGTCGCCTGGCGACAACGTAAAACTTGCTTCGCCTGAAGGCGAGGGGTTTCAACCATCCCCGAGAGCTAACCATGCGGGGCACTCAATGTCAGACTACAACTAAGCTTACTGCGGGGCAGAGCATTCCAAGTTTTGACAGCGCGGGTTAGCGGCTGCATTTGCCTTGTTTATGGAGTGATTCTGTCTCATGGAATGCACCGCTCGACCTTCCTTCCCCAGGTCTGGGGGCAGTTGTCGGACAAGGAACAATTCCTGGGACACCTGTGTCTTAAAGGCGGCATGGCAGCAACTGCATGGCATGATCCAGCTACCAGCGTAGAGGTATATCAAGCCGAGGTTTTTGGCGAAAAGGATTTCAAGTGAGCCTTCACTTAGAAATCAAAACAAGAAATACTAATGAACAGGAAATCTTTCTCATTTTGAATAATCCTTACCTATAACGTTCATCATTCCTTCTTTTAAGAGTATGTCCATTCGAGATCAGGACCTTTCTTGCAACCAATCCTTCACCAGTCTGGTCGCCATGCAGTCATCCTCGTTATAGTCCACGATGGCCTGCATCTTGTTTCTCCAGTCTTTCGGGTCTTTTTGATACTTAAAGTAATAGGCGATAGCGTCCAGGGCGTTTATGTCATCGTGTCGCCATTTGAAACCGAGGTAGTCGGCGATATCTTTGAGTCCGTTGCTGTAAGTGGGAAACACGAAGGCCCTTGTGCCCACCTTGTGGAGATCGATCATGTAAGGAAAAAGTAGCGTTTCCACCTCTGATGCTAGGCCGTATCTTTCGCCCAATTGTTTTATGTGCCAGCGTTCGTAATTGTGCCAGTGATAAATGACATAGTCTTCCTGCTCTTGCATAAATGACGTGAATTCTTGAAACATGTTGCCTTCATCCTGAAGCCGGTGTGCAATGAAGGGCCTGTAGTTCTCTGTGCCGTTTTTCCGGATTAGGATTCCAATGAGATAATCGACCTGGCCCATCTCGTCTTCGTGGCCTGGCTGATCCGTCCCCTCCAGGTCCAAAAAAACTTCAGTGGATTTCTCGGGAAATTTCAAGGCGGATCGGTCGAGAAGAATCAACTCGTGTTTCTTGATTGCTTTAGCCCTCAAGATGAGCTTTTCGGCAGTGGCTTGCCCGATGCCACTGACTTTTTGCAAGTTTTTAACCTTTGCTGAGGATATATCCCAGATTTTCTTGAACCCATGGGCAACCAG
The DNA here is from genome assembly GCA_030262715.1 of Deltaproteobacteria bacterium. Lineage (GTDB taxonomy): Bacteria > Desulfobacterota > Dissulfuribacteria > Dissulfuribacterales > UBA3076 > UBA3076. Next base: position 1,262 of record JAJSZR010000004.1, read on the forward strand.
ATTGGCCTTCATTTTGGGTCCTACTTGTCCCACAAGGGAGACATCCCGGTTTTTGAGCGCCTGATGGTTGGCGTAAGTCTGCCACGGCCACTCAGCCCCATTGTATGTTGGGGTCGGTTCCTCTGCCCCGTCCAAAATGGCCTGGGTGCCCTTGATGGCTTTTGCCAAGCCTGTCTCGTAATCCTTGTATCTATATTCTTGTTCCTCATAATCACGGTTGATGATGAAGAACTTTTCCGGAAGGTATTCTTGAATCTTGTCGATAAGGTAAGTATAGAAAGCGCCCTGAATGATGTGTTCCTTTTTGATGTTCTTGGAAAGTTTGATCTCCTTCACCACATAGTGATAGTCACCAAAAATCGAGGCGTGTCCTGTCCGCTTTTCAAGGACATCGATTCTTCCTTGCATATTTTCAGGAAGAAAGAACATGGGCAGCCCGCATAGGACCTCGGTGCCTCTTGCCATTTCTTCCAATAGCCTTAAAAAACCCTCCTCTGGTTTTTTGTAGCTAATTGCCTCAAATTTTGGGTATTTCTTTTCAATGACATGCCTTTCGTGTTCCTGTCCCCTTTCATGCAAGAGCTCTCTATAGGGACTTCTCGGGTCCTTTTTGTCTTTTGAAACGAATGCCTCGCAGTAAATAGTGTAAGGTGAATCATGGTAGAGCGAAACATTCTGTGCCGTCAATTTACCTTTATCCGTGCCAGACCTGCACCGACGAAAGATGTCATCAATTCGTGACATGATGGGCAATACGCTATCCTTCCTCCTTCCAGATTTCAATAACCCTGTCTGCGACTTGCCCCGGAGTTAATTCGTCCGTATCAATTTCGTATTGAGCAGCGCTTTTGTATTTTGGAATCCTTCGTTCTAAGACTTCTATAATCTCTTCAGTAAAAGTCTTTCCGGTGGTCAAGGCGGGCCGTTCAGTGTCTCCTTGAATCCGCGAGACAATCGCATCCACTGAGGCTTTGAGCCAAAATATAAGAGAGTTCGTTTTTAGGGCCTCTATATTTTCAGGCCGTTCAATAATCCCGCCACCGGTATCAATAATAATATTATCAAGTCCTGCCAATTTCCGGGTCTCTTCAGATTCCATATCGCGAAATTTTTGCCAGCCATATTTCTCCACAATTTCCGGAATTGACATGCCTGCCCTTTTAACTATTTCCGCATCCAAACCAATACACGGCATCCTAAGACGCACGGCCAAAAGCTCTCCCACCACACTTTTTCCGGTACCACGATAACCGATCAGTACTATATTCATGATTCTAGTGTCTAAATGCTTAAGTTTTTTAAAGTAGACGCGCTGGACTCAAAATCCTGTGGGCCTCGCGCTTGTGCTAGTTCGACTCTCGCCTTCGGCACCAGAATTTTTAACAGGTATGGCTACCGCCACGATTTCCTTAAGCAGGTCTTCCTTTAAAAGAATTCCTACGACAGATGCCCCTTCCACGACCGGAAGCCAATCGATTTTGTGAGAAGTCATGAGATGGACAGCTTCCATAAGGGTACCATTTTGATGAATGACATGCATAACCGGCGACATGATTTCACTGCTGGGCCTTTCAAGTATAGCCTCACACTCCTCCAAAAACTGACCCTGCCAGAAGATAGGAAGCTCTTCAGTGGCCTTTGTAGAAGACTCCATATGAGTAAGGATATCGTCGATAGAGAGCATTCCCAAGATCTCTTCTTCATCTTTTATCTCGTCAACTACCAGCAAGTAAGAAGAACATCTACTTTTGCGTCTCTCATTCAGCACCTTGACCGCTTCTGCCACCTTTGTCTGCGGCGATATACGTTCAAGTGCCAACACATCAAGCATCAGATCTTTAATTCGTTTTTCAGGCATTACATCCAGACTTTTTAGGTAGAAGGTTGAAGGCTGAAGTTGTTAGCCTATCACCTTCAGCCTTCCACCTACCTAGCTACGTTCCTCAAGTTGACTTTTTAATTTGAGCAAACGATGTGCCAGATCCTTGAGTGTTTACCCTCTAGTTGCTAATATATTGATTTTTAACCATTTGTGTACTATTTGCGGAAAACTCAAGCCATTTATGAAGCGGCATATTTATGCCACAGGATTTGAGCCAAAATAGATTTTGACATTTTTTTGCCCATCTGGTAATAATTTGAATTTAAAGAGAGCCGGCTAATTACTCTGTAAGGGCCTTCTGTGGGGCTTGGGCAATCAGCAGTCGGGCAACGAGAAAAGGCGAAGATGAGATGATGTCTCATAAGATTGCGCTACATGGCCAAATCGAGCCGGATCTATTCCCAGAGTTTGTCATAGTAAGCGAGCATATGCATTCGGTGATTAGGACCGTGCAAAAGATTGCCCGGTTTGACGCCAATATCTTGATTTCTGGGGAGTCCGGAACTGGTAAGGAGCTTGTGGCCCGCATCATTCATCAAAAAAGCAGCCGGAGGAATAAACCTTTTGTGCCGGTAAACTGCGGTATTCTTTCAGGCGAGCTGTTTGAAAGCAAGCTCTTCGGCCATGAAAAGGGGGCCTTTACAGGTGCTGTCAGGCAAACCAGGGGGAGATTTGAGCAGGCCCATAACGGGACTCTTTTTTTAGATGAAGTCTCGGAGATTTCGCTGCCTAATCAGGTGAACTTTCTGCGCGTACTGGAAGATGGCTGCTTTTGTCGAATTGGAGGCGAGATCCCCGTCAGGGTGAACGTCCGTATTATTGCGGCGACCAACAAGGATCTGGCAACTGAAGTCAAGGCAGGGCGCTTTAGAAAGGACCTATACTACCGCCTGAAGGTGATCCCCATTAATCTTCTTCCTTTAAGGAAACGGAAGAAAGCAATTCCTCATCTGGTAAATAATTTCCTGGAAAGATTTGCCAAACTATATAAAAAGCCCAGGGTATCTGTCTCCCCTGATGCCATGGAATACTTGATGTCTTTCGACTGGCCAGGGAATATTAGACACCTTAAGAATATAATGGAAAGAATGTTTCTGATGGCCCAAGGACCGCTAATCACTGTTAATGACTTTCCAGAGGATATTATGGACGTAGTTGCCCTTGACCCTGGAGAGAATCCAGGGCAAGAGACCCATAATCCAATCGCATCATCTTTCGATTTCGCAGCCTATGGTCCTATTGAACCGCTGCGAAAGGCACGTCAACGGATGGAGAAAACAATCATTCTGAGGGCCTTAGAGATGACGAGTGGACAGAGAGCCAGGGCCGCTGAACTTCTGGAGATTAAACCCCGTACTCTTCGCCAAAAGATGAGCGACTATGGTATTGAGTTCCGGAAGACAGGAAAAGGAGGCCAGGCAAAGTTATAAGCCTGACAAAAAAATAGGAACGACTTTCGATCGTAGGACTAAGGATGAAACACAGGCTTTTGCTAGTTGATGATGAAGAAATGTTCCTGGAATTTCTCTCTAGGCGTTTGATAAGCTACCAGTACGATGTAACAACTTGCTTAAGCGGTGAAAACGCCCTTGAAATGACTATGGAGCGCGATTTTGATGTGGTAATACTGGATGTGCTTATGCCTGGTATGGACGGGATCGAGACCCTGCGGGAAATCAAGAAGATAAAGCCGCTTACCGAGGTAATCATGCTAACTGGCCATGCGTCCAGGGAATCGGGCATAGAAGGAATGAAGCTCGGTGCCCACAGTTATTTGAGCAAACCCTGTAATACTGAAGACCTGATCGCAAAAATCAACGATGCCTATGATAGAAAGGTCGAACATGAAAAACGCATCAATATGGCGAGTCTTAATCCATCATGATAAATTACTTCCGGCAAAAATGCCTATCCTGGGACCCGCTCGCAAATGGGGCGTCAGCCTTTGTAATTCCCTTGACAATGTCCTGAGAAAATACTAAAAAATTTTTGGTTAAGATTTTCGAATAGATATATGTTTTGACCGAGAGCCGCTTGTTTTCGCCAACGAGCAACACGGTTATCTAGATATTTTTCTCGGAACGGCAGTTCTGACTAAAAATGGTTTTGCAAGTGGCTCCGGAATGAATTTAGGGTTTTGTATTTGATTTCAAGGAGCGATCTATGAATGAACAATCAACCATTAGAGTTATTCGAGTTTTATTGGTAGACGATGAAGCGACTTTACTTGAATACCTGTCCAAGCGCCTTCTTAGACAGGGCCATACAGTGAAGGCTTCCTTCTCCGGCGAGGAGGCTATCGAGGCGGCAAAACAAGAGCATTTTGATGTGGCGGTTGTCGATTTAAAAATGCCGGGGATAGGCGGGGTGGAGACACAAAGGAGGCTTAGAGAAATCCAACCATTCCTGCAATGCATCGTATTGACCGGCCACGGTTCCATAGAAAGCGCTTTGGAAAGTGGCCACGAGGAAGCCTTTCAGTATCTGCTCAAACCCGTTGACTATGACAATCTTGTGGCCGTCATTAAAGAAGCGTACGAGAAGAAAATTAAGTTACAGGAAGCAAAATTCCAGGAACAACTGGAGGAACTTCACAGGCATGGGCTCGGGGCACTCGGGATGAAAAAGGCCATTGCGGAGTTGCGCAAGATCTATGGATTCGAATAACTCTCTGGAGACCGAGCTGAAAAAGGCCAAGCAAGAACTGGCCGGTTATAAGATAGAGTTACATCAGACCAGGGGCTATCTTCAGTGTATTCTGCAGAATTCCGAGGATATGATCTTTGCTACGGAAGTCGGCGGAATGCTGATTTCCTTCAGCAAGGGCGGCGAAAAGGTACTGGGTTACTCTTTTGCAGAATTAATAGGTACCTACATAAAGGATTTGGCTGAAGACCCTGTATCATTTGAGGAGTTTTTTAACTCCTCCGGGCAGGATGGCCCCACAGTGCAGTTGGACATCCCCTTTCGACACAAGGAGGGAGGCACTGTTTATTTCAATGTTTCCCTTATAAACCTGACGAACAGGGAAGGCCAAATTGTGGGCACGGTCGGAGTATGCAGGGACATCACCCTGTGGAAGAAGATCCAGGAAGACCTGGTCCGAATCGACAGGCTGGCGGAAATAGGAAGGATAGCAGCCGGAGTCGCCCACGAGATCAATAATCCTTTAGCGATTATTGGCGAGGCTTCGGGATGGGCCGGCGAGGTAATCAGCGACGCTAAAGGCCTAAATCCCGAGGACCGGGAAGAACTGGAAAAGGCCACCAAAGAGATCAGCCTTCAGACCAACCGTTGTCGCAGCATAACCCATGAATTATTGGACTTCGCCCGTGGTTCAACCCCGGCATTAATCGAATTTGATATCCACGACATCCTCAAAGACAGCATTAGTTTTCTCAAACCCGAGCTCAAACACACATCCATAGAAATCGATACCCAGTTTATGCCAGGTCCCCTAACCATGAAATCTGATCCAAAGTTGTTGGAGCAGGTCTTTGTAAACTTCATTACCAATGCCATTCATGCTATCCGAAGTAAGGGGGAAGACAAAGGGTGTATCCTGATAAAAACCCTTACAACAAACTCGGATGTGGAGATAAGTTTTGAAGACAATGGTACTGGGATCACGGAGGAAAACCAGAAAAAGATCTTTCAACTGTTTTTTACCACTAAAGCTCCGGGGAAAGGGACAGGCCTTGGCCTCTCAATTAGCCAGAATATAGTAAAGAAGTTAGGCGGAACTATCACTCTTGACAGCAAGCCCGGAGTCGGTACCAACTTCATCGTGCGACTTCCGCTCTCTTAAGTTGGCAAAAAAATGCCTAAATAATCGTTTCTTTATTTATACGGCATTATTTTGCCACTTTCCGACACTGCTCAATCTATTCCTACCTCAAGACAAATTAAAACAAAAGGTGTAAAATCAGTGTGTTAAAAGGCATTTCTGTAAGAAATGAGGGACTGGCACATCTATTGCTAAAAACAAATTAACAATCGTGCGTTTCCCAAAATTGCAAAACCAATAAAAAAAAGGGGGCGTCTGTTGGATAAGCAAGAGGAAGAAGGGCTGGGGCACGAGCACAATACCAGCAGAGTAGAAAATTTGGATCGGAGTTCAGGACGCCGAAAGAATTATGGCCCTATTATGGTCACATTCTTTATTATGTTTGGTGTCTGGGTCGTCCTTTCAGGCAAGTTTGATCCTTTTCATCTCAGCCTCGGGGTCATCTCCTGCGCCATCGTGGCTTACCTTTCAGCCGACCTGTTGCGTCCTTCTGTGAGAGGTCTTTTAATTATGTTGGTCCGATGGATCCCGTATCTCCCGTGGCTTATAAAGGAGATTATCAAAGCAAACCTACATGTTACATATCTTGTCTTCCATCCAAGGATGATGGACCTGATTGACCCCAGAATTATCAAATTCCGAAGCAAACTGGAGAGCGAACTGGCCCTGGTCACCTTTGCCAATTCGATCACCCTCACTCCAGGCACTATTACGGTCAATGTATCACCCGATGGCGATTTTAAGGTTCATGCCATTGACAAGGCGTCTGGTGAGCCTTTGCCGGGCGAGATGGAGGCCAGGGTTGCCAAGGCATTTGGGGAGGGCTGATGGATAACATCTTTTTATATTCGGCTCTTTATCTGGCCTTTCTGATGATCCTCTCCTTGGTCCGGGCCGTGCTTGGGCCAACGGTCCTGGACCGTATGATTGGCGTCAATGCCATCGGGAGCAAGACTGTCGTATTGCTGATCCTGATCGGTTTTCTTTATCATCGGGTGGATATGTTCGTAGATATTGCACTGGCCTATGCCATGCTGAACTTTATCGCAGTGCTGGCGGCTTCAAGATACTTTCAAAAGCGTAAAGGATTGTACGACGAAGCGCCGTATCTGTAAATTCTATTCAAGGATTCTTTTACCAATGCCTTTGACAGGGGTTCACGAAGGACACAGGAGATTTTGAAGAATGGATATCATGGATATCATCGTATTAGTGCTGTTGTTCTCCGGGCTGTTTTTCCTTACAGGAGGGGCAGTGGGGATTCTGCGTTTTCCTGATTTTTATTCCAGGCTCCACCCCGCAGGTAAACTTGATACCCTTGGCTCCCTTCTGGCCATGACCGCCTTTGCCCTTTTTAACCTCCATCATTTTTCCCTGGGCGCCTTGCTGACCAGCCTGAAAATTCTTCTTATTGTTGTATTTATTTTTCTGGCCAGCCCCACAGCAACCCATGGCATTGTTGACGCCGGCGTCAGGGCCGGTCTGGCCCCCTGGACCAAGGGACAGAAAAGGAGGTAACCTATGATCTGGCCGATAGATCTGGCAATTCTCACCCTGGTCGTTATCGCTGGTATTGGCGCCCTTATGGTCAAGGATTTGCTTGGTGCCGCCATCCTGTTTGGGGCTTACAGCTTCATGATGTGTCTGCTCTGGTCCATCATGGGAGCAGTGGATGTGGCCTTTACTGAGGCTTCGGTCGGAGCAGGTGTCAGTACGGTCTTTTTTGTTGCCGCTGTATTCCGCACATCAAGGAGGACAAAAGATTGAAGATCATCGGACTCATCATAGTAGTCGTGACAGGTGCACTGCTTATTTACGCCGCGGCTGATTTTCCAGCGTGGTCAGACCCAGCTTCTCCGGCCAGCACGTATCTTTCTCCTTACTTTATTGAAAAGACTATGGAAGAGACCTCGGTACCCAACATCGTCACCGCTGTGCTTGCGGACTATCGTGGTTTTGACACCATGTTTGAAACCACTGTGATCTTTTCAGCAGGCGTCGTATGTTTTTTTCTCCTGCGAATCTCTCGCCGCGAAGAGGAAGAGCCTGAGACAAGGTATTACCGGCATGTCCTCACCGGCGTAACCATCCAGCTCAAAGAGGGATACAAGATACCGCCGTCTGCTGACTTTGAACGGATTGACGCCGTCTGGACACCTCCTGACCTGATTATCAAGACAGGGTGTCGAATATTGATTCCCTTTATTCAGCTTTTTGCCCTGTATGTAATCGCCCATGGACATCACAGCCCCGGCGGCGGATTTCAGGGAGGTGTTATCCTGGGGGCAAGCGTCATCTTGTTTGCCATTTCCCACGATCTGAGAACTGCTGTCAGACGAATGAGCGAGAAGCTTATAGGCATCCTTTGTGCTGTAGGCGTCTCGATCTATGCCGGCACCGGTGCCCTCTGTCTATTGTTAAAGCAAAATTTCCTGGACTACAGCGCTCTTGCGGGGGTACTTCATGTCGACCCGATTACCGCGCGATCCCACGGTATTCTTATGGTGGAAATCGGGGTAGGGATTGCTGTTCTGGCCACCATGATCTGGATCTATAACAATATCTCATCTGCAGGCAGATACAGACAGGGGCTTTAGGATATGACCGATTTGATTTCAACGGTTGTTGCCAAATATAATTACTGGATTTACATCACCTTGATGATGATCGGGCTGTATGCCATGATCGCCAAGAACAATCTTGTAAAAAAGATCGTGGGCATGAACATCTTTCAGACCGCCATCATCTTGTTTTACGTGTCCATAGGCGTCAAGAAAGGGGCCACGATTCCAATCTTAGAGCATGGCCACGGCCCTGATGTGCACCACGTCGTGCATGCCGTGGACTATATTAATCCATTGCCTCATGTGCTGATGCTGACCGCCATTGTAGTGGGCGTGGCCACTCTTGGGGTGGCCCTGGCTTTGGCCATAAGGATCTATAATAACTATAACACCCTGGAAGAAAATGAGATCCTAACGCAGGTAAGGGAAAAATGAGCGAACAGTATCCCGCACTTCTTGTAATTGTCCCGCTCCTGTCGGCCCTTGTCATCAGTGTTGCCGGATGGGTAAACAAAAGATTGTGCTTTCCTATTGCTGTTGCCGCCCTGGGTGTGGCTGCCTGGTCATCCGTTGGTCTGCTGTTCAGGGTCCTGGATGAAGGAGTTATCGTCTATAAATTAGGTGGATGGTCACCCCCTATGGGCATAGCCTATTATATAGATTATCTCAATGGCCTTGTTCTGCCGGTGGTGTCCATAGTTGCCCTCCTTAATTTAATATCAAGCAAAAAGATTGTTGAGCAACAGTTTCCGGACAAAGCAGGCCCTTTTTATACACTATATGTCCTGATGGTAACCGGTCTATTGGGTATTGTGGTCACTGGAGATGCCTTTAACCTGTATGTGCTGTTGGAGATTGCGTCACTCACGGGTTATGGGTTGCTTGCCATGGGAGAGGAACGTGCCCCGCTGGCGACCCTCAATTATCTGTACATGGGTACGATTGGGGCCTGCTTTTATCTGTTGGGTATTGGATATCTCTATATTGTCACCGGTTCATTGAATATGGTGGATATTGCCCGGTTATTGCCCCCGCTTTATCAGTCTAAAGCCGTACTGGCCGCCTTTATCATCTGTATGGTCGGGGTATGGCTTAAGATGGCTTTTTTCCCCCTTCACGCCTGGTTGCCCAATGCCTATACATATGCCAACTCTGCGTCAAGCGGTCTGATTGCCCCATTGATGACCAAGGTGATGGTCTATGTGATGATTCGCCTTATCCTTACTGTTTTTACCCCGAAATTTGTCTTTAACACCTTGGCCGTGCACGACGCCGTTGTCTGGCTTGCTGTCATTGCTATTGTCATGGGCGCCGTTCTTGCCCTGAAAGAGCGCAATTTAAAGAAGATGTTAACATACATCGTCGTGGCGGAAGTGGGCTATATGGTTGGTGGCGCATGGCTTGGAAACCGTGCCGGATTGACAGGGGCAGTCCTCCATATTGTAAACGATGCCCTGATGACACTTTGCGTCTTTCTCGTGGTGGGTAACATAGTTTACAAGATAAAAGGATATGCCTTTGGCGACCTGAAAGGCTTGTTTGCCAAAATGCCATTTACCATGGGGGCCTTTGTGATCGGAGCACTATCCATCATCGGTGTGCCTCCGACGTGCGGTTTTTTCAGCAAGTGGTATCTCATCTTGGGGGCCATTCAGGCGCACCAGTACGGTTTTATGGTCGCATTGCTCTTCAGCAGCCTGATCAATGTAGTGCTCTTTTTCAGGGTTTTTGAGATCGGCTTTTATGAGCCCTTCAGCGACCATGAGGGGCACGAACATCATCCGGCAGTGATGGCCGAGGCCCCGCTCACCATGCTGGTTCCCCTTTATGTAGTTGCTATAAGCCTGATCTTGGTTGGTCTGTACACCGGTGACATCGTGAACCACATAGTCCAGTTTGTCATACCAAAGGGCTTTATGTGACGGTTTATATGATGGAGATAAAATAGGGATCGAATGGAAACGATTACGTCAATAAGGCCCTTGCTTGCTGTCCTGGTCTCTCTCTTGATTATTCCTTTGGTGGTGGTCTCAAGCAGAAGCCCCAATGTCCGTGAGTCTTGGACCTTTGTGGCGGCTGTTGCAAAGTTTCTGATCGTCCTATCTATGCTCCCTGCAATCTTAAGGGGGACTGAAATAGTATATACGGTGGTCCAGTTTATGCCGGGGGCGGCGATCAGGTTCAGGGTTGATGCCCTGGGAATGCTCTTTGCGCTCGTGTCTTCAAGCCTCTGGATCATTACATCGGCATACTCGATCGGCTATATGAGAGGGCTGAAAGAGCACGGGCAGACCCGGTATTTTTGCTTCTTTGCCATCTGTCTTTCAGCCACCATTGGCGCGGCCTTTTCTGCGAACCTCTTAACCCTGTATCTCTTTTACGAGATACTTTCTCTTGCCACCTATCCATTGGTTACACACCATCAGGATCTGGAGGCGCGAAGCTCAGGCAGAAAATATCTCCTTTATGTCGTAGGTGCGTCCATCGGTCTTGTTTTGCCGGCCATGCTTATATGTTATAATTTGGCAGGTACCCTTGAATTCAGCAAAAATGGCATTTTGGCAGGGACTGCCGTATCCCCGTCCCTGCTCTTTATCCTTTTGTTCATGTTTGTCTTCGGGTTTGCCAAGTCAGCGATTATGCCCATGCACTCATGGCTTCCCGCGGCCATGGTGGCACCTACGCCGGTCAGTGCCCTGCTGCACGCAGTGGCTGTTGTGAAGGTGGGTGTCTTTAGCATCGTTCGTATCCTGACCGGGGTCTTTGGGATTCAACTCTTATCCTCATCTCATTTAGGGATGGCAGTATGTTATGTTGCCGCCTTTACCATCCTGGTCGGCTCATTCATTGCCCTTTCTCAGAACGGCCTGAAACGGCTTCTCGCCTTTTCCACCATCGCCCAGCTCTCTTATATTGTGCTTGGGGTAGCACTCCTTTCCCCAAAAGGGATGACTGGCGGCATGCTCCATATTGCAATGCATGCCTTTGGGAAGATCACCCTATTTTTTTGTGCCGGGGCAATCTTTGTAGCCACGGGTAAAAAGAACATCAGCGAGATGATAGGGATAGGCCGGAGGATGCCGGTGACCATGGCAGCCTTTTTTATCGCTTCGTTGAGCATAATAGGGATGCCCCCTTGTGGCGGTTTTATAAGCAAATGGTATCTTGCACTAGGAACCCTCCAGGCCCACCAGATAGGCTTCCTGGTAGTCTTGCTCTTTAGTTCGCTTCTGAATGCCTGCTACTTTATACCCATTACCTATAAGGCATTCTTCTGTAGGCCGGAAGATGCCATGTTTGAAAACAAGGTGCAAGAGGCCCCGGCTTTCTGTGTGGTGCCCTTGGTTATCACAGCGACAATTTCCGTGATTCTGCTTTTTTATCCCCAGCCTTTTCTCAGGCTGGCCAGAATGATGGTGCAGAGTATAACTGGAGTATAAACATGACAAATGAGAGGACAGACGAAATAGAAGGCAAGATGGAACTTGGCCATAAGCCCGTTCCGCCTTTTCGGACCATTTTTTGGGTGGCTATCACCATAGGAGTTTTGTATCTGGGACTCATCTTTTTCAAGACGCTTTGAATAGGATCGTCAGTGGTAACGTGTTTGTTGCTCAGGATATAGAAGGAACACTATGAAACAAGAAAACAGCGAAGGCAAAAAATATCTTTTTGATAAACCTGGAAACATGAAGATACTGGCATGGTCTTTTTTCTTATCGCTTGTTCTTCTTCTTGTTTTAGAATTCTTTATTCACAAGCACACTCATTTCCCCTCGGAAGAGTGGCCTGAATTTTATTGTGTATTTGCCTTTGTCGCCTTTGTGGCACTCGTTCTTTCCGCAAAATATATCCTGCGGACCCTTGTGAAGAGACGAGAGGATTACTATGACTGACGTCCTGCCGCCAGCGGCCATTTTTATCATCGGAGGACTACTGGTTCCTCTGATAAAAGGGAAATGGAAAAGCGCCTACATGCTGCTTATCCCGGTGGTAGGTTTCATAAACCTGATCAATATCCCAGAAGGAACTCATTGGGTTGTAGGGTTTATGGAATATGATCTTATCTTTGGTAAAGTGGACAGGCTGAGCCTCCTGTTCGGTTATATCTTCCATCTCATATCTTTCATAGCTATTCTCTATGCCATTCACCTAAAAGACAATCTGCAGCATGTGGCTGGGCTGGTTTATGCCGGCAGCGCCCTGGGGGTTGTCTTTGCTGGAGACCTTTTTTCTTTCTTTGTCTTTTGGGAGATGCTTACCGTAGCTTCCATATTTCTTATCTGGGCCCGCAGGACAAAGGTAGCTCAAGGCGCAGGATACAGATATCTTCTGATTCATGCGGCCGGAGGCCTGTGCCTTCTGGCAGGCATTGTCCTGTATGTGAATCAGACAGGCTCTATTGAGTTCGGGTATATCGGGCTGAATGGACTTGCCACCTTATTAATTTTCCTGGGTTTTGGCGTAAATTGCGCCTGGCCTTTTCTCCATCCATGGCTGACGGACGCCTATCCGGAGGCGACAATTACCGGGACCATATTCCTGAGCGCTTTTACCACAAAGTGTGCTGTCTATGCCCTGGCCAGGGCCTTTCCGGGTACCGAGGCACTTATCTGGATTGGAGCGATTATGACGGCGTTTCCTATCTTCTATGCGGTCATTGAAAACAACCTCAGGCGAGTTTTGTCCTACAGCTTGATCAACCAGGTAGGATTCATGGTATGCGGAATCGGCATTGGCACACAAATGGCTATAAATGGTGCTGTTTCCCACGCCGTGAACGATATCCTCTTCAAGGCCTTGCTGTTTATGTCCATGGGCGCGGTAATGTATCGTAATGATAATAAAATCAACTGCACCGCCCTAGGTGGACTGTACCGGACCATGCCGCTCACCTGTATCTGTTGTATTATAGGGGCTGCATCCATCTCGGCCGTTCCGCTTTTCAGCGGTTTTGTCAGTAAGTCAATGGTCATGGATGCGGCTGCTACCGGTCATATGCAGATCATATGGTTCATCCTGCTGTTTGCCTCGGTCGGTGTGTTGGAGCATGCGGGTATCAAGATCCCGTTTTTTGCGTTTTTCGGCCATGATTCCGGGCTGAGACCCAAAGAGGCTCCCCTCCACATGCTTCTTGCCATGGGCATCGCGGCGTTCTTCTGCATCTTCAACGGGTCATTTCCCAGCTACCTGTATAGCCTGCTCCCATATCCGGTTGAATATGTACCGTACACGGTTCCGCATGTGGTAGGTCAGACCCAGCTCATTTTCTTTGCTGCCTTTGCCTTCACGCTTCTCACGCTCTCTGGTATGTCTCCCCCTGAGCTAAGGGCTATCAATGTTGATGCTGACTGGTTCTACCGCAAGGGTGGCGGGCTTTTTTACCGGGTCATGGATATGAGCATGAACGGATTGACCAGGGTCGCTGACAGGGTCATTGTGGGTGAGTTGACCGGATCTATCTGCCGCATATTCCAACGCTGGCCTGAGGTCCTCTGTCTTGGGGTTATGATTCCCCTGTGGAGTGTCACCGGCGCAAGGGGAAAAGACCTCCAGGGCAAGATCGAAAGGACTCGAGCGGCCTTGCAGACACACACCTCACCGATAGGGATCAGTGCGGCTATGGCTACGATTTTTTTAGTGTTAATTTACCTATTAATGTGATATAAACATAAAGACATCAAAGATTCGGGCACGGAGAGGAGAAATAAATATTTGGCTTCTATAGAACATCTGAAGAGAATTCGGCTCTTTGAAGATTTAACCGACGGTATGCTGGAACAGATACTTCCCCTGGCTCAAGAGCAGTCGTTTGCGGAAAGGGAGATCATTTACGAACCAGGTAGTGAGGCCTCCCATTTTTATTCACTTACCACAGGCAAGGTATTACTCCAGACAGAGCTTGCTACGGCCCTAATTATTTCACTCGGGGCCATCAAGCCGGGGTATTCATTCGGCTGGTCTGCCCTACTTCCCGGGCCCGCCCATACCTCCCTTGCTGTTTGTATGGAACCAAGCGAAATCCTGGTCATGCCTGGAGACAAATTTAAGGCCCTTTTTGATCAAGACCACACCATGGGATTCCTGGTTATGCAAAAGGCTGCCACAATCCTTGAGAACCGCTTGGAACGTCGTACAGCACAGTTTGTCAAGGTAATAACCAAACACCCCGATATAGCTACGCTTTTGGGTCTGTAAAAGGGGAAGGGAATGTATTTCCGGACGAATCTTTAGCCTTCGTGGGGGTGCGGCTCAAAAGGCAGCCTGATGACAAAGGTTGATCCTTTTCCAGGTTCAGAGTCTACACTTATGGTTCCGCCGTGCTCATGGACTGTTTTCCGGGTAATCAGCAGGCCGAGGCCCGTACCTCTTGACCCCTTGGTGCTGAATAGAGAGCTAAAGATCTGCTTTCTTACGGCCTCATCCATACCGCAACCATTGTCAGAGACCTGAAGAATAAACGCTTCATCACTTTCGCGCCTTGTGGTCACCCGCACCAGGTGTTCCTTGCCCTCGTCTTCATCAAATATAGCGGCATCAATGGCATTGGAAACCAGGTTAAGCAGACAGCGATGAATTCCTTTGGGGTCTAAAGATACATCGCCTATGGTCGGATCAAGATCTATGACAATCTCTACTTTGGATTCTTTTGCCTTGAGATCCATTAGTTTGCACACATCTTCCACAATTTCATTCGGAGAGCACTTTTCATATTCAGGCTCACGTTCCTTGGAGTAGTTGAGGAGATCCATAGCCAGGCCGGAGACCCTGTCGATATTCCTTTGTACCATGTCCCAGCCAGTGCGAAGGCTATTCATATCCCCCTTCTTAAGTGCGTTGTCTACTATATAGACTCCTCCACGCAGACCACCCAAGATATTTTTGATACCGTGGGCAAGTCCGGCTACAGTTTCTCCAGTGGCAGCCAACCTTTCGGATTTGATCAATTCCTGCTGCAACTGCTTGATCTCCCTTAGATCGTGGAGAAAACCCACACTGCCGATGACCTCACCATCTTGATACAGAACAGTTCCCGAAAATTTAACCGGTATCTTGTCACCGTCCTTTCCTAAAACGAAGGTCTCTCGCCAAACATGCATTTCTTGTCTTTCTCGTTCTTTGCTATACAGACCTTGCATGATTTCTTCGGCTGTCTCCGGTGGATAGAGACTCCTTATATCAATCTTCCCTATTACTTCATCCTTAGAATATCCGAATATTCTCTCATCCCCTCGATTAAAGATCATTATTTTTCCCTGCTTATCAGTGCCGACTATACCGTCGATGGAACGCTGAATCAGATTGTCTTCAAACTCGTACCTCTGTCTTATCTCCTCTGTGGCTTGCTTAACCTTATCTTCCAGATTGTCGGTATATTCCTTGAGCATTTTCCTTAAACGAAGCCTTTCCTCGGCCCGTTTTAAGGCAACTGTTAGGGCTTCGTCCACAATAGGCTTGGTGACAAAATCAGAGGCCTCAAGTTGCAGAGATTGGATAGCCACGTCCATATCGCCATGCCCGGTAACAACTATTACCTCGGTTTCAGGGCTTATTTCCTTAATCTTTTTCAATACCTCGATGCCATCCATGCCTGGCATCTTTATATCAGTTAAGACAATGGGGGGGGCTTCTTTCTTAAAAACCTCCAGGCCGCTTTTGCCATCCTCTGCCGTCAGCACCTCGTAGCCATCGCTTTTCAGCGACATTCCGACAATCTTCCTTGCCGGTTCTTCATCATCAATAAGTAAAAGCTTCAATATATTGCCCCATTGTCAGAACATTATTTAAGCGTTTACGGAACGTTGAAATTAGAAATTAGAAATTAGAAATTTGGCCTTCATGCTATCGTGCCAGACCATATCTGATAACTCTTCTGCCGGTTTGTAAACATCCAAATCGTAAACTCGTTTCATCTCCCGCAAATTTCTACTTTCCAATTTCAAGTTTCAAGCCGTGAACGGCTACCCATTATTAAGCGTTTGAACATGAAGGGAATTTCAACAGGAATGTTGTACCAGTCCCCGCCTCACTCTTTACATCTATAGTTCCACCATAATCCTTTACAATTCCATAGCTGATGGACAGGCCTAATCCCGTTCCAATACCTACTTTTTTAGTAGTAAAGAATGGTTCAAATATCTTATCCAGCACATGTTCGGGAATACCATTTCCTGTATCAGACACAGAAATTGCGGCCCGTCCTCTGTCTGAAAATGACTTTATTGTCACCTTACCACCCGATTCGCCTTTTTCCTCAATGGCTTGCCGGGCATTGACAACCAGGTTCAAAAGGACTTGCTCTAACTTATTACTATCTGCCATTATATGGGGCAGGTTATCATCCAGGTTCGACTCTATCTCTATATTACGTACTTTGAACTGTTGTCCCAATATCCCAAGGATATTTCTGATAGGCACATTCAGATCAAGCTCTGCTGTCTTGACACCAATCCTTGAAAAGTCCCGCATATGATTGATGATTGCCGATGCCCTATCTACCTGACCAACAATTTCTTCAGTCACGGTTCTTAATTCTTCATCCTCAATCTTTTTGCCCTTTTTGATCATCTTTGACAGAAACGTAGCGCCTATTCTAATAACACTTAACGGTTGATTTAACTCGTGGGCTACGCCTGATGCCATCTCACCCAAGGTGGACATCTTGCTGGCCTGGATTAACTGGGTCCTTTTTTCTAATTTCTTTATCTCTCTTTCAGAAATATCCAGTTTAGAGACCATATGTTTAAAGGAATCTGCCAACTGGACCGTCTCGTCACCCACATGGGTTTTATATACTTTGCATTCACGACACTCGTCCCATTTTTCTGGAAAGCTTCCTGACGGCTGGCCAAAACAGAGTGTTCCGTCTATGTACCAGCACATTGTCGTAGTATTTCCATACGCAGGGCAGTCAGTTTTCGTGCATTTTTCTATCTCCCAGCATTTGACCTCTCTGCCAAAATCAAGGTCTGTTTTTCCACGGCTGATTTCATCGGATAATCGCGTAAGGTCGGAAAGGGGTCTGGTAACGAATTTGGATAAGAAAATGAATAAGAAAACACCCACAATTACGACAGAAGCCAGGCCCCAGATAATCTCTCTATTCCTGACTTCTGCTACTCGCTTCTCTACCGGGCCCCAGCTAATTCCTACGGTTAAAATCCCTAATATTTCATTTTCCTTTCCATGGCATTTATGGCAGGTTTTCTCATTCGGGATAGGCATGGCATGGAGAAGTATCTTTTCTCCCTCCTGCACCTCCAGGACCTTCGCCAGGGAACCGGTGTCTAATGCCTCTTCAGTGGCATGTGAATCGTCAAGCTTTTTTACATTGGCTGGTAATCCACTGTATTTGATAATGCCTGTAAGATCGCAAAGATTTACGACTCTCACATCCTTTAATTTATACAAGCTTTCAAGGATGGCCTGCGCGGCCTCCATATCTGCTGCGAGCATGGGGTACTCAATACTTCTCATTACCGTGTCACTGATTTCATATGCCCGCTCCTCCTGCTTGTTAAGGTGAAACTTTATTCGCGTCACCATGTCATAGTAAGTAAGGAGGCCTATTACTATGATTAAAATTACGCTCATACCCATTATCACCTTTTCCGTGACGCTGGTTATGTGGAGCCTTGCCCATAATCTATCCAAAAGAGGTGTCATTTTACCTGTTCCTCAATTTCCCATACTCTCATACTGATGATGGCATATAGTGCAGCGTTTAATACCCCGGATGCTTGTGCCCGCTGTGACAGCTTGTACATATATTCTTTGGAATGCTCAATGTCTTTTGATGTTCCAGCCTGGTCGGGGCCTTGAGATGTAAGCTGGCCGGACCATGGCAACTTTCACACTGTTTATTGACCATCCGCGGGGTTTTTTCCACACTGACAAATCCTCCTGTTTTCCCAAAGCCGGTCGTATGGCAAGGCAGACAGTCTGGGTCATGATCTTTTTTTCTCATCTGTATGACCCGAAAATTTCTTGAGTATATCCAGGAAAGATAGCTATCCACGTGCTCTGGATGGCATTCTTTGCACTTATCCATTCCAACATAGAAGGCCTTCTCTTTTTCAGCACAAAGATACGGTGTATTAAAGGCAAAGAAATATAAAGCAATAAGCACGGTGATTATGGTGATAGATAGTTTTTTCATTCTCATCTTCAAGCTCCTTTGACCAGAATCCACATCGAAGATCTGGAAATAAATAGCATTTTATCCTATCGTGCGAAACATGATAGGTAAAACAGTGTTGAACCGAGTCGCAACCTGCGTCCGTTTTATGGACTTTATGAATATTATATAAAAACCCGATCATTGGATCAAGCACGATTGGTACAATCAAATATTATTCCCCGGTGCCTAAAGACCGGGCCATTTGGAGCAGAACGAGCCAGGGAAGCAAATACTTCACTTATTCCCATTTTGTCTTTCAAAGCGGAGCATTATGTGCTATGTATTCGTTCAGGTGAATAAATAGGCCTGCCTAAGGGCTTTCTTGGTAATTGCCGCAGTGAGGAAGGAAATGGCTAAAAAGATACTTATCGTGGACGATGAACCTGATATTATTACCTTTATCAGCGCAGTTCTTAAAGAGAACGGTTATTCAAGCATAAGTGCCAGTAATGGGATCGAGGGGCTGGAACTCTTGCGCAAGGAGAAGCCTGATCTGGTTTTGCTCGACCTGATGATGCCCAAAAAAAGTGGTATTGCCATGTTCCAAGAGTTAAGATCGGATCCGGACATGAGCAATACTCCCGTGATTGTGCAGACCGGGGTCTCTGAGGTGACAGGGGTCGATTTCAGGAACTTCATGTTCAAACAACCGCTTCGGGATGAAAAGAAATTTGTCGAGAGCACTGGATTAACAAAATATACTATTCCGGACGGCTATATTGAAAAACCAATTGATCCTGTCGAGTTGATTAAAGTAATTAAAGAAGTCTTAAAAGATAAATAGTCAAAGACAGATCTACAAAACGGGCTTCTTGAACAATAGATTGAGACGACCTCAAAGGTCGTCTCAATCTTTATTGACTAGTGTTCTTCTACCTCTTCCTCCCAGCCGGTTATCATCGTTATGATATGGGCCCAGAAGGTATGCCCCAGGGTAGCCAGATACATATGGACAAAGAGGAAGGCAGCGAAACAGCAAGCTACCAGAAAATGTAGCCCGACTACTATTTTTACCCCGCCTAATGCTATCATCCATTTCTGCGTAATCAGCAGAAGCAGCAAGCCGGACAACAGGACGATCGGTACAAGCATCGTCATGATCATCAGATATGCCCCTTTCTGCATGGGGTTGAACTTTTTATCAGGCGTGGAGTGGTGCGGGTTCGGTTTACCTCGGAAGTAGTTGAAGCCATAGAACAGCATCTGTCTTATGATACCCGTCTTCAGGTCATACATGTTGGGGACATAGAGCTTTATCAGGCTCTTATCAATGAACACGTAATATAAAAACCATAACAACCAATCCAGGCACACGAAGATTCCGGTAAAATCATGAACCAGTACCGCTGTCCTGTAGCTGCCGAAGAGATTAATATACTCAGGAAACCTGATCTGAGCACCTGTAATGCACAGAGTTGTTATCCCAATGGCGTGTATCCAATGCCATATCCTGACGGTAGTAGGGTTGAGGTAGATCATTTTTGGCTTTTCCATGATCAATGTTTCCTCCTGTTTTTCCGGGTCAGAATTCTGAAAGTGCCGTGGAGGCAGGCCGCGCCCAAACCACCGGCTATGATTAGCAGGCCCAAAATGCTGAGAATATCGTTTCTGGTGGAGCCCACCATGTAGAAGTCAGGAGTGGCAAAAAGAGGGTCGAGCACTGCTCCCTCTTCAACAGCGACCCTGTTGTACGTGCCATCTTGATTAGGGAAGGCCACGTAACATGTCTGCATGGCTTTGGGTCCGGCAGCGTGGCAGAAAGAACAATCCCGGCGGTCTTCAAATATTCCGTAACCATGGCTTGCTGTTTCTGTTGACAGCATCCCCCACAGCCCCACGTCTTTATATTTTGAGTTCATATTAAACTCTCTGAGCTCTGCCTTTGTGATGGAGCGGTCATCGTTGGTATCTATGAGAGATTGAACTCCCTTGTCTTCGACTAATTGCGTGAGATCCTTGTAAGTTGCGAGGTCAATCTCACCTTCTTTATCTGGTTTGACGCCATCTCTTTTCTCAATATACATAGTGATGACAATGCCTTTTGAATCGGTATGGCAGCTTATGCACGTAGTTGCCTGCATGTGGAGCTTGTTCCGGAGGAGCCATTCAGAGTGGCCGGCACCTTCGTGACAAGTAGTACACTGTTTATTTTTTTCAAGACCTGAGGTCTCCAGGTAGCTCTTGGCTGTATGGGGGCTGTGACAATCTGAGCAAACCGCGTTTTCTGCATGAGAGCTATTCAGATACTCTTCAACGGCTTCTTCATGGCACATACCACAACTTTCACCAGGAGACTTGAGCCCTTTGGCCGCATGGGGATTGTGACAATCCGTGCATTCCGCATTTCCCGCATGAAGGCCCTTTGATAACTCATCAATAGTATCTTCATGGCACATGTCACAGCTTTCGTTAGAGGGCTTGAGCCCATCGTCCGGGTGGTCATCGGTTACGGAATGGCAGGACCCGCAACCATCTTCTGCGTGCTTTGTGCCGGCAAACTGGGTACCATCGATATATAGATGCTCGCCCCCTTCATCAATAATGGATGAATCGCCATGGCATTCCAGACATTCATCGGTTTCCATGGCACTCGACGAGGTGATGCCGATGCCGGTCACCGACATCACGAAACCGAAAATACAGATTATAAGAAACTTTACTTTGAGCACCATCCTTCCTCTCTTCCTCACCTATAGAACGTTAAAGTTCATGTGCGAGCATACCCCAATGTTTGAAGTAGCTATGGACCCGCAATAAGGGCGCAGATCCCAAGAAAAGCTCAGATATAGACCCTGCTTTTGTCATTTTTGATATCTTTGGACACAAGAGTCGAAAAAGCAGGAGTTAACAGTAAAACCAATGCAGGAATTATTTTTTGTGTTTTTTTAATGGCACGCCCCTCCTTCCCATTTAATTTTTTGTTTTAAGATGGCTCTCCCTTATTACATCCATATGAAATATGTTTTTTTATCAAATTACTTTGTAACCTGCTTGAAAGAAATTGGCAATATCAGTCTGACCATCCAGGCAAATCTTTTTTGTTTTTCGAGAAAGCATTCTCTGTTTTTTTCTGTAGATCGTCACCGTTTCCTATGCTTGACAAGCCCAAATGGCCTTGCTACTACAAAGACAAGTAATTAATATTAGAATATATAATGGCCACCGGACAATATTGCCGTGATTTCCTCTGGAAACTACATTGTTATCAGCGGTTTCGTATGGAGCTTTATTGATTAAAGAGGCCCTTAAGGTTAGGTCGCAATGAGATATTTTCTTGCCGTTTTCACGGCAATATTAACGATTACCATCTTTAATCCGGAAAAGGTTAGAGGTGGAAATAACACTGAAATACAAAAATATGTCGGCTCAGAAGCCTGCAAGCCCTGTCATCAAAAGGAATATAGGAGTTTTACCAAATATGCAAAGAAGAGCAGTTCGTTCGAGAGCATTCAAAGGGTGAAAAAGGGCCTTACCGGGGAAGAAATCAAAAAGTGTTATTTCTGTCATACAACGGGATATGGTAAACCGGGCGGCTTTGTCAGTATTGAGAAGACCCCTCATTTAAAGAACGCAGGCTGTGAAGTATGCCATGGCCCTGGCGAAATACATGTCAGGACGCAGCGCGCTCAGGATATCAAGATGAATCTCACAATGAAAGATTGCGAGGAGTGTCACATATCAGAGAGGGTCAAGGCCTTCAGGTACAAGCCCTTGATTCATGGAGGCGCGCATTAGCGGTCCCGATAGGCACGCATTGTTGAGGACAGGATGTTTGGTTTTATAAGAAAGAGTTTTGCAAACAAGATAATGGCTACTGTAATAATCAGCATAGCTCTGGTTATGATGGCTGAAATTGTCTTGAGAATATACTTTGGGACAAGAGACAGAATGGAGTTGGTGAAAACTCTTAATTTAGACGTGTCTGAATCGATCTATTCCGGCATAACATATCCAATGCATATTGGAAATAGTGAGGCTGTCAAGATGGTCTTGTCCGATGTTCGGACAAAGATGGGAAACGTCGAGGCATGGATATGCGATTTTGATCAAGAGATAACCTGGTCCACACACGAGGAAAGGGTAAAGACCAGGGTTGCGGATTCTATTTCCGATGAGGAGGCCTTGGCGGCCCTAACCAAGACATTGGGCTCAGGAGTGAGACAAGAGAAGGCATTTGTAGAAGAACTTGCTGGAAGAAAAGTCCTTATTACCATCCATCCCATTTTGAATCACAAAGACTGCCATCACTGCCATGGCTCTTCAAGGAAAGTTCTCGGTGGCATGATAATAGGAACGGATGTTGAGCATGCTTACATGACGGTCGCTGCTGCCAGGAACAGGACTATGTTGATAAGTGTTATTGGAATATCGATTATCATTGCCATAATTTATGTGATGGTGACCAGATTCATCAGGCGCCCTGTGGAGGATTTGGCTGACAAGGCAAAGAGGTTTGCAGAGGGCGATACATCTGTTTCAGTAGACATAAAGTCAGAGGATGAAATAGGCGTACTGGGCAGCTCATTTAACTATATGATTCAAAGGGCATCTCAATTCAGCAAAAGACTTGAAAGTGAGGTTGCGAAAAAAACCGACTTGTTAAACGAAAGGACCAATCTTATAGCACTATTGGAAAAAGCAAACACCCAACTCAGGGAACTTGACAAACTAAAATCTACGTTCTTGGCGAATATGTCTCATGAGCTAAGGACACCGATGAATTCTATTATCGGATATTCAGATTTGCTGATAGACGGAGTTGACGGACCAATCAACGAGGAACAGGAAAAGAGCCTTAGCAGAATTTCCAATAATGCCAGGCACCTCTTGCAATTGTTAAATGATCTTCTTGATCTCTCTAAGATAGAAGCAGGAAAAACCGAGTTAGAAGCAGAACAATTCAATCTAAAAGGACTCATTGATTCAGTAGTTCCCATGTTTGAGGGAATGATAACCCAAAGAGGTCTTTCCTTTGATTTTGATATCGATGAGAATCTGCCTTTAGTCTATGGCGATAAGAATAAGATCAAGCATGTTTTAATGAACCTGCTGTCCAATGCGACCAAGTTTACCGATGAGGGAGGCATAACCATCCGTGCCAGGACATCCGATCGCGGCATTCATCGACTTGGCGAGCCTCCTATATTTGCAGAGGTCTGTATAGAGGATACAGGTATTGGGATAAATGATGAGGATCTCGGTAAGATTTTTGACAAGTTCGTGCAGGCTGACCTTTCTACTGTCCGCCAATATGAAGGGACCGGCCTGGGGCTCAGTATTGCGAGGGGGTTGATTGCATTGCACAACGGTATGATCTGGGCCACGAGCAAGTATGGCAAGGGAAGTCAATTCTATTTCACCATTCCTCTCGGAAAAGAGGTACTCGAAGCTACAACTAAGCCGATCATAGAATTACGAGTGGCTGACGACTTGGCTGAGCACTTCGGTGTGCCTGTCGAGACCTTTTTGAAGGACCCCGAATATGCCGGCAAACCGGTAAGGTGTCACGAATACATCCATTGCGGACAGTCTGACTGCCCGGCCCATGACAGTGAAGAAAGACGTTGCTGGCTCATTCTTGGGACACATTGCGGAGGACTGAAAATCAGTACCTATCCGGAGAAAGTTGATTTTTGCAAAGATTGTAAGGTCATACAGAAACTGGTGCTTGAGTCACAGGGGTTAAAATCCGCTGAGGCAGAGCCGTTGACTGTAGAGGACATCTCTCGAAAGAGGGTCTTGGCAATAGATGACAACCCGGACGCCATTGATATCATCAGGAAATCTTTAGGAGAGGACTACAAAATAGTAGGTCTTCTCAGCGGGGAGAAGGCAGTTGAAAAGGCTATAGAGACGAAACCGGTAGCCATTACTCTGGATATCATGATGCCGAAAAAGGACGGATGGCAGGTGCTGCGGGAGCTTAAAAGTGCGCCAGAGACCCGGGATATCCCGGTAATTGTCCTTTCAATTGTGGATAATAAAAAACTGGGGTTCAGTCTGGGTGCTGCGGAATATATGGTGAAGCCGCTAGAGCATAATTTTCTCCTCAGAAAAATAAGAGATCTGGAAAAAATGGGCAAAATACAGCGGGCACTTGTAGTAGATAGTGAAACGGATACGGTATCGCTGACCGAGAATACACTACAAGAAATCGGGTGTCAGGTAAAGACAGCCTATAACAGCCAGGATGCAGTCAAGTTGATACAGACTTTTGTGCCTGATCTGATCATCCTTAATTTGACAATGCCCAAGGTGAATGATTTTGATGTAATCGAGTATATAAAGACAGAAAAGAGTGCAAAGAAGATCCCTCTTATTCTTGTTACTAAGAGGGATTTGAGTGAGAAAGAGAAAGAAGATCTGGACGGTAGGATACGAGGTATATTAAACAAAATGATGCTTAAAGAAGAAGATTTCCCACAAGAGCTCAAAGATAGAATTGATAAGATAAAGAGTGCCTGACAAACGGGGATGACATGAAAGAAACAGAGAAGATTTCCGGGAAAAAACTGCTGATAGTTGAGGACAACGAGGATAGTCGGGAGCTGGTAATCAAGATTTTAAAAAACCGGGATTATCAGATAATTGAAGCTGTTGATGGAGAAGACGGCCTGGAAAAGGCGATTGCGGAACAGCCGGATATTATTCTTCTGGATATCGCACTTCCGAAAATGGGAGGTTATGAGGTTGCGAAAAATCTGAGGCTTCGAGAGGAGTTTAAGCATACCTCGATAATTGCATTGACCGCACATGCAATGAAAGGAGACGAGGAAAAGGCTTTGCAGGCCGGGTTTAATGGGTATATATCAAAACCGATAAATGTCCGCGAGCTGCCGGAGCAGATAGAATACTACGCAAAAAAAACCATATAGGTTATTCAGGTGGACAAGAACAAGATCCTGATTGTTGAGGATAACGTAGATACCGTGGATCTCTTGAGGAAGAGGCTCCGCGCTGACGGGTACGACACTGCTGAGGCATACGACGGCGAAGAAGGCCTCAAGAGGGTTGCTGAATACGAGCCGGATCTGATTGTGCTGGATATTATGATGCCTAAACTGGATGGGTTTGAGGTATGCAAGAGACTCAAGGAGGATGAAAGCACCCGCTACATACCTGTCCTCATGCTCACTGCCAAAGGCGATGTTGACAGCACTGTCAAAGGTCTCGATGTCGGTGGGGATGATTATCTGGCCAAGCCCTTTGATTATAAAGAGCTTATTGCAAGGATACGGTCATTGCTCAGCATAAAGAAAGAGCGAGAGAAGTTGCTGGAGGAGGAGAAATCAGAGGCATTAGAAAAGATGATGGATCAAGTAGCGCATGAGATAAGGAACCCTCTTGTTACTATAGGAGGGTTTGCGCGAAGGATCTCTGAATCCCTTTCTGAGGGTGATCCAAACAGAAAATATCTGGAATTGATTGTACAAAATGTTGAGACCCTGGAACACATGATAAAGAAGCTCATTGAGCTGAAGACCACTGTAATATCTTATCGAGAGCCGGCAGATCTCAATGAGATCATTGTCGAAGTCATTGAAGAATTCAAACCTGCGGTTGAAGAAAATCACATAGATGTAAAAACGGAGTTAATGAAAAATCCTCCCGATATTTCTGTTGATAGAGAACAAATTAAGGCGGCGTTTGCCCATCTTATTGAGAACGCAATTGAAGCAATGCGAAATAAGCAGCGCATTCTGAAAATTGGCAGCCGTGTCAGTGAGGGATATATAGAGATCAAGGTCTCCGATACAGGGGTTGGTATCCCAAAAGACAAACTGAAAAATATCCTGGACCCTTTCTTTACTTCAAAGATCCATGCCGGGCTCGGCCTGACTTATGCGCTCAAGATCATTCAGGCCCACAGGGGCACGATCTCAGTGGAAAGCGAACTAGGCAAGGGATCTGCCTTTACGATTAGGCTACCTGTGAAGAGACCTGGCAGCCATTAAGCTCACAAATAAGCCACTTTTCCCCGCATAGGATAAATATGGTGCCGAAGGGGGGAGTCGAACCCCCACGGGTTTTGCCCACCACCCCCTCAAGATGGCGTGTCTACCTATTCCACCACTTCGGCAAAATACTATTTAGAGGTTTCAGGTTGAGTCGTTGATGGTGCAATGTTTTCAGGCTAATTTCTCTTTGGCTGGCTATCATCATCCAGGACATTTGTCTTTTCTCCCGAGCCTTGCACAGGTTCCTCAACCTCGGTTACTGGTGCAGGAGTAGTTTCAACAGGTTCAGGAATTACAGTCGTAACAGGTTCAGTAGTTACAGGACTGGTAGTTACCTGCACGTCCTGCATTACCGAGTCCTCAACCTTGTGAGCTGACAAATAAGTGAGAACAAGAGAAGAAACCATAAAGACTACGGCCAGTCCTGTAGTGAGTTTGTGCAGGAAGGAGGCCGGTCCTGCGCTGCCAAAGATGGTATCACTAGACCCGAATACAGCACCTATCTCAGCCCCTTTGCCTTGCTGGAGCAAGACAGTAAGAACCAAGAGGACACATGTAATAATGTGGACTACTATTAATACAGAGTACAAAACATATCCTTTAAGCCGGTCCTTTAGTTAACCGATGCGGCAACTGGCGATCTGAGCAAAGCTCCCGGGTTTGAGAGATGCACCGCCAACAAGTGCTCCGTCCACATCGGGGAGCGCCATTAATTCATTGACATTTTCCGGTTTAACCGAACCACCATACAATATTCGAATTTGCCCTGCAATACCGGAATCGAAACGACCGGTCAGCCAGGATCGTATATAAATATGGGTATCCTGTGCCTGATCCGGGGTAGCTGTCTTACCCGTACCGATTGCCCATACAGGTTCATAGGCAACTACTACTTTGCCTGCCTTTTCGCTACCTACATCTGAAAAGCCTGTGGATAACTGCTTTTCAAGTATCTCATGCGTAAGTCCGGCTTCTCTCTCTTCCAACTTTTCTCCGATGCATAGGATTGGAAGCAAGTCATTTTCCAGGGCAGACTTGACCTTTAAGGCAATAAGGCTATTTTTTTCTCCGAAAATGTGCCTGCGCTCTGAGTGCCCGAGGATTACCCACTTGACTCCGAATTCCTTGAGCATGATCGGTGATATTTCACCGGTGAAGCCACCCTTTTGCTCAAAGTACATGTTTTGAGCTGCCAGTGTCACAAATTCGCTTTTCTTTATGATTTCACCGGCTGCTGAAAGGGCGGTAAACGGAGGTGCAATTACTACCTCTCTTTCTGGCAGGTTATTCACTAGAGGCAAAAAGACATCAAGGAATTCACGGGTCTCGGCCACGGTTTTGTACATCTTCCAGTTAGCTGCCAAAACAGGTTTCCTCTTCAAGTTATTCATTTTTTACTGCACTCCTCAAGTGCCGTTATGCCCGGCAATTTTTTTCCTTCCAAAAGGTTGAGAAACGCCCCCCCACCTGTGGACATGTAAGATATGTTTTCTACTTCACCGGCTCTGTGGATGGCCAGATCAGTATCTCCTCCGCCTACAATACTGAGGGCCTGACTATTGCCGACTGCATGCGCCAGGGCCATCGTACCCTGGCTAAAGGGGTCGAGCTCAAAGGCCCCCATTGGGCCATTCCATACTATGGTTTTGACATTGTAAAGGGCTTCACTGAAAAGATTTACTGTTGCGGGCCCTATGTCCAATGCCATCCAATCATCAAGAATTTCCTGGGTTGGCACGATCCTGGTCTCGGCGTTTGCGTCAAGATCCTGTGCTATGATGCAGTCAACAGGAAGATAGAATTTGATACCTTTGTCTTTTACCTGATTAATTAAGGCCTTGGCCGTGTCTACCAGCTCTTTCTCAGTGAGGGATTTTCCTATGTCAAGGCCTTGAGCTGTCAGGAACGTATTGGCCATGGCCCCGCCAACTATCAGCTTATCCACCCGGTTCAGTATATTTTTAATGGCTCCCAGCTTGCCGGATATCTTGGCCCCACCCAGGATGGCCACCAGAGGCCTTGCAGGCTCTTCCATGGCCTTTTTGAAGTACAACAGTTCTTGCTTTATAAGGAAACCGGCTGCACACTTTTTAACCAGGCCGGGTACCCCGGTTACTGAGGCATGGGACCTGTGTGATACTGCAAAGGCATCATTTATATACACATCGGCCATTCTTGCCAAAGCTTCTGCAAAGCCGGGGTTGTTTTTTGTTTCTCCTTGATGATACCTGAGGTTTTCAAGTAGCAGCACTTCTCCGTCTGACATGGAGCTGGCCTGGTTCTCCACTTCTACTCCAATACAGTCCGGGGCCAGAGATACCTCCTTGCCTATCAGTTCTCCAAGACGCCTGGCCACTGGCCTCAGGCTGAATTTTTCTATCCTCTGTCCTTTTGGGCGGCCAAGATGCGAGCAGAGTATCAGCCGTGCTCCAGCCTCTCTGGCGTGACGTATGCTTGGCAGGGCCGCCCTGATGCGGTTGTCGTCTGTGATATTACCGGAATCGTCCAGAGGGATATTGAAGTCCGTCCTCATCAGGACCCTTTGGCCTTTTAGTGAAATTTCGTCTATGTATTTAATCATGACCGTATCTATCCTTACAAATCCCTATATCTAAATTTTCAGACCAGATACACCTCTTCTTCTATCTGAGTGGCATGCTTACCCATGTATATTGAGCCGTTTCTGCCGTCAATACTCAGGAAGTCGCCGGAACGAATAGTGCGGTCGTGTAATCGCGCAAAACCCAGATTTTCGAAGACCTGCAGTTGCTTGCAGCCTACAACGCAGTTCTTGTCCAGGCGAAATGCAATAATGGCTGCATGAGATGTCTGTCCTCCTTTTGCTGTAAGCAGGCCGTCTGTTAAAGTAATTTCCTTGATATCGTCCGGGACTGTGTCTGACCGGATCAGGATCAAAGGGGTTTCGGGCTCCTTCTCGCGGAAGGACTTGATCTCAGATAAAGCAAATACGGCCTTTCCGGTCATGGCCCCTCCGCTCACCCCAATGCCTCTGCCCAGGTAGTTGGCCTCCAATTCTGCTGATGGTACAAAGACCTGAACGATGTATCGCCTCTTGGTGGTCATGTTCCGGCTCTGGAGTATGAAAAGCTGATTGCTTTCCGGGCCTTCAAAGGTAAATTCAATCTCCTGTGGGTCCCATCTTTTTTCATAGATGAGCTTTCTGGTCATGGATAACAAGGTATTGTAAATCTCCGGAAAATTTGTTTCCAGAGTCATTTCGGAATCAAGCCCCATGGCCTTTTGCTGCTTTATTGAAATCGGATATGTGGAGACCAGGCCGCTCACAATGTCATCCCCCTGATTTCCGGTAGTAAAATCGCCCCACAGGCTGATATTGTCTATATGGTCAGTATGGATCGGCGTGAAGGCCACGCCGCTCCCTGAGGTCTCAGTAAGATTTCCATAGGCCATGGCCTGCAGTATCACAGCCGTGCCCCAGTAATCGGACATCTCCATTATTTCCCTGTAGTTCTTTGCTTTTTCAGACTCCCACGACGTAAGAATCAGTCGTATAGCCACAAGGAGCTGCTCAAAAGGGTCCACCTCCAACTCCAGACCATGGTCCAGCGTGGCTTGATGATAAGCCATGGCCAATTCTTTCATCTGGTCTCCGGTAAATTCCCTTTTTTGCTTTACTCCATACCGGCGCTTGTGATTACTAATGAGCTCGGTGAACATCTCACGGTCCAGATCAAAGGACATGGCCCATGATTGGACAAACCTGCGGTAGTTATCCCAGGCAAACCAGGCATTACCGGTTTTTTCCGCCAGGCCTTCTATGATTTCAAGGTTACTGCCTACGTTTATGATTGTTGACATCATCCCAGGCATGGAAATGGCTGCTCCGCTCCTTACAGATAGGAGCAAGGGATTTGACGGGTCGCCAAACCTGCATCCGGTCTGGCGCTCTATCTCCCCAATGGCTTTCTGAAGCTGCGATCTGAATTCCATGTATACACTGGGCAGTTTCCTGATAATCGGGTAGCACCTGAAGACCTCGGTGGTGACTATTACTCCTGGCGGAACAGTCAGGCCCTTCTGTGCCAGGAGCACCAGGTTAAAGCCCTTGTTGCCGAGGTGTATGAGGTTTTTTGTCTGTTGTTTCGGACTGTGTATGGGACACAAGATCTGATTTGGATCATAGCTCAACATTAAGTCAAGGTCCTTGTAATCCAGCCTTTCTTTTTGTTCTCCAAGCACCTGGTATACCCGGGCGATAAAGTTATCCAGATACTGTAGACCAAAGGTGCCGGAGATGAGGTCTCTCAGGAACCACTCTGTTATCTGATGAGTCAGTTGGATCTCGTTTTCAGCCTCTTTTATAGCAGTTTTGTATTTTGGAAGAAGGTTGTGTTTGCCCAATTGGCGAACAATGAGAGAGATATTGTCCTGATGGGGGCTTATGTAATAGGCATGGATTATATCTTTAACACCCTCCGACAGCCCTCTCACTACGTCCAGATACTGTGAAAAGGCAAATCGCCGGACCTCGAGGGATTTTTCCAGCAAGGCGAGATGAGTGGCGAACTTACTGGAATACACTCCATCCAACTGCACAGCTCTCCAGAAGAGCCGGAGATACCTCAGTATGCGCACAAAGATAGGCCTCGAGATGAAGGTTGAATCTATCTCAGCTATCAGTCGTTCGAAGTATAAATTTGCCAGGTTCTCCAGGCGGAAACTGAGGCTGAGGGCGTCAAACTTGCGCTCATGGTAACGGCCATACATTGAAGGAATATCCACTGTTATATGCCGCTTGTGGTATATGTCTTCCCTGATTTCAAACTGCTCCTTGCTGAGTATAATGCCCTTAAGGACATCAAGCTGGTCCAGGATTACCTCAAGGCACCGTTCTGGATCGTCATCCACATCCAGGACTTCAAGTACTTTGTCCAGTCCCTCAAAACCCTGATTTCTGGCTTCCTCCAGGTGATGACGGATTTCCTGGGTGCCGAGCTTGTATTTATAGGTTTCAAGCCTGTACATCCGTATGAGAAGTTCAACACGTCTTCTCTCTTGAGGGGGAATGTCAGGGATTTGACTCAAAACTTGAGAGAGCCGGTCCTCTTCCAAATTCAGCAGGCTATCTACACTGCGGGTAAATCGTTTGATATCCAGCACATCTGCAAGATGCCGTACGAGCCTGTGGACATGATCCACGAATGGGCCATGGGCAGGAACCTGCTCCAGGATTTCAGGGGGCAAGAAAGGGGCCAATTCCTCCTTTTGCCTGCTGAACCAGAAGCACAGAATGGCTTCAATAAAATCGACAATGCGGTTGTTGCTCTCAACATGGCTCTGTTTTCTCAGGAAGTGAATAAGGATATCCTTGCGGTGTGATATCTCATCCAGTTCTGTTGACACGTCCCTCAGAAGACCCTCTGCTCCTATCTCATTGAAATAAACCGGCAGGACCTTGGCCAGTTGTTTGACCAGATTGTAATTTGGTTCTACGTTGCAGTTGAGTAATCGGCTGACGTCTTTCTGAAACAGGTCTGCATCCCGGATACATGTGCCTGCCAGCTTAAGGTTTATAATAAGGGCTGACAACAGGGTGCCGCAGACACTGGTTTTTTGTTCTATAAATTTTAACCAGACGCGGATGTTCTGCAGGTGAGCAGGATTGCTTAAGATATGCCATTCGGCATCTACGCCCTTAATGCCAGGGGGTTGGAAGCCAAACCGGACTACCTGATTGAGAAAAATCTCTATAAGCCTTGTGTCGTCCCTGCGGACGACCTCTGAACCTAAGGCCTCGATGCACTGAAGTGCAGTCCTGGGGAAATTGCCTACTTGCTGCTTCAGGAGTGCAAAGCTTCTGGAAAGGATCTCTTGAAGCTGCTCCAGGTCTGCAGTGTGTATAAGATACAAAAGGCTGCGCTTGATCTGGCGAAGAATTTCCTCATGGATCGTGGACAGGCCTTCCATTTCAATAAGATGGAACGGAAACAAAAGATGTAATCCTGCTTCTTGATTGGGGGAAGATCGCTCTTTTGATGATACGGGCGGGATTTGACAAGACAGCCGGCCCAGTTCCTGGACAATCTTTTTGTACTGATTCACTATATCCAGGTAGCCCGGGCGCCTGGCCAGCTCCAAGACCTCTTTTTGCTTGAGAGGCGTTTTCTTTTCGATTTCCAGGTCTTCCAGAGAGGATCTGAGCTGCTTATGGGAGACCGGTTCGATGAGCCTTAGCGTCTTTTCCAGGTCTTCAGAATCCAGTTCCATGGAGAACTGTTCAATAGCGCTGTTTAGCCAGTTCTCAGGGTCTTCTTGTCCAAGCCAGTATTGAGAGGTAGCTTTCTGGACTTCAATAAGAAGTCTTCCCGCTGCATCCCACAACCCCGGAGAGATCTCTTGCCCATCCAGGCGGTTGGAAAGATTCTGTATCAGGCGTGATACAGGGTGATAGCTCCTGGCAACGGCCTTAATCACAGGCGTGTTGGATTCTTTGAGCCTGTGGAAGGCATGTTCAATATCAGGCAGTATTGTCAGAAGCTTTTCAGTATCTATTTTTTGAATGATCTTTTCCAGAAAGGCCAGGAGTCCTCCTGCGGCCTCGGTCTTTTGATTTTCTTCAGGGGCCTGGGAGATGACATTAAAGAAGATGTCCAGGAGTACTCTGATGGCCTCAGGTCCCTGAGATGAACGGCTGTAAGTAGCAAAGTTTTTGAGGGCAAATGACTTCAGCTCTCCAATCACAACTTCCCAGTTGCGAAATGGATGGTGCAGTTCAAAGAGAAGGCTGTTGACAGCCTTAATTATTCCCTGATAATCCTTGACTGCTTCCCGGAGAACCTGGTAGCGGGAGTCAAACACTAATTCCCGAACGGCTGTGGCCTCAAGGTTTGCGCGAAGGGCTTCCGATATTATCATGTTTGTAATTATCTATAATTAAAGGACTTTATGAGCATTCATGTGAAGGATCAGATCTAATACCCTGTTGGAGTATCCCCATTCATTATCATACCATGACATGACTTTAATTGAATTATCCTGAATAACTTTGGTGCACGCGCCATCCACAATAGAGGACCTTGGGTCTCCCATGAAGTCTGTGGAGACCAGAGGTTCGTCTGTGTATCCAAGGAAACGGTTAGTAGCCGCCTTAATAGCCTCGTTTATTTCGGGTACTGTGGCACGTTTTTCCACCTGGGCCACAAGATCCACTATAGAGACGTCAGGGGTGGGCACACGGACCGCCAGGCCGTCAAATTTGCCTGCGAGTTCCGGAATGACTTTGCTTACTGCTGCTGCGGCACCGGTCTTGGTGGGGATCATATTGACAGCGGCGGCCCTGGCCCGTCTGAGGTCGCTGTGGGGAAAATCAAGCAATCTCTGATCGTTTGTATAGGCGTGTACAGTAGTAATCAGCCCGGAAACTATACCAAATCTGTCCAATATTACTTTGGCCATAGGGGCGAGACAGTTGGTAGTGCAGGAGGCGTTAGATACAATGTGGTGACTGGCTGGATCGTAGTCGTCTTCATTGACCCCCATCACAATCGTGACGTCCTCATGCTTTGCAGGGGCTGTGATTACGACCTTTTGTGCTCCAGCCTCCAGATGTCCGCGTGCAAGATTTGCATCACTAAACCTTCCGGTAGCTTCGATTACGTATTCCACACTCATTTCCTGCCATGGCAACTGGGAGGGCTCCTTGATGGCTGTTATCCGTATATCTTTGCCGTCCACAGTTATTCCCTGATCTGTGCCATGCACATCGAGGGGAAAGGTCCTCATTACAGAATCATATTTTAATAAGTGAGCCAAGGTCTGGGTGTCTGTCAGGTCATTTATGGCTTCGATTTCAATAGATTCAAATTCCTTATATTGTTTAGAAGCCCTGAAAATGCTCCTCCCAATGCGTCCGAAACCGTTGATGCCGACCTTAATAGTCATGTCTGAACCTCCTAGTAGCTAATATTCAAGCATTAAGTGTATTGGTTAGGCCTTGAGCATTGTTCAGGCCAATACGATGTTAAACCGCAGAATATCGAACAAGGAATTTCGAATCATGAAGGGTTTTTAAAGCCATTTCCTTCGACATTTATAATTCCTTGTTCGATATTCGATATTCAAACGTCAGTTCGAATGGCCCGAACGATGATCAAGACCATCAGTTACTTTTTCAGGATTGCCGTGGCCTGATTGATACTTTTCCTGCTATAATCTACTACTTCGTCAGCCAATTCATGCAGGGATTGATCTTTATTCCGGCACTGGCACAATTTGATTAACATGGGAAGATTTACCCCTGTTATAACTTCAACCTTGTTGTCCTCCAGGAAGGCAAGGGTCATGTTGGCTGGAGTCCCACCGAACATATCTGTTAGTATCAGCACACCGTCACCTGTATCTACTTCCTTAATGGCCTTGCGGATATCTGACTGTAATTTATCTATATGCTTAGACGGATCTATAGAAAGGGTGATCATTTGTTCGGCCTTACCTACAATGAAAACCGTTGTCAGTAACAGCTCATCAGCAAGATGACCGTGGGATGTCACAACCACACCTACCATGTATTTATTCCTCCAGTTCCAGGTCTCTGTGTGTGACGATAACCTCCTCATCAGACCTTGTAAATAGCTCCTTTAAATGTTCCGCAATGACAACACTCCTGTGTCGACCCCCTGTGCATCCCACGGCAATCACCAGATAAGACTTGCCCTCTTTCCTGTATTTTGGGACAAGGAATTTCAGAAGGCCTTCGGCATGTCTAAGAAACTCTATAGTGTCTTTCTTCTCCAAGACATAAGTTCGTACTTCAAGGTCGCAACCGCTTAAGGGGCGCAGTTCCGGCTCGAAGTATGGGTTTGGCAAAAATCTGACATCCAGGACCAGGTTGGCATCGGCAGGAACACCGTACTTAAAGCCAAAAGACAGTATGTGTATCACAAGTTGATCCAGGCGCTTTCTCGGAGAGTAAAGATTGACAATGTTCTGCCTTAGCTGATGAACATTGAAGTCTGAGGTATCAAGTAACTTGTCAGCACATTCCCTCAGTCCCATCATATGTTCCCTCTCAACATGTATTCCTTCAAGGACATTGCCCCTGGGCTTCAAGGGGTGTTGGCGGCGGGTTTGGCTGAATCTCCGTATTAATACCTCATCCTTTGCATCAAGAAACAGGATTTCGAGATAAAATCCTTCTTCTTTAATCTGTGTAAAGATAGACTGGTATTGATCGAGGAAACTCTCTTCTCGCACATCCATCACAAGGGCTACACGGGTGGGTATTGTGGAGGCATTTTCCGTAAGAGAGAGGAATTCGGGCAGGAGAGCTATTGGAAGATTGTCCACACAGTAATAGCCCATGTCTTCAAAGGCTTTGAGTACAGTACTCTTACCGGATCCGGACATGCCAGTTATGACTATCGTTTGAACCAGTTTGACCGGATTATCAGATGCTGAAATTACCACTGGCTTATCTAAAGTGGTTTGGGATTTAGATCTTACCATCCATTTCTTCTATTACTTTTTGAATGGAACGTGCATCCGGCGCTTCCATAATTCGCTGGAGCACTTCCTGGGACTTTAACAGTCTCGAAACCCGGGCTAATATTTTGAGATATGGGGTTGCAGAGTCGTCAGGCGCAAGCAAGAGGAACATAATGTGAACCGGAAGGTTATCCATTGCGTCAAATGGGATACCATCCGGGCTCCGACCGACTACTATGAGCATGTGGCCCAACTCGTGGAGTTTCCCATGTGGAATTGCCACTCCACTCCCAATACCCGTACTGCCCAGTTGTTCACGCTCCTTGAGGACAGATAATACGGTATCCTGGTCCAAGGCTGGCTCTACTTCTGCTACCCTTTTAGCCAGGCTGGCCAGTGCCTCTTCTTTGGATTTGGTATTAAGATTGAAGATGATACATCTGTTGCAAAGAAAATCGAGTATCTTCACAGTCATTACGGTTCGACTAATCCCAAAGTCCCATCCATACGCCAGTAAAGGACGTTTATTGCGTTGGTCTCGGCATTGGCGAACATCATGAAGTTTTGATTAAGTGACTGGAACTGAGCCGCTGCTTCCTCAACAGCCATAGGTTTGGCATCCATTTTTTTTGTGCTGATTATACCCAAGCCCTCTCTTCCTATTTCTGGAGATGGTGAGATATCTGAAAGGACCTCCTCGGACATCGAGCCAGATCCTCTCTTGCTGCGAATTTTTTCTTTATATCGCTTTAACTGCTTATAGATTTTATCAGATACCAGGTCTATAGCCGCCCGCATTTCATTCTGCTCTTCCCTGGCTGCTGCCCTTACGCCATCTCCTGAAATCACAACATCCGCTGTCTGCCTGAATTTCTCTACTGACAAAACGACATTTACATCCATGGGACCATCGGCATATTTCTTGAGTTTTTGGAGTCTATTTTCAGCGTATTCGCGCAGTGCATCCGAAGGGTCTAGACGCCTAAATGTCACATTGATTTGCATAGAATACCTCCAAACGGGGATTTATTAATCGCTAATTTTTTTTAAATTATAATTAATTGCAGGTCGCTTGCGGCGACTTGAGGGCAAAATACCCATCAGGTCTCTGTATTTTGCCACAGTTCGTCTTGCAATACGTATATGGTCCTTGGCCAATATTTCCACAATCTGCTTGTCACTGTATGGTCGAGTTAGGTTCTCTACCTGGATCATCTGACGAATCTGTTCTTTTACACTATAGGATGCCACATCAGGGCCGTCGTCCCGGCCCAGACTCGCACTAAAAAAGAACTTGAGCTCAAAAATACCCTGTGGTGTGTGGACATATTTATTTGTGGTTACTCTGCTTATGGTGGATTCGTGCATCTCGATGTCATCTGCCACGTCTCTGAGTATTAGGGGTTTGAGATAGGCTATTCCTTTATCCAGAAATTCCCTCTGGAACTCTACAATACTCTTTGTGACTCTGTAGATAGTCTTTTGTCGTTGTTGGATGCTGCGAATCAACCACAGGGCAGACTTGAGTTTGCCCTGAATGAAGTCCTTGGCAGAGGGAGTAGCAACTCCGTTTTTAATGGTATCGCGATAAAAAGTGCTTATTTTTAGTCTCGGCATGTCTTCGTCATTCAAGGCAACTATGTATTCATCATCTACTTTATAAACATGAATGTCGGGAACGATATATTGAATCTCCTCACTGCTGAAAGGTCGCCCGGGACAAGGTTCCAGGTTGGTTATTATCTCAATTGCCTGGGCTATTTCCTCCAATGACTGCCCGGTAGCCTTAGCCATAGCTTGATAATTGTGTCGTTCAATATGGTTAAGGTGCTCACTTACCAGTTCCAAGACCAGTGGGTCATTGATACCCAGATGATCCATCTGAACCAATAGGCATTCTTTAAGATCCCGGGCTGCTACACCAACAGGGTCGAAGAGCTGGACCTTTTTTAGCACATCCTCTACTTTTTCTGGATCACATTCCACTTCTTCAGCTATCTCTTCAATTGTAGTCTTGAGATAGCCATTTCGGTCAAGATTTCCAATAATGAGACAAGCACTCCGACGCTCCATGCCATTGAAGTGTGCCATCTGGAGTTGCCACATCAGATGTTCTCTCAGATCGGTGGTGCGAGTGAAGAGGTTTTCATAGTTTGGTGCTTCCTTTTTTTCAAAGGAATATGCAGGAAGTGAGGACCTGTTGTCTTCGTCCCAGAAATCTTTCCAGTTTATGTCTTGAATTGCATTGTCTTCCCAGGGAATTTTTTCAAGTTCAGAGGAAGCCAGAGTCGGAAGTTGGGTCTCGTACGAGGCAGGTTCTTCTTCCTGGAGAGAGTTGCTGCGATCAGTATCATTTGAGGAGGGGATGTCTTCCGATTCAGATTCCTCCAGGACTGGATTGATTTCTAATTCCTGGTCAATCGTTTCGATTAGTTCAACCCGGGAAAGTTGAAGCAGTTTTATGGCCTGCTGCAACTGGGGAGTCATTACCAGTTGCTGTGTCAGCTTAAGTTGTTGGCGAAGTTCTAAGGCCATAGAAAATTAGAGAAGCCGTAACTAGCTTACAGTTTAAAGTTTTCTCCCAAATATATTTTTCGTGCCAGATCGCTTGAGGCGATGTGTTCCGGAGTACCCTCTTCGTTAATAACTCCTAAATTAACAATATAGGCGCGATCACATACAGTCAAGGTTTCGCGGACGTTGTGATCCGAGATAAAGACTCCTATTCCCCTGGCCTTCAGGTCCTGTATTATCTTTTGCAGGTCGGAGACAGCTAGGGGATCAACACCTGCAAAGGGTTCGTCAAGCAGAATAAACGATGGGTCGGTAGCGAGTGCCCGCATAACTTCCACCCGTCTCCGCTCCCCCCCTGAAAGCGACTGTGCCTGTTGATCCGCGAGGACGGAGAGTCCCATGTCATCTAAGAGTTTAATGGTCTTGCTCTCTATTTCCTGACGGGAGAGCCCCCTTGTTTCCAATACAAGGCGGATGTTATCAGCAACTGACAGCTTCCTGAATACCGAGGGCTCCTGAGGTAGATAGGTTATGCCTTTACGAGCCCGTTTGTGCATAGGCAAATTTGTTACATCTTCTCCATCAAACGAAACTCTCCCTTCGTCAGGTCTGATGAGACCGGCGATCATATAGAATATAGTGGTCTTGCCGGCACCATTTGGGCCCAACAGACCTACTATGCTATGGCCTGATAATTCGAGGCTTACGCCATTGACCGCTGGCCGGCCACGGAAACATTTCACCAATTTCTCTGCCTTCAATTTGCTCATAGATGACCTGAGAGGTAATTATTTACTCTGCCGGATAGACAACAGCCTCAACCTTTGTTTCATTGCTTCCTTCAACTACACTTCGATCTTCATTAATAAAAAAGATTATCCGTTCTCCACTCACCCTGTTAGGGCCTTCCAAAACCTGGGCCGCACCCGTAATAGTTATCTTTTCAGCAGGTTTGTCGTAGATAGCCTGTTCTCCAGTGCCAACACGCTCACCCTGGATTATACGTACTTGACCTGTGGCTACAATTTTTTTGACCGTCTTTTTTGTTTCCCCCCTCTGTTTTCTTTTTTCATAAAAGACATCGAGTTTTTCGGAATATATGGTGAGATCACCTCTT
Organism: Deltaproteobacteria bacterium; assembly: GCA_030262715.1. Classification (GTDB taxonomy): domain Bacteria; phylum Desulfobacterota; class Dissulfuribacteria; order Dissulfuribacterales; family UBA3076; genus UBA3076. The sequence continues at coordinate 40,729 of JAJSZR010000004.1, forward strand.
GTGGCCTTCACATGCCCGGTGAATACCACGATACCGGATTTATCCATCGCCTCCATCAGGTCACTCTCTATATAGATTGGGATCTTGCCCTCACCTGCCGGACCGGTAGGTCTAGTATCTGGTGTGCCTTCCTGGGCCATAGCTATCGAACAGTGGAAATGCATAAAAATAAGGATGCAAAATAAGGTAGTTGAGGCTACATTTCCAACCTTGCTCATTCGCTTGCAGATACATAAATTTTGACACTTCATTATTGATTCCTCTTAAAGTTCCAGTTCGCCATTTTCTGGAAGGACAGCCGTCTGTCTCTTTACTGTAAGCTTACCCTTTTGAAGGTCGTACTCAAGCCCCTTGCCCTCCATTTCTAGTGCATCTCCTTTGATAAGTACTTTGTCCCTGGTCCAGATAAGTTTTTTCTTCTGACTGAAGTGCATGCTTTCTGAAAAGAGCGTAGAACCGTTTTCAAAGTGTATTTTTACATTGCCATTCAGTGACATTTCATCGTCATCGATTCTGTATATGCCTGAATCAGCAATAACAATAACATGACTTCCTCCAGTAGGGGAAAATTTTATTTTTATCCTTTCCAGATCCATGATATTTTTGTCTTCATAGAGCCGGGCTACATTTGCCTTTAGGACCCACTGGGTCTTTTCGCCTATATTTTTCGTATAACTGACACCTTCAAAGGTAAGATCAGCCTTCATTTCTCTGAGGTTTGTGGTCCATAGATCACTGGTATTCTTGCTTTGCTGCCAAGGCTTCCAGAGAGCTATCAATAAAAGGACGCTGGCAAGTATCCAGAATAGATGTCGTTGTTCGAGTTTCATGCGTTGACCTTCGGTTTTGCAGGATATTCAGACAGGAGTTTAACAGACAATCAGCTTTTCTAGCAACAAAATAATATAAAATCAACAAGTTAACCCTTTATGTTTTGTAAGACCCCACGCTTGACTTGAAAGCCAA
>JAJSZR010000005.1 GCA_030262715.1 Deltaproteobacteria bacterium
CTACGCAGCGACGACTTGACTTATAAAGGTAAGTGAATTACTTAGAAGTATTTGCCATTTTCCGGGATTCCAAGTTTGAGCTCTCTTCTTCCGCTATCATATTTTGAGTTTCATTTCTCTCGAATTCTCTTTTTGGGTTTTGCTAACTCCGCTTGTGGCCGGTACTAGGACCGATCCTGAGTTGTTGAATTTGAATGATGACCAATTTCTAGCCAAAGGAGTGGTAGATGATAGAGGAATCGTAAAGGTAGCGGATAACATCCCTATCACGGTCATCTAAAAGATTGGCTGCCGCTCAATTCAGGTAAACCGCAGACAACGGATATCAACAATATCTTGGATGAGAAAAATGAGCTGTTTTAGGATACTTTTATTGATATTTCCTATTGCTACAATACCCAGTTGGATCCTGTCATATCAAGGGGTTGAGCAATTATTTATGCCATACTTTCTCATTTTTCAAAAGAAATTCTTCATTAAACAAAATATGCGCGCGAAGCGTGGTGAATATATAACATCTTGAATCAACAGGTAATAATTAAAAGCTGTCCCGAGTCTATCGGCGCAAGAAAGTTCTTGGCAAGTGCCCTTAGTGTTGACAAAGTAATGCATAATATGGGATTATCTGTTTCAACGTGCAATACTTTATCAAGGGGTTATTATGGCAGCCGCTTCCAGGATCAACGAACAACTCACTGCCCTCTTTACAAGGCAACCATGCTGGATGATCGAACCACTGGCAGCCGAACTGAAATATTCCATTCCATCGGTTCGCCGATTCCTTACGGCAGTGGGATATTACAGCAGCTTCACTCACAACGGAAAGTGGTATACACTCTGCTCGATTCCCAGCTTCAATCGGGACGGACTCTGGTTCCACCACGAGATAGGCTTTTCCCGTGCAGGCAGTTTAACCAAAACGTTGATCGCCCTTACTGCAAACAGCCCTGCGGGAGTAACTGCCGAACAATTAGGCGAAAAACTCCACTGCCGGTGTCATACAGTGCTGGTTCAGTTGCACAGGAGGAAAAAACTGCAGCGCCAGAAGACAGGACGCTCATTTATCTATCTCGCTGCCGATCCTCGTACTGCAGCCAGGCAACGCCAGGCTATATCCGTGCAAAGTGCACAGATACAACAATTACCAGCAGAAATTGCGGTCCTGGTTCTGGTGGAATTTATCCGCAATCCCAAAGCCGGTTTTGCGCAGTTAGCCAAAACGATCAAACGCAGCAGGAAAGTCACTGTCGAGGTCGCACAAATAGAACGACTTTTCCAGCAGTATGCTTTAAAAAAAACGATGTTAACTACGGGCTAGCCTCCTGGCGGGCATTAAATTCCTGTCTGCAGCAGTTAGCACAGGAGACCTTGCCGGCCGCCCTGTTTCCCAGGCCACCGGTTGTTCGATTTGTATCTGAAAGGACAGTGTGTCATTGTGGAGATCAGCTTGTTGTACAGAAAACACGTCGTAAAGCAGTCCTGAGCATGACAGGTCCGTTTGTTGCTCATGAGACGTTATTGCACTGTCCGTCCTGCTCCCGTATTTTCGGCTCTGACGCCTTGCTGCAACTGGTTCCGAAGTGGTGTAACGTCGGATACGATGTTCTGGTCTACGTAGGGCGGGCCCTGTTTCAGCGGTACCGCACCATCCAGGAGGTCAGCACTGAATTATATTTACGCAATGTGCAGATCAGTGACTCTGAAATCAGTTACCTGGGATATAAGTTTATCTCCTGTCTTGCTGCCTGTCATCAGCAGGCAACACCGAAAATTCGTCAATCAATGGGGCTCTCCGGCGGATATGTCCTCCATCTGGATGCAACCCACGATGGGAATGCACCTGCACTGATGACGGGCATGGACAGTCTGAGTGAAATTGTCCTGGGTAACGTGAAAGTTCCAAGTGAGCATGCAGAACATATTGTACCTTTTCTGCAAAAACTACAAAAAGACTTTGGCACTCCACAGGCTTGTGTTCATGACATGGGTAAAGGCATCTGCAAGGCAGTGTCCGAAGTATTTCCCGGAATACCTGATTTTATCTGCCATTTTCATTTTCTGCGTGACATAGGCAAAGACTTCCTTGAACCAGCCTACAGCTCTTTGCACTCGTGCCTGCGTAAACACAAAACAAGCCCCCGGCTCTATGCCCTGGCACGGGAAATAAAGCAACGGTTGAGCGGACAGGATTCTGACCCTGAATTACTGGCAAAAGCTTTTCTCTCCGGTGAACTTCCTGAAAATACAGACCTGTTGCCATTGGCTTCTGCGTATTCCATGACACTGTGGATGTTGCAGGGCAAGCACAGCGGGGACGGTTATGGTTTTCCTTTTGACCGTCCGTTACTGGTCTTTGCTGAAAGGCTTCTGGAGGGGCAACAACATTTACCGGAGCTATTGGCTTGTTGCCATGATACTGATAAAACCGGAAAACAATCCGTTATCAAGCTGGCCCGGATTGTTTCAGACATAATAAATGACACCCGGTTTCAGCAAGAAGTTCAAGAACTGCGCTGGCGCTGTCAGGTTTTCGACAGTCTGCGCAAAGCTATGCGCATTGCTCTGCCAGACGGAAGAAATGGGTTGAATGATGACGGTACAGACGAGGCCATATCCACCATTTGTGCCAGCGTTCAACGATTTCGCAGTAAACTCGATAACAATGCAAAATGGTCTGCTGACAAGCTATGCCGCAAAATGGCAAAGCAGATTGACAAGTGGAGTGAAAAGCTTTTCGCTGATCCTATTGAGGTAGATACTCCGCGAGGGACAGTCATTATCTATCCACAGCGAACCAACAATATCCTGGAGCAATTTTTCCGTGGAATACGTCGAGGGCAGCGGCGAAAAACAGGAAATAATTCCATACGACGAATGTTGCAGACAATGCTTGCAGATACTCCTCTGGTTAAGAATCTGGACAATGATGAGTATATGAAGATACTCCTTGATGGGAAGGCCAACCTTGAGGAATTATTTGCTGATTTGGAGCTGACTGCCACCGCACGTTCTGCAGACCCGCCAGTCGGGGTCGATCGTTTACTTCCAGGATTTCGGAGACTGATAACGCAGCAAACCCTGCCCATGCAGGTGGCTCAATTATTGTCCAAGAATGAAATTATGGCAGAATCCAACTGAGTTTTGGATTCATAGGATATTTCAATTTGTTGAGCAGGATAGACACCAAAGCTTGAGCTGAAAAACGTAAACTCGTATGTTCATTCAGAAACGGCCCATAACTCACAAACAGCCTACTCGGTGCTCATTGCCCGTATCTTATATGAAATATCCAGTAACCATAATTTGGTAAAAACAAGAATTTTAGGCTAAACGATTTACAGGACAGACTCAATAGTCGAGACATTTGTCCTCGTGCGATAATGGCCCAAATCAATTCAATGATGATTAACCAAAAAACAATCAAAAAGAGAGGATTCCCTTGCCTAAACCCTCATCTAGTTTTGCCGGAAATGTCTTAAAGCTCGTTACCGGAAGCGTCTTTGCTCAGGGCCTGGGAATACTCGTGGCTCCGATAGTGACCCGGCTTTTTGCTCCGGAGGCCTTTGGCGTTGCGGCTCTTTTTGCATCTATTACAGGTATTATAGGCGTTCTGGCATGCTTCCGTTACGAACTTGCCATCATGCTTCCAAAAACAGATGAAGAGGCGGCAAATCTCCTTGGACTCAGCCTCTTCTTTGTTTTAATCATCATAGGTATAAGCGCTTTGATTATCTTTTTTACAGGAGATGTAATTGTAAACCTGCTCAATTCACCAGAGCTTAAAAAATATCTCTGGCTGATACCGATATCTGTATTTGTCAGCGGCATATTTCTGGCCCTGAATTACTGGAACTCTCGCACCAAACACTTTGGCCGTCTTTCAATTGCAAGAGTTGTTTCGTCTGTTGCCACTCAGGCAACAAAATTGGGAGCTGGCTTTGCCGGATTTGTCAGCGGTGGGGTGCTGATCGGAACAGGCATCCTGGGTCAAATTGTTTCCACATTAGTCTTAGGTGGTCAAATATGGCGGGATGATCGTAGGTTGTTTAAGGCGAGCATTCGATGGGAAAAGATGATCGCAGGGCTGAAACGGCACAAAAAATTTCCCATTTACAATACATGGTCAGCACTCTTGAATACCGCATCACAGCAATTACCGACTATCATGCTGGCTTTTTATTTTTCACCGAAGATAGTGGGCTTTTATGCTCTCGGGAAAACAGTTTTGAGTATGCCAATGAGTCTGGTGGGTGGAGCAGTTGCGCAGGTTTTTTTCCAAAAGGCATCAGAGGCGTATAATCGCACCGGGAACTTATCAGAAGTGGTGGAGGGAGTTTTTAAACGATTAGTTTCTATGGGTATTTTCCCCATTTTGCTACTCACGGTTATAGGCGAAGACCTTTTTGTTGTGGTTTTTGGGCAACGATGGGCTGAAGCCGGTGTGTACATGCAAATTCTTGGTCTGTGGATTTTTTTTCAGTTTATATCTTCTCCAATCAGTACTTTGTTTGCCGTACTTGAGAAGCAACATTATGGATTACTTTTTAATACTGTATTATTTGTTACTCGGGCTGCATCACTCATCATCGGCGGCATGACCGGCGATGTAAGGTTTACTCTGTTTTTGTTTGCGAGTACAGGAGTTGCGTGTTACGGGTTTCTTTGTTTTTGGCTTATTTCAAAAGCAGGGTTACCTGTTATGTGGGCTCAATATTGCATTGGTAAATATAGCCTATACAGTAGTCCATTGCTTATTGTCATAGCCTTAGCTAAATGGTCATTAGGAGTGCAAAAAATGGAAGTATTGCTATTAGGTCTATGCTGTTTAGGCGTGTATTATTTTCTGGTGATGAGGCAGGATAAAGAACTTAGAAAGCCGGTACATAGCTTATTTCAACGGGTTGGTTTTATTAAGTGAATTGTGTTGTGTTGATTTCAAGATGAATTGGGAGGTGGATTAAGATAATGATCGAAAAGTTGTCCGAGCTGGAGACTTGGAGCGATATTCAGGCTGAGAGTCTTTTTAAGCCTTCCCGAAATGGCGATCGACACACATAGAAGATAACATAGGAGTCCGGACTAAATTAGCTGTGGCTCAGAGTGCACAAATAGCATCATAATGTTTCGCGAAATAATATCTCTCGAACGTTTGCTCCGTATTGCTCTCGACAAAGCTCTATATGTGCTGCTGAAGCCATTCGGCCCCGCATTCTCAGACCGCAAGTTTCCCGCAAGACTTTTACTGAAGCAAGTGATTGTGCAAAAGGTTCTTCGAATCAATGGTCACGTACCCTGGCCGGTGCACTGGTCTTCTCAAGTCAAATGTCCAAAAAATATTCAACGCGGTACGCGTTGCCCTGGTCTTGCAATGTGTTGTTATATAGACGGGCGCAATGGAATAATCATTGGGAAAAACGTCTGGATAGGACCAAAAGTTAGCATTATAAGCATGAACCATGATCCGAGTTATTATGACCAATATCTTACGGCTGAGCCGATAAAGATAGGCGACAATTGCTGGCTCGGAACCGGCGTAATAGTGCTTCCCGGAGTGCGTCTTGGGAATCATGTAGTCTGCGCTGCGGGGGCTGTCATTACTAGAAGTTTCCAGGAAGACAACATATTGCTGGCAGGGATTCCGGCAAAAATTGTGAAGAGATTGCAAACCTACAGCAGGGAGTATCCTGTCAAAGATTAGAACGGTCTAGTGACTGTCCACGACCTCTTTTGATTAAAGAATATGTCCAAAAATTACTCATGGTGTCCATTCTCGTTGAACACAGAATCACCTTAAATGCATAAGTATCTCAAACCCAAAAATTATCTGCGATATTTTAAGAATAGGTCCATACAATTAGCGTCAACTGCTCTACAACCTGTGGAAAAGTATCTTGCTAAAAAATATGGTGAACAAGGCATTAGGAAGTACCCACCTGTTTTTATTATAGGTGCACCGCGTTGCGGGTCTACACTTCTCTATAAAATCATGACAGAACGATATAGATTTTCATTTTTCAGTAATTTTACAGCAAAGTTTTATAAAGTGCCAATTTGCGGAACATGGTTACAAGGAAAGCTGGGAATTAAGTCAGAAAGAGGAAACTATGAGTTCAAATATGGTAATTCTTTCGGCCTTGGTGCCCCGAATGAATGTGGCGAGTTTTGGTATCAGTGGTTTCCTAAAGGCCTACATGTATATATAGGCCCAAATCTAATCGACAGAGGAATTGTTGAGCAGCTTCGTTGGGAGATAGGTGGGGTGTCTCACGTGAGCGGGAATCCCATGATTTTTAAGAACCTTTATAATTCAATGCGGATAGCCCCGATTGTTGAGGCTATCCCTGAATGCATTTTTATTGTTTGTAGAAGAAATTATGTAGAAAATGCTCTTTCTATCCTGAAAGGTCGAATAAATAACTTAAAACATAAAGGCAAATGGTGGTCTCTGCCTCCGAAAGAGGTCGATGAATTATTGAATAAAGATTATGCCGATCAGGTAGCAGGGCAAGTGTATTATATCTATAAACAGATAGACGAAGATAAGAAACGATTTGGTGAAGATAGGTTTTTGGAAGTCAGCTATGAGGATTTCTGTAGCGATGTCCATGTTACGCTTAATGTAATCGAGAATTTCCTGAGTCAAGATGGGCGCAAGCTTGAGAGTCGATGGGATGTTCCCAGCTCTTTCAAATCTATGCATGTAGATGGGATAGATCCTGATAATAGGGAGAAAGTAACGTCTGCTGTGCATTCGTTTTTTAACAAATGAAGTAATTGTAATCCAATTTTATGGACAATTCGCTATTCCAACAACCGTGGTGGCTGGATGCGGTGGCTCCGAATCAATGGAATGAGGTCACGGTTGAAAGAGGCGGTGAAGTCGTTGCCAGGCTACCGTATGTCATCAAGAAACGGAAGGGCCTTACTATTCTTTCAATGCCCCAGTTAACCCAGACATTAGGTCCCTGGCTCCGACCGTCCAAGGCTAAATACGCCAAGCAGCTTTTCGAGCAAAAGGATTTGATGACTGAATTGATCCAGAAGCTTCCCCCTTTTGACTATTTTTCCCACAATTTCCATTACTCCATAACTAATTGGCTGCCTTTTTACTGGCAGGGTTTTGAAGAAACAACCCGGTATACCTATGTTCTTGAAAATCTGAGCGATTACCAAAAGATGTGGGATGGCATGCTTCCTAATATACGAAGAGAAATCAAGAAAGCCCAAAATCGTTTTGGTCTGGAAATCCGCACTGACTTGGGAGTGGATGTCTTTCTGGATATGAATGAACTGACCTTTACTAGACAAGGTGTGAAGCTTCCTTACAGCCGAGATTTTGTGCGCAGGCTTAATCATGCTTGCGAAACTCACAATGCTCGCAGAGTTTTTTTTGCCCAAGACAAAGACAGTAGAATTCATGCTGCTGTGTACACTGTATGGGATGAAGATTCTGCATATTACCTTATGGGCGGTAGTGATCCGGATTTACGCAACAGCGGGGCAAACAGCTTATGTATGTGGGAAGCTATTAAGTTTGCTTCAACAGTCACTAAAAAATTTGATTTTGAAGGTTCCATGATCGAACCGGTGGAGCGTTTTTTCCGTGCCTTTGGAGCCAAACAGATGCCGTATTTCCAAGTGACGCGCATGAGCCGCCGCATGAAGTTTCTCATGGCTGGCCGCGACATGGCAAAAGCAGTATTTAGAAGATAATGTCACTTCACATCCAGATGCCGCAAGGCAGAGAATCGGAACGTAGGTATATTCTCTCGGTAATTCTGGGCGCTTTCCTGGGAATCGAATTTACAGCCGAGATCTCCGACCGAACTGACTGGAGATTATCGGCCGATGATGATCGTGAAATGATCATTTCTGATGAATTCCTTTCCTTACCGCAAAAGGAGTGGCTTAGGCCTGAATCTCTCCCAAAGCAGCCTCTTGAAACGCTGAATATTGAAAGCACGGATATCGATGCCACCGTCGTGACGCCTCAAATCCCTGTAATTTTTGGCAAGAAATCAACACGGCATTCTTTCATTTCAGTTTCAGAATGCCGGATAGAACTTGGAATTGATATTTTCGGCTCATGTTTCTTCATGCTGACACGCTACGAAGAGGCAGTTAAGGGTGATCGAGACCAGCACGACCGTTTTCCCGCTTCTGCCTCTCTTGCCTATCAAGAAAATTTTCTGGATCGGCCTATTGTGAATGAATATCTTGAAATATTGTGGGCCTGTCTGAAACGGCTCTGGCCTGGTTTGAAACGGAAAAGGAGGGAATTTCGCCTCTTATATAGCTGCGACGTAGATAAGCCTTACAAAATCCCTTGGCTTCGCTACAGTGAGCTATGCAGGCATTTTGCCGCAGAGATTTTCAAGGCTACCTCGCCGACGGGATTTTGTCGCTTACTATTATCTAGCATTCAAGCCAAGCGTGGTGATGTGACAAATGACCCTTTCAATACCTTTAATGCGCTCATGACCATTCTCGAAAGTAACGGATATGTTGGCACATTTTACTTCTTTGCAGACCGTACAGACAGTAATCTTGATGGTCGTTACAGATTAGAAGATCCTCTCATTACCAATCTTTTGCGTAAGATATATAAACGAGGTCACGAGATAGGCCTGCACACCACTTACCATTCTTACAGAAGTGTTACACAAACCAAAAAAGAATTTGAGCATCTAGAAAAATATTGCAAACAAGAGGACATCCGTCAGGTTCGATGGGGCAGCCGCCAGCATTTTTTGCGGTGGGAGACACCAACAACCTTACAGAACTTGGAAGATGCGGGACTGGATTATGATACCAGCTTAACATTTGCAGATATGGCTGGGTTCCGTTGCGGTACTTGCTATGAATACTCAACCTTTAATGTTCGAACGCGCAAAGCCCTTAGACTTCGAGAACGACCGCTAGTGATCATGGAGGGAACCGTTCTCGATGATTGTTACATGGGTATACCTGTTGAATCAGGGGAGGCGTTGGATGTCATGGCAGAATATAAGCGCATATGTCGCATGTTCTCCGGAGACTTTACGTTGTTGTGGCATAACAACAGATTAGCTGATCCGAAAGAACTAGAACTTTTTTCTGCATTACTTTCTGCCTGAATTCAGCCAGCGCCGTATAATTGAGGCTCTAATATGGGAAAGCGAAATCTGGATATCGCCTTAATGATTTTAAGAAATGACAGGCTTTCTGATTACAGGAGTCAACTTCAATTTGCTCTTTCACATGGATACAGATTGGGTAGCTTATCAGACTTTCTAACATTCAAATCGAAAGAACCTTATGTGATCCTCAGACACGATGTCGACGTGAGAGACCTCGGCGTAAAGCAAATGTTAGACGTGGAAAAAAAGTTAGGTATCGCATCCAGTTGGTATTTTCGCTGGAGTACAGCGAAAATCGACACAATTCGTGATATAAAGAATGCTGGAGGCGAGGTTGGATTACATTACGAGACATTAGCTGACGTCTGCCTCCGATATGGGATTCAAAATAGAGAACAAATCACTCCTGATCTTATTGAAGAGACACGAAAAGAATTGATAGAGGAAATTATACAATTTCGCCAGAAATACCAAGTTTCATGTAGGACGATTGCTTCACATGGTCATCCTATCAATAGAAAAATAAGAATGGCCAACAATGAAATTATTGATCAAAAATTATGTGAATCGGCAGGAATAAATCTGGAAGCTTATGATCAAGCACTTCTTAAAAAAATAGACCGATATATTTCAGATACTACGCCAGTCTTAAACTTTGGCTGGGCCTATGGGATGTCACTTGTCGAGGCCATTAATTCAGGATATCAACTAATTTATTTCTTATCCCACCCAAATCATTGGTTTTTTCGTGCAAGAGAAAAGGCCCTGTTGATGATGAAGTGGATTAAAAGAGGTGTTCGTATCGAAGACAAGAAATTCAGAGCAACCTTCAGATAAACCCAAATAATGCACTTCATACCCGATAATGTCAAAAAACCGTTGACGCAACAAAAACGATCCAAAATTTATGATTGATAGTTTCAGAAAACAAATATTAATTATAAGCTTCTCGAATCTTGAGCGTGATCCTCGAGTTTATAGGCAGATTTTATTTTTGAAAGACAATTATCGACTGATTTCTGCTGGTCTTAGCGACCCTCACGTAACCGGAGTCTCATTTTATCCAATACCAAATAAGGGCCTTACTCTACCCCAAAAAATAGGTATGGGAATCCAGCTAAAAATGAATCAGTTTGAAGCCGTTTACTGGGCTTCAGACATGGTGCGGAAAGCTTATCGACAATTAAAAGACCAGAGCTTTGATCTCATTATTGCAAATGACCTAAATACACTCCCATTATCCCTAAGTCTAGCGTCAAAGTGTGGGCACAAGGTGCTTCTAGACGCCCATGAATATGAGCCACGCCACTTTGACGATAATTGGCTGTTTAATTTCTTTTTTAAAGATTATTGGGATTATATCTGCCGTAAATATTTACCTCAGGTAGATGCAATGACAACCGTTTGTCAGGGAATTGCGGATGAATACAAGCGTGTCTACGGGGTAGAGTGTGGCGTCCTTACCAATGCGCCATTTTACGAGAAACTTGAGCCCAAACCCGTTCATCAAGATGACAGAATACACATCATCCATCATGGCGGTCTCCATACGTCCCGTCGTTTGGAAAACATGATCCTTTTGATGGATCATTTGGACGAGCGTTTCACTCTCGACTTGATGCTAGTACCTAACAAGCCACGCTATTTCCGGAAACTAAAAAAATTGGCACAGAGAAGTAAACGGATTCATTTTCGAGATCCGGTTCCGATGCAACATATTGCTAAGGAAATAAACGACTACGATATCGGGCTCTTTCTTCTTTGGCCCGGAGCCTTTAATTATCGCATGGCCCTTCCCAATAAGCTGTTTGAATTCATCCAAGGCCGCTTGTGCATTGCCATATGGCCGTCGCCGGAAATGGCTCGGCTTGTTCGAGAACATAATATTGGGGTCGTGGCTGAGGACTTTTCAATAGAGTCCATGGCTTCGGCTTTGAATCAACTGACAACAGAAAGAATTAACCATTTCAAGGAACAGTCTCACAAGTCCGCTTCCGTACTCTGCGCGAAAAAAAATCAAGAAGTCTTGCAAAATCTCGTCTCAAAGCTTCTGGAAAATTAAGTCATGAAAATCATAACGATTATCGGGGCTTGCCCACAGTTTATAAAGGCCGCGACTGTGTTAGTTTAATAGTTTAATTGACGTTGATTTGGCCAGTTGTTGTCATGGTAACACCTCGACACAATAGCCGTCTGCCAAAGGCCTAAAAAGGTGAATAGGATGATGGCTTAAGGCCCATGGGATGGCGGGGCTGGGAAGGTTGCAAGTCCTTCCATTTGAGCGCCATTAATTAGCTTTTGGTCAAAACAGGCAAAGAGGAAAGCTTCGTTTATCCTCTCATGTGTTATAATTGCTGATGCAAGGTGTATAGCGTCAAGTCCACGGAGGGGATGTCTTGCTACAACTTTGTGGATAGTTTCATTTAGACCCTCATTGACTTCCACACGGATAAAGGTTTCCCAGTCCAGATGGAATGAATTGACGAGCTTGTTGAATACTTTACTGCTTAGATCTACCTCTCTTTTCTTTCGATAAAGAGAAGCCATGGTCTCAGCATACGCTACAGAGGATGTGATAATCTGCGTGGCTTCTTTCCACTTTGCAAGTAGCTCGTTTGAGTAAGGTTCTTTGAAGTACCTTTTCAGGAGTGCGCTTGTATCCAGGTACAAGATCATCCCCTATCCTCCAAAACCATTTCTGACACAGGCTTTCCAGGGACTTGAATTGGAGATAGATTCTGTTTATTTATCTCGCGGCTCGGTAATTTTATCAACCCCTTGACTATCAAAGGTGCGAGTGAAGCTTGAATTGATTTATTGGAGGCTTCTTCTTTAACAATTCGGGCAAAAATCTTTCCTCTATCGGTTATAATGACCTCTTCTCCGCCTTTTACGCGAGTCAAATAACTGCTCAAATTATTCTTCAGTTCTTTAACACCTGCAGTGATCATAACTAGCTCTCCCAGTTTGAGTTTGTAGCTACTTTTGGTATTATGGTAGTCCCTTTAAAAGGAAATGTCAAGGCCGGTTGGGTTTGCGGGAGTGGTCGTAATAGATTCCCACAGAGGGAGCTTTCCTGGAGGCGCGAGGGGTGTCGGATTTAACGGCTTATCTTTAAAAAGAACCATAGGGAGTCAGGGCTACGCTGTTGTTCGTTTTTTGATGCGCCTGTAAATTTCTTTTCTGTGAATTATGCCGAATATAAAAACACTGTTACTGGCAACTTTGAAGATAACACGGTAATCCCCAACTCTCAACTTCCAGTAACCCTTAAGGGTCCTTTGTAATGGTTTCCCATAGATTTCAGGTTGGCTTGCAAGCCGTTCCTCAATAGCTTTCTTGATAATACTCCTTTTTTTCAAATCGATCTTAGGCAGGTCAGTTTTTTTAACCTCAGGATGGTATTTGAGTTTGTATGACATTGTCTTTCCGCAAGAACCGGGGCTTAAGACCATACATCATCATGGGTCAGTGTATCAGCATCACTCCATGATTTTTCCCTTTTTTCAGCAAATACGGAAAGGACAATATCTTCTTGAATTTCCAGGGCCTCTTTAAGCAAATCTCTGACCTTGGCTGATAATGATACATTATCTTTTTCTGCCAAAAGCCGGACATTTTGGTAAAGCAAATTGTCCAAAACTACGTTTACACGCGGACTTTGGGTTGGCATTGTATTTCCTCCCATAATTAAATTGGATTTAAGTGTAACAGTAATGACACACCAAGTCAAAATAAAACATAATTGCGTGCATAATAGGGGACACTCTATTTCTATATTTTGACTCACAGTTTAGGAGCCGTTCATTATCTGTTGGCGTGCCAGACCGGGGAAGAAAATACCCCTGATTTCCCATGGCTGGCTTACTCACAGTGTTCCGGTTCGATGTCAAGAATAAGGGCAATTGATTTCTTTATGAGGTCGGTTTTATCTTTTGAGATGCTTCCGATCTTTTCCACAAATCTCATATGGCTGATGGCCCTGATCTGAAAACAGTCAACTGCTGATTTTTTCCGCAGCCCGTTGTTTGAGTCGGGTTCCAGAAAAACAAAAAACGGATTTTTCTTCCAATGCGGGCTCCAAGCGGTAATGGGCGCTACAATGGCAAGTTTAAGATGCTTGTCATGACCGCCGTTTATGACAATTACCGGTCGTCTTTTCCTGATTTCGTCCCCAATGGCGGGATCAAGATTTACCCAATAGATTTCACCGGTTCTCAAAATCTTCCCCTTCTATCGATTCAAAAAGATTGTCATACGACGCTTTGCCGATCATCTCCATGGCTGCCATTCTTTTTAGTTCCCGGAGCTTTTTGCGGTCTTCCTCCACCTTGGTGTTGACGGCCTCTCGCATATACTCGCTCAGGCTTTTGTAGTGCAGCTCTTTGTGGGTCTGTTTGATGAATTCGTAAATTTTTTTGTCAATCTGAATTTTGGTTGGAATCAGCATATTATCGTCCCTGTTTTTTTATTTAAGGTGTCATAATATGGGTCTAATGTCAAGAGTATAAATATGGGGTATAAATATGGGGGCACTTCCCTTATTTCGAAAGTGATCTAGGGGACATTATTGACTAAGTTGAACGCGCTACCGTTTGCGCCTTGCCCTTGAATAAAATCTTGAGTTTTGCAAGAGGCTCAAATGAAGTCTATTTTTTATTTGACAGGAAATCGCTCTGGCCTGAATTTCAGCGCGGGACAGAACGATTAATCAATATCCCATGGCTTTGTCCGAAATCTGCTATCTTTTGTGGTTTGAACTTGCCACGCAGATAGAGCTTCCTGAATTCTTCCCTGTCCAGCAAATAGAGAATGTAACTGATATGCCCGGAATATCCGTTAAAATCAAGTTGTTGAATCTTTTTTACTGTCTGATTGGCCAGGTTTAATGCCTGACGGTGAATGGTCGGCGAGGCACCATCGCACTTTTTGACTGAATAGAGCCGCCTGCAACTGAAGGGACGGATATCATAAATTATGCAGGTCTTATCCGCCTTGAGAAAGGCGCATCGAGAAAGCCTTCCGTTTTCTCTCTCCATTTTGTTTTTAGCCAGCATGGCCTTTATTTCCGATTTTAGCGGCTCTTCAAACGTGGCTACCCGGTCATGGATGATAATGCCTTCAAGCGTTGTAATATCAATGTTTCCAACGTCTATACAACAGTCAGCACAGCCCTTTACACATACCGCTGATTTTTTGAACTCGGCCACGTCTTTTTCATATTGACTGTAAAGCTCCTTGAGTTTTTTCCTTTTCCTTTTCATCTTTTATCCATACCTATATCATAGGCGTTCACAGGTTCAGGGTTATTACCTTTCTTTCGTCGGCCGCTTCTAACACCTCCTGGTAGCGGCGCTGGAATTCTCCCTGTTTTTTTATTGACACTAGAAGAAATGTCCCGTATCGTATATTTGATAGAGCGATAGCTGTAATTACCTATAGCGTCGATCTATAAGGCTATCAAGTGGCAGGTCTGTAAATGAAGAGGCTACGAATATGCCTCTTTTTTTGTTGATAGGCCCTTGATGAAATATGACACTCTGTATGGATCAGAAATTACCTTCATGGCGGATCCTTTCCGTTTGGGCATTTCGAACCCATGGCAAGTGCAACACATGGGTCGAAAGAGCCCATAGTTTTAAGGAAAGGAGGTAAGATTATAGTGAAAGGAACTGTGAAATGGTTCAACGATCAGAAGGGCTTCGGTTTCATCTCTCAAGAGAATGGTCCTGACGTCTTCGTCCACTTCAGTGCTATCGAGGGCTCCGGATTCAAGTCCCTAGAAGAAGGACAGACAGTGGAGTTTGATGTAGTTGAGGGTCCCAAGGGCCCCCAGGCATCCAACGTGCGTTCCTAGTACCGGTGGGCCTCGGAAATCGACACCTAAAAGCGAGTTTGCTTTCGAGGCCCCGCTTTTTCATTTTATTTTTTAATCAACATTATCTTTAATGGCCCTTAAGCCTGAGCAACTATTAAAACAAGAAGGAGTGCATCCGCAAATTCTTCCAGCCGCGGGTTTTATGACGATAAACTCGGTGCACTCTGTGCTTCTGCGCTGAATATATTGCGCTCAACAGTGTCTAAACAAATGCGAAAGGCCGCAAGAAATTATAGTTGCTCCTAGAGGAAGGTATTCATGAAACTTTATATTGGAAATTTGCCCTTTAGTACCACAGAAGCAGAAGTTCGCGAAATGCTTGAGCAGTATGGGACTCTCGAGTCCTTTAATTGGATTACTGATCGCGATACAGGGAGACCGCGTGGTTTTTGCTTCGCCGAAATGGATAATGCCGATGCCGATGCTGCCATAAAAGCTCTTAACGGCAAGGACATTGGTGGACGCAATTTAAAGGTAAACGAAGCAAGGGCACGAAATGACCGCCGCAAGAAGCGCTCCTGGTAAAAGATCGAGTGACTGTAAAAAAAGGCAAGCGAATAATGCTCTTACTTATAGAAACTGCCAAGGCTAACGGTCTGTAGCTTTATCTATATCTGCCCTTTTTGAAAAACTTCCTACAGAGAACAGATCAAATCTGTCTGAGGAATGTAGCTTGATATCGGAATTGCCGTTCCGAGAACAATGTCCCGATGGCTGCGTTGCTCGTCGGTGAAAAATGGACACTGGAAATGACTTGGGATATAAATCTCTTTGGTATGATTTATGATCCTGATGATCGTGTATATCCTGTCTATAATTATACCGATGGCCATAAACTCAGTTAATAGGAGGACCGAATGCGCATTATAGCCTTTGGAGATATCCACATGGAGTATGCGGGCATTGAGAATATCACCGGGCTTTCAAAGGCGGACCTGGTGATAGTTACAGGGGATTTTACCAATTTTGGGGGGAAAGAAGATGCCTCAACTGTACTGGATGCCATCCAGCGCATTAATCCCAAAATATATGCTGTCCTGGGTAATATGGATCAGGCATCAGTCGGGGACTATCTGGATGAGCTTGGCATAAATATCCATGGTAAAGGGATTGTCCTGGGGGACTTGGGAATATTCGGTGTAGGAGGATCCAATTACACTCCCTTTAACACCCCAACCGAGTTCTCTGAAGAAGAACTTTGGGACATTGTCAACAAGGCATACCAATATGTGACTAAAGCACCGATCAAGGTCCTGATATCCCATACCCCTCCTTTTAATACTACTACCGACCGGATAGGCAGCGGCATCCACGCTGGTAGCACAGCCATCAGGAAATTCATTGAAGAAAAACAGCCTGACTTTTGCTTTACAGGCCACATACACGAATCCAGAGGCGAAGATCGGATCGGGCGCACTGTGATACTCAACCCTGGTATGCTGAAAGATTCAGGCTGGATAGAGTTTAATCGTCAGGATGACGATGGGAGTTATATTGCGCGTCTCAATTAGAAACCGTGGCTTCTAAATAGGGCCGGTGCTTCCGGATAGCAGCCCCTTCAATCTCTTGAGATAAAGAGGAAACCCTTACTTCACCTCTTCAAAATCAGCGTCTACTACGTCCTCATCTCCTCCACCTTTGCCACCTTTTTCACCTTTGCCGGATGTATCTTCAGCCCCGCCTGCCTGAGCGCCACTCGCAGCCTGCTGGTACATCATTTCAGCCAGCTTGTGAGAAGCCTGCATAAGCTCATCCTGGGCCTTTTTAATCGCCTGTACGTCTGTGCCTTCCATGGCCTTTCTGAGATCTTTGATTTTATCGTTGATCTGGTCTTTGGTAGCAGAATCTACCTTGTCTCCGAGTTCCTGAAGGCTCTTTTCCGTACTGTAAATCAAGGTGTCGGCCTGATTCCGGACATCCGCTGCCGCTCTTTGCTTTTTATCTTCCTCAGCGTGGAGCTCCGCGTCTTTCGTCATCTTCTGAATTTCTTCTTCGCTGAGACCACTGGATGCCTGGATCCTGATGGACTGCTCCTTGGCAGTTGCCATATCTTTTGCTGCCACATTCAGGATACCATTAGCATCTATATCAAAAGTGACCTCTATCTGAGGCACTCCACGAGGAGCCGGCGGGATTCCAACCAGCTCGAACCGTCCGATGGTCTTGTTGCCTAATGTCATCTCACGCTCACCCTGAAGCACATGAATGGTTACAGCATTCTGGTTATCAGCGGCAGTTGTGAAAATCTGGCTCTTCCGGGTTGGAATGGTGGTATTCTTCTCAATCAGCTTGGTCATGACTTGTCCCAGGGTCTCAATACCAAGGGACAAGGGAGTTACATCCAGAAGTAGCACGTCCTTGACTTCGCCCTTAAGGACCGCCCCCTGGATAGCCGCCCCTATTGCCACGACTTCATCCGGATTGACACCTTTATGAGGCTCTTTGCCAAATAATCCTATGACCTTCTCTTGGACCTTTGGCATACGGGTCATGCCACCAACCAATATGACTTCGTTTATGTCAGCAGGAGTGAGGCTGGCGTCTTTGAGAGCAATCTTGCACGGACCCTCAACGCGGTCGATCAGGTCTTCTACCATGGCTTCAAGCTTGGCCCTGGTGAGTTTCATGACCAGGTGCTTCGGACCACTGGCATCAGCCGTAATGAATGGCAGGTTAATCTCAGTCTCCGGGGTGCTTGAAAGCTCGCACTTGGCCTTTTCAGCCGCCTCTTTGAGACGCTGAAGGGCCATCCGGTCCTGTCTGAGATCCAGACCCTGTTCCTTCTTGAATTCATCCGCCAGCCAATCAACTATCCGAAGGTCAAAGTCCTCACCCCCAAGAAACGTGTCTCCGTTAGTGGCCTTTACCTCGAAAACTCCCTCTCCGATCTCCAGTATAGAGATATCAAAAGTGCCTCCGCCCAAGTCAAATACGGCAATCTTTTCTTCCGTCTTCTTATCCAGACCATAGGCCAGAGCTGCTGCCGTAGGCTCGTTGATGATGCGCAGGACGTTTAATCCTGCAATACGACCTGCATCTTTGGTGGACTGGCGCTGGCTGTCGTTGAAATAGGCCGGCACGGTAATCACTGCATCGGTTATCTTCTCACCAAGGTAATCATCAGCAGTCTGCTTCATCTTGCCGAGGACCATGGCTGAGATCTCAGCAGAGCTGTGCTGCTTACCCCCCACTTCCACGCACGCATCTCCGCTTGAACCCTCGACAATCTTAAAGGGGGCTATATCCTTAGACTTCCGGACTTCTGCATCACTAAACTTCCTGCCAATAAGCCTCTTGACTGCAAAGACCGTGTTTTCCGCATTGGTAACTGCTTGCCTCTTGGCCAGCATTCCCACCAATCGTTCACCTTTATCTGTAAAGGCTACTACCGAGGGTGTAGTGCGCCCACCTTCGGCATTATTTAGAACTTTGGGATCACCTCCCTCCATGATGGCCACACAGGAGTTGGTGGTCCCCAAGTCTATGCCTATTACCTTTCCCATGTTACAAAACCTCCTTGTAAAAAAGCTTCAATATAAGAATCTGAATCGAGTTGTAATTTTACTGCTCCTAAAACTAAGCACTAGTTTCTTTTTGTCCACTCCCTTCTGTTGCATTTTTTGATACTATTACAAGAGCAGGCCTCAAGATCCTTTCATGAAGCGTATAACCTTTTAAAAGTTCCTTTATCACCGTATTTTCTTCCACTCCCTCATGCTCTTGCACAGTAAGGGCCTCATGCAGATTCGGATCAAACTTATGTCCTTCTGCAGTAAAGACCTTGAGACCGAAACGCTCCAAGGTCTTTAAGTAGCCGGACATGGTCAGCTCAAGCCCCTCTGTCAACTTATCAAAGTCTCTTGAATCCTTAGCTGAGGTCACGGCCCGTTCCAGGTTGTCAAGAAAAGGCAGCAGTTCTCTGGCAAAGGATTCTAAGGCATATTTCATATATTCCGATTTTTCTCGCTCTATCCTCTTTTTAAAATTTTCCAGGTCGGCAGCCAGGCGCAGCACCTTTTCCTGACATTGCTCGAGTTCTGTCTCTCTGTCCGCCAGATTTTGGGCCAGATCATTTTTATCACCGCCTGCGCTCTCGATCTCTTCTTCTCCAGTTGTCTGCTTTTCTTCCATATCTTTGTTGTCCATGATCAAGATTCCTTAAACTTTTCGCCTAAAACCTGGGCAGTATATTCAACCAGGGACACTGCCCGGGCATAGTTCATACGAATCGGGCCAACAATACCCAGGCTCCCCAAGGGACTGTCACTTCCAGCATAGGGAGCCAGCACCATGCCGCAGGCCGGCATCTCATTTCCAAGCCCTTCAGATCCGATATATATTTGCACTCCTCTTGAGTCCAAACACCTGTCCAAAAGGGTCAAAAGGGCCTCCTTCTCTTCAAATGTCTGAAGAATGGCCCTGATACGGGATACGTTCGAAAACTCTGGTTTATCAAGGAAATTGAGTTTGCCTTCGATAAAGACCTCTCCCTGCTCAGTTGACCTCTTCATCTGATCAAGGAAGTCTTCTAAAAGGACGTCAAAGACTCTTTTTTCTTCTTTTAGTTCCTCTATAATCACGGACCTGAGTTCTTCCAGGCACATGTGGACAAGCTTGCTGCTGAGATACTGGGAAATTTGCTCCAGCTTCTCCTCCGGGATGTCATAATCGATCTGGACAAGTCGATTCTGCACCATACCGGTGTCAGATACACTGATGACAAGTATCAGGCCCGGCCGGATTCGCAGGAATTCAAGGTGTATCAGGTAGTCACAGGTAAGCCGGGGAACACTTACTACTGCTGCGTGCCCTGAAAAAGACGCCAGTATTTGAACAGCACGCTTGAGAGTCAATACCAAATCAGCAGGCCTGAACATCAAACCCTTTTCTATGGCTACCTGGTCGCCCCAAGACAAATCTTCCTTTTCCAAGAGGAAGTCCAGGTAATAACGCAGACCTGTCTCAGTTGGAAGACGCCCTGCTGACGAATGGGGCTGGAATAGCAGGCCAATATCCTCAAGGTCGGCCATGGCATTACGGATGGTAGCAGGACTTAATCCAAGCCCGGCTTTCTTGGACACAGTCCTGGACCCTACTGGTTCCGCGCTGTTTATATAAGCATGAATAATGGTCTTCAGTATCTCGCGGCTTCGTTCAGATAGATCGATGTGCTTTGTATCCATACGTGACTTTTCTCACAAACCTTGTTAGTACTTAATACCTTAGAATGCTAAAAGACACTAATTCTGACCAAAGGTTGTGTCAACCAGAGTACTGCACCGAAATATTTCATAAATTGCCTCAATAGATTTTTCCTTCATGATGTCCGGCTAATATTGAAAACAAGAGTTGAATCATCATTCAGTTTAGCGTAAAGAACTCCGGCTTGATACCCATTATGTACAGATGCCCTTGGGTTTTTTATATTATCTGAGGAGCCGCTTGAATTATGCCTGTATATCTACTAACCGGAGATTTGGTTTTTCCACCTCCCGAACTTGCCAGAGAAGACGGACTCTTGGCTGTTGGCGGGGACCTGAGTATCCCAAGGCTAATTCTCGCATATCGCCAAGGGATATTCCCCTGGTACAATCCTAGGGAACCAATATTTTGGTGGTCCCCGGATCCGAGGTTGATTCTAGAGCCCTCAAACCTTCATGTATCCAGACGTCTTGAACGAATTATCCGGCAGGGACGCCTTCAAGTCACTTTGGACCGTGCCTTTAAGGAAGTAATAAGGGCCTGCTCAGAGACCAGAATTAAAAGAGGCGAAGGAACCTGGCTTACACCGGAAATGATTGAGGCATACACAAAACTTCACTATCTGGGAAAGACCCATTCTGTAGAGACCTGGCAAGGGGATCGACTCGTTGGCGGACTTTACGGGATAGCAATAGGCAGGGTCTTTTTTGGTGAATCAATGTTTACCAAAGTTTCAGATGCATCAAAAGTAGCATTTGTGACCCTTGTAGGCCAACTATCTGAGTGGGGCTTTGCCATGATTGATTGCCAGGTCACTACTTGGCACCTCTTGAGCCTTGGCGCAAAGGAAATACCAAGGTCTTTTTTCCTGGAAAGACTTAAAAAACTGATTGACCTCCCAAGCAAGGCTCCAAACGGGAAATGGAGCTAGTTTCTGGCTCGTCGATCAAATACTAAGGCTCACTCCCACTGAGGCAAAGAAGAACCTCTCACCAAGTGCATTATAGAGTTTTGCTCCATTCTCAAGCCCGGTACAGTGGGCAGCTCCCAGCCTCTTAATACTGAACTCCTCAAGGGCGGACAGTGTGACGCCAAACTGGGCAGGATCTGCAAGGCCCAGATGAGTACCACCCATCACAGTATGGATTGGCCGACCGGGAAGATTCTTCTGTATATACCTCAGAATATTGATAATCCCTGCATGAGCACAGCCGAGTATTACAAAGAGGCCTTTCTCCGTATCTATCGCTACAGAAAGGTCGTCTCTCAAAGGATCTTGAACCCAACCAGCCTCTGGGTCTCTTAATTGCATATTTGGATCAGGGGGTTCAAAATCAGTTATCCTAGGAACCATACCAGTCAAATACACGCCAGGATAGATCTCCTTGAACCCTTCTACATCGACAAACCGGGCTCCGATAGCCTCAAGATACTCCTTTTTGTATCGAAGCCCTATCTCCCTCAGTACATCTCCTTTCTTATAGTATCGAACAAGAAAGATGTCAGGATGGGCATAGACCGGCTTAGGCCCTGAGATCCCTAATACTGCCGGAAGCCCGGATGTGTGATCATAGTGCCCATGGCTCAAAACTATAGCATCAATAGACCTCAAGTCTTTTTTCAGAATCAAGCTGTTAGGGATCACACCAAGGCCCTGGCCTGTGTCAAACAACATGCTATACCCTTCGGTCTCAAAATAGCAAGACCAGCCGTGCTCCCCGATCAACCCGGAGGGACCGAAGACGCTATTTTCGCATATTACAGTTAATTTCAACTGTGAAACCATGAAAGTACCTCCAGTTCATACACTATCGTTGATCTCACCTGAGAAATCCGCCTTCGGCGGCTTCCGGCCTTCAATTCCTCCCAATTACCCGTTTCATAATACCTTTTATGACTACCATATTTATTCACCAAATTCAACAATGTCCCTTAAAATATGCTACAAATGAGGACAATTTACTTGTTTCTTACATATAATCTGTAGATATTTGCTTTTGTGTATCTGAGAGTCTAAACTTCAGTTATGAGTTTAATGCAACAAGAAATTTCTTCGATAGTAAGCAGGCTGGTACAGACCGCAAATCGCGAACTGCCACAGGATGTCGAGTCAGCCCTCTTGGCCGCAAGGGAGAGAGAGGAATCACAGGCTGGCAAACTAGTACTTGATATTATATTAGAAAACGCAAGGCTTGCCAGGCAGACCGGTCTTCCGATATGCCAGGATACAGGTATTGACGTCGTATTTTTGCAAATAGGTCAGGAGATTGATATTGAGGGCGATCTGGTTAAGGCGGTAAATGAGGGGATTGCCCTGGGTACAGCAGAGGGCTGCCTGAGATGCTCTGTTTGCGATCCTATTACCAGGAAAAACACAGGGGACAACACCCCTGCAGTTGTTCATTTTGAGCCGGTGGCCGGTGACACCTTGGAGATTTCTGTACTGCCAAAGGGTTGCGGAAGCGAAAATATGAGCACTACAGTGATGCTTCCGCCTTCGGCAGGCGAGGATGGCATTGTGAAGGCGGTGGCGGATCAGGTACTAAAGGCCGGATCGAACCCCTGTCCTCCAGGGATAATAGGCATAGGTATTGGCGGCACCACGGAAAAGGCGGCGCTGCTTGCCAAAAAGGCCCTGTTGAGACCTGTGGGCTCAAAAAATTCAAGGGATAATGTGGCAGAGTTGGAGGACCGGATCTTTGTTCAAATAAATGGCCTGGGTATTGGTCCCCTGGGACTTGGTGGGTCTGTTACTTCACTTGGTGTGGCCGTGGAGGTCTATCCCTGTCATATAGCAAGTCTTCCTTTAGCAATAAACATCCAGTGTCACGCTGCCAGGCATTGCACAGCAAGGTGGAAGAATGGCTCTTGGCTGATGGTCCAGCCCCGCTTGTCCTTTGAAAATGATGCCCGGCATCCCACGGCCTTTAAGGACAGGGCCTTTCGCATAGACCTACCGCTTTCAGAATCGGTTGTGGCGGACGTTCGGGCTGGTGATTGGGTGTTGCTCAACGGTGTTGTTTATACAGGGCGGGACCAAACCCATCGTCGCTTGGTGGAAATGTTAGACAGTGGTGCCACCTTGCCTGTAGACCTCAAGAGCCAGTTAATATACTATGTAGGTCCCTCTCCAGCCCCGCCAGGAAGGCCCGTGGGTTCCGCAGGTCCCACTACCAGTTGTCGAATGGATGCCTATACACCCCGTATGCTGGCTGAAGGAGTACTTGCCACGATGGGAAAGGGAAAGCGCTCCACAGAGATGAAGGCCGCCCTGAAAGAACACAAGGCCGTATATTTTGCGACAATCGGTGGTGCCGGAGCCTATCTGGCGAACTGTATAGAGACCTGCGAGCTAATTGCATTTCCTGAGTTGGGTCCTGAGGCCCTGTACCGGATGAAGGTTAAGGACTTTCCGGCCATTGTGATCAATGATGTAACAGGTGCGGACTTCTATGAGATTGCAATCAAACAACATAAAATCTAGATGTAAGCGTTCACGGAACGTTGAAATTAGAAAATAGAAATTGGAAATTTGGCTTTCATGCTTTTGTACTGTTGATGATCGTATTATCTAATAATCTGCGGTATTCTGAACTTTTTTGTTCTACTTACCCAAATTTCTATTTTCTAATTTCAAGTTTCAAGCCGTCATTGGAGCCTCTTGTAATACCCAAAAACAAGCAAGCTTCTTGACACAAAACAGGTGTCATGATATAAAAATTTGCTGTGTGTAGGGCAATTTTTGAAGGAAAATCAAGAATTCGCGTACCTTGGGCAGAAAACATATTATATATTTTTGTCCAAAAATTATATCCCAAGTAATTTATTAAGAGGAGGTTATTTATGGCTGATTTCTACATCAATGTCTTTATGGACGATGAAAAACTTAAAAAGGTTGAAGCTGCCGGATTGGCCGATCAAGTCCAGGAAATTGACGGCAAAAAGGCGATTCAGGTGGAAATGACCAAGAAAGACAAAAAGAAACTCTGTAAGGGCTTCACCGACTTGACCTTTGATTCGGCAAATGCCTGTGTACTTCCTGAAGATGCAGAGAATACCTTGATGGGTATTATCTCGGATATGGGAACACTGGATGTTATGAAGGTTGCAATAACCAAGCTCTACAATCCTCTTGCCGGAAAGAGCATTCGAACACTTACCTAAGCACAGGAATTTTTTGGAAAGAATTCTTTTTAGGACAACAGATCTACTTAAGGCCTTTACATGTAATAATTTCCAAACAAGAGATCATTTTTTAACTTCGAGTTTCTTGTATTCAAAATTATTCACAGATTAGCTCATAGCTGGTAGCTCAGAGTTCATGGCTGCCAGCTATGAGCTAGACCTGTCAATTGAACCGGATTACTTCTGGTGATAATTGGTCTGGTTTACAGATCAAAAGGCGTTAAGCTCTCATAACCATTTTCAGTAACAACGAGTGTTTGTTCAAATTGAGCAGAAAGCGATCCGTCCTCGGTTACTACTGTCCACTTATCTTCCAATATCAGAATATTTCTTCTTCCCAGATTTATCATAGGTTCAATTGTAAAGACCATACCTGGAACGAGGCCTATACCCTTCCCTTTTAGACCATAATGGGGGACCTCTGGAGGTTCGTGGAATTCAAACCCAACACCATGACCAACAAATTCTCTGACCACTGAGCACCCTTCCCCCTCGGCATATTTTTGTATGGCCCATCCAATATCTCCTATTGTATTTCCTGGGCGCACCATGGACCTGCCGACCTTCAGACTCTCGCGGGTAACCCTGACAATTTTTTGGGCCTTGGAACTGGGCGATCCCACGAAAAAAGTCTGGCTTGCATCGGCATAATACCCATTCAAGATGGGAGTTACGTCCACATTCACAATATCTCCGTCTTTTAAAACCCGTTTACCAGGGATTCCGTGACAGACAACTTCATTTACCGAAACACAGACACTTTTGGGAAAACCTCTATAATTCAGAGGCGCGGAGACGGCATTATTTTTTAAGGTGAATTCATGGACCAGGGTGTTAATATCATCGGTGATTATTCCAGGCCTAATCTCATCCTTCACCAATTGCAGGAGCTCCAGGACCAACTGTCCAGCCTTCCTGATGCCCTCGATATCCTCCTTTTCCTTGAGTCGAATTCTGTATTTCTGTAAATACAGGTCTTTGAGATCACGTTGTTCCGAGCCTTTCTTGAGAAGGCAACATTTTTTATACTTTAGCCCGCTTCCGCAAGGGCATGGATCATTTCGACCTACTTTTTTAGTCTTATTTTTCAATATCATATTGTTATTACCTAGTTAATTGAACCGATTTCCTGAAATTGTAACAGGATTAATATTTACCTTATCTTAATGTTTAAGAAATATTTACTCGAAAAATCTCAAATCAGCTATCAAAATCAGGAAAAACCCATGAAAAGGAGGCATTGGTAGTCGCATAGATCAACTACTGAAAAAGATTTCCCATAGTGTAAAAAAAATCCTTGCAATGGCAACTTATTTCCCTTATATCTTTTTAGCGTGCTGAAAGTCGCGGTTTTTGCAGCACTAATTAATGATTAAATGTCTGGAATAATTCTTGCTGGTTATAAAAAAAAGTATTTATTGCAAATACGTTGAGATCCTAATACCTAAAGATTGAGGTGCAAAGGGAAGTGATCGATAATGATAGTAAGGAAGAACTGAATATGTCCCTTGGTTTTCGCAGTCAATCTGTGGAATCATTTGAAGGGATTTGTCAAGATTTTGAACCTATGCTTCCTGGAAACCATTACAGTTTTTGTAAACATGCTACTTTCTGGATAGACGGTCAAAGAGAACGAACTTGTCCCTTTAAACTTTGTTCTTGTTCCAGCACCTATTCTCCCATTCTATACGGCATATATTGCAATAAAGTCGGTAACAAATAAAAAGGCCGGGGTTTATCGTACAATTTTTCATAAAAATCCGAGCCGCTTGTTCTTTTGTATAAATTATTTCCATGAGTTAATTTCACCGTTTTTAAATCACCGGTTACTTTTCCAGCTATTTTAACAGAAAATGGGGCACTAGGGCCCCATTTTTTGCAAAAATTTTCCCATAAAAACATAATGCGGTATATTATTTCGATTTTGTAAGTGGCTCAGGCTTTAGTACGTCGCAAACAGGTATCAGAGAAGGAAAAAGGTGTTACGCAACAGGATACAGGAGGCTGTAGAGAAGGCCTATAGAGAAGGTGTTGCTAAAGGAGCGTTTCCTGATGTGTCTCTATCGGCATCACATCAAGTTGTACCTCCAAAACAGGAAGTCCATGGCGATTTCGCCAGCAATTTAGCCCTAATAACTGCCTCCAGGCTCAAGAGGTCGCCAAGGGAGATGGCCGGTTGTCTGGCCAAAACATTAAAGTCCGATCCCCTATTTGATAAGATTGAGGTAGCAGGGCCGGGATTTCTCAATTTTTTTATAGCTACTACCTGGTGGCAGAAGAATCTGCGGACCATTTGGGAGGCAGGAGATTCTTACGGCGAGTCCGATGCTGGTAATGGCCGGCTGGTACAGTTAGAGTTTGTAAGTGCCAACCCGACAGGGCCGCTACATGTAGGCCACGGTAGAGGTGCAGCCGTTGGTGACTCCCTGGCCAGGGTCTTAAAGGCCGCCGGTTTCAATGTGGAAAGGGAGTATTACATCAACGACATAGGAAATCAGATGAGGACACTAGGGGCCTCTGTTTACTTACGATATTTGGAACATTTTGGGCATGAGGTAGAATTTCCCGAAGAGTATTATCAGGGGGACTATATCCGTGATATTGCCTCAAGCATTGCCTCGGGAGAAGGGGACAGATACCTGGACATGCCCCAGGAATCTTGCCTGACATTTTTTATTGATACGGCTGTCAAAATCATAGCCTCTGACATCCGCAAGGATCTTGAGGAGTTCAGGGTCCATTATGATAACTGGTTTAGTGAGAAAACCCTTCATGAAAGCGGGCTGGTTGACAGAACCATCTCGGAGTTACAGGATAAAGGCTATATATTCGAGGAAGAAGGGGCATTGTGGTTTAGGGCCACTGCCCTTGGAGATGAAAAAGACAGAGTAGTTAAGCGTTCAAATGGAATTCTTACCTATTTTGCGTCAGACATCGCTTACCACAGACACAAGCTGGAAAGGGGATACGATCTTCTGGTTGACATCTGGGGTGCTGATCACCATGGATATGTGGCAAGGGTGAAGGCAGCAATTAGGGCCTTGGGTTACCAGGAAGATAAGTTGCATGTCCTTCTCGTACAGCTTGTCAATCTTCTGGAAGGGGGGAAAATTAAGGCCATGTCAACCAGGGCCGGTGAGTTTGTGACCTTGAGGGAAGTGCTGGATGATGTGGGTAGCGATGCTGCGCGGTTTATATTCTTGACCCGCAGATGCGACAGTCACCTTGACTTTGACCTGGATCTTGCCAGGAGCCAGACCCAGGAAAATCCTGTTTATTATGTACAATATGCGCATGCCAGGCTTTCAAGCGTTTTTAGGAATGCGCGAGAGCAGGGGATTTCTCTCACAAAGCCACAGGATATTGATATCTCACTCCTCAGCACCCCGGAGGATATCAAGCTTTTGAAGCAACTGGATGCATTCCCTTGTCTGGTGGCTGACAGCGCCCTTGCACTTGAGCCATATCGCGTCAGCTATTATCTTACAGAGTTGGCAGGTCAACTACATAGCTACTATACCCGTCATCGGTTTATCGCTGATGATGAGGATTTGACTCAGGCCCGGCTTCTCTTGGCAGATGTGACAAGAAGGATATTTCATAAAGGTCTGGGGCTATTGGGAGTATCAGCGCCTGAAAAAATGTAGTTTTTAGTTTAATATGTATAGCTCAGTCTGATGAGCTGAATATGAGGTTTAGAGATGGCTCGAACCAGAAAAAAAAATCGAAAAATACAGTTTCAGATAAGTTGGGGGGGGCTTGCCGCTCTGACTGTATCTACTGTTTGTGTCTTTCTGTGGATGTTTATCTTGGGTTTCTGGGTTGGTCAAAAGCTGGTTGGACGCAGCATGGATGAATCACTCCAGACCCAGGTTGTCGCAAGGGCAGTGCCTGAAACAAGGGAAGAAAAAACGACTCAGGTAACTCCACTGGATACTGAGGAAGAAGAGCAATTAGGGCCAAGAAAAGAGTCAGTTAAAAAGAAGGTCCTCGGCGCGGATGATGTTAGGCAGCCTTATAAAGAAGTAAAAAAAAAGAGCACATACTTTGTGCTGCAAATAGCCTCTTATAGAGAGAGAGATCGGGCAAATAAAGAGGCCAGAAGGTGGAGAGATAAGGACTATCGAGTTAAAGTCAGGAAGGTGGACCTCGGTCCTGAGAAGGGGGTCTTCTATAGGGTCCATCTCGGGGAATACCTCTCTGTTGAGGAGGCCACCAGATCTGCAAAAAACTTGGCCCAAAAACATGGCTTGAGGTCTTATGTCATACCCATACGTGATTAGAAAATAATGATACGGAAAGCAAAGATATCAGATGTAAGGTCCATTCACGCCTTACTTGCTCACTTTGCAGACCAGGGCCTACTATTGCCGCGTTCTCTCAGTGAGATATATGATCATCTACGGGACTATACCGTAATGGAGACATCTGATAACAATATTGTAGGTGTCGCGGCACTCAATATATGCTGGGAAGACCTGGCTGAGGTAAAATCTTTGGCAGTACGTGAAGACTATCAGGCCAAGGGTATGGGAAGACAACTTGTGGAACAGTGCCTTTCAGAAACCGGTGCCCTTGGGGTTCACCGGGTCTTTACCCTCACGTATCAGCCAAAATTCTTTGAAAAATTGGGGTTCAAATTGATAGATAAGAGTTCACTTCCCCAAAAAATCTGGGCAGACTGTATAAAGTGTCCAAAATTTCCGGATTGTGACGAAGTAGCACTTCTGGTGGAGCTTTGATTATATGTTTATAGATTTAGTTGCAAAGGTGATTGGCACCAAACACGACAGGGAGGTCAAGAAGCTACAGCCCCTCGTAGATCGTATAAATTCTCTCGAGTCAGAGATAAAGGCATTGTCTGACGCAGAACTCAAGGCAAAGACCCCTGAATTCAAGCAGCGGCTTGAAGGGGGAGAATCTCTGGATGAATTGCTCCCGGAGGCCTTTGCAGTTACACGGGAGGCAGCTCGCAGGGTATTGGGGCTCAGGCCCTTTGATGTGCAGCTTATGGGCGGGATTGTGCTGCATCAGGGCAAAATCGCCGAGATGAAGACCGGTGAAGGAAAGACTTTAGTGGCCACAATGCCGGTTTATCTGAATGCGCTTACCGGTCGCGGGGTCCATGTAGTTACTGTTAATGACTATCTGGCAACCCGCGATTCGGAGTGGATGGGACAGGTATATCGCTTTCTTGGTCTGGATGTTGGGGTAATAGTTCATGGCCTTCAGGATACAGAGAGCAAAGCAGCCTATGGGGCCGATGTGACCTACGGCACCAATAACGAGTTCGGATTCGACTACCTTAGAGACAACATGAAGTACTCCTTGGAGGACATGGTACAGCGGGAATTTCACTATGCCATAGTAGACGAGGTGGACAGCATCCTCATTGATGAGGCCCGGACACCACTGATTATTTCCGGCCCATCCGAAGATTCTACGGATCTTTACTACAGGGTCAACCAAATCGCCCCGCACTTGAAAAAGGACACTGATTTTACAGTAGATGAAAAGGCCAGGGCCGCCACCCTGACTGAAGAGGGTGTGACAAAGTGTGAAGGGCTTTTGGGAGTGAAAAACCTCTATGATCCTGCCCAGGCCGAGCTCCTTCACCACGTGCAACAGGCCCTCAAGGCCCATGCCCTGTTCAAGAGGGATGTAGATTATTTAGTCAAAGACGGACAGGTGGTGATAGTTGACGAGTTCACAGGCCGCATTATGCCGGGAAGACGTTACAGTGATGGGCTGCACCAAGCCCTTGAGGCCAAAGAAGGCGTAAAGATAGAGAGTGAAAACCAGACTCTGGCCTCCATAACCTTCCAGAACTTTTTCCGCATGTATGAAAAGCTCGCCGGCATGACGGGTACTGCCGACACAGAGGCAGCGGAGTTCCGGAAGATTTACAACCTGGATGTCGTGGTAGTTCCCACCCACATGGATATGATTCGCAAGGACTATCCGGATATGGTCTTCAGGACAGAGAGCGAAAAATTTGAAGCTGCAGCCAAGGAAATTAAATCCCTTCATGATCAGGGCCGGCCTGTCCTGGTGGGTAGCTCCAGCGTGGATAATTCAGAGCGGCTTTCAAAGATGTTGAAGCGCCAGGGAGTTAAACATGAAGTCCTGAACGCAAAGCATCACGAGAGAGAGGCGGAAATCGTAGCCCATGCCGGGGAGAGAGGCAGGATTACCATTGCCACCAACATGGCAGGCCGGGGGACAGACATAGTCCTGGGTGAGGGAGTGGCCGATATGGGCGGGCTGCACATTCTCAGTATCGAGCGCCACGAGTCAAGGCGGATAGACAATCAGCTCAGGGGTAGGTCCGGCCGCCAGGGCGACCTCGGTTCTTCCAGGTTTTATCTGTCCCTGGAGGATGATCTCCTGCGCATCTTCGGATCAGATCGTATCTCCGGAATCATGGACAAGCTCGGTATGAATGAAGGAGAGCCTATTGAACACTCCATGCTGAGCAAGGCTATAGAGAACGCCCAGCGAAAGGTTGAGGCACACAACTTTGAGATCAGAAAACACCTCCTTGATTACGATGACGTAATGAACAAGCAGAGAGAGGTGATTTACAGCCAGCGGAGGCAGATACTTGCCGGCGAGGATATGCGAGAGGAACTCTATGGTTTTATTGATGATATAGCGGCAGATCTGGTAGATACCTATACGGAGGAAAAAGAGCCTTCGGAGGAATGGGACTGGAAGGCCCTGGAGGAACGTCTTCTTGGCCGGTTTTCTGTTCGTCTGGATATTTCTCAGGAAGAAAAAGAGGATTTAAATCAGTCGGGACTGGAAGAGAAAATAGCCAAGTCCGCAAGACAGGCCTACGAGAACCAGTTGGCCCGATTCGGAGATGAAGAGATGGCTCGGGTGGAGAGGTTCATAGTCCTCCAGACCCTGGACAACTTGTGGAAGGATCATCTCCTCAATATGGACCATTTAAGAGAAGGCATAGGGCTGGTGGGCTACGGACAGAAGGATCCGCTTCAGGAGTATAGGCGCGAGGGTTATGACATGTTTATAGCCATGATCCAGCGTTTCAGAGAAGAGGCTATAAGTCTCCTGCTCCGGATTCGTCCTATGCGGGAAAGAGAAACTGAAGAGCTGGAGGCCCGGCACAGACAGCAACAGCAGCGCATGAGCTATGGCCGCGGAGATGGCGATGACAAGCCAAAGACTGTTAGGCGCAAAGGGAAAAAAGTAGGACGTAATGACCTTTGTCCCTGTGGCAGCGGTAAGAAATATAAGAAATGTTGCGGAAGGAAATGAAAAGGAAATTGCTATACTATGAACTTTTTGGTCCCTGGTTTTAAGGGTTCAGCCGTCTCAGCCGGCATCAAGTATCAGGGACGCTTTGACCTTGGTCTAATAGCCTCTAATGAGCCTGCGGTATTGGCAGCCGTATTTACCAGAAACGAGGTAAAGGCCGCCCCTGTCCTTGCAGGGCTTGATCGTCTCAGCAGGGGTGGACCTTATACCAGGGCTGTTGTGGTAAACAGCGGCAATGCAAATGCCTGCACAGGCATTGAGGGCGTGGCCCATGTCCGCGAGATATGCGCTTTGGTGGCTAAAGAAATGGGCATAACTCCTGAGGATGTGATGGCCTCTTCAACAGGTGTGATCGGCCAACCTCTTCCCATAGGACGGATAAGAAATGCCATTCCGATACTTGTGAGAGGTCTTTCTGAAAATGGGCTGGAAGCTGTGGCAGACGCCATCCTCACTACGGACACGGTTCGGAAGACAGCCGTCAGGCACATTGATATTGGTGGTGTAGGGGTAACTGTTGCCGGCATGGCAAAGGGCGCCGGAATGATAGGGCCCAATATGGGTCTTCCCCAGGCCACTATGCTCTCCTTCGTCCTGTCAGACGCAAGGATAGATCCGGCCTGGTGGCAGAGTGCGCTTGAAAGGACCGTATCAGACACGTTTAACCGGATTACCATAGACGGGGATACCAGCACGAATGACTCTGTTATGGCCATGGCTAACGGTCTTGCCGGAAATATGGAGATCAACGATATTCAATACGGAGAGACCTTTAAGTATGTACTCAAAGATTTACTACAGGACCTGGCCCGGCAGATTGTCAAGGACGGCGAAGGTGTGACCAAGTGTGTAACCCTGGTCGTAAGGGGAGCGAGGACCGGAGATGAGGCGGACAGGATAGCCAGGACGATTGCCGGATCTCCACTTGTGAAAACGGCCTTTTTCGGGGAAGACCCTAACTGGGGTCGCATACTTGCTGCAGCAGGCCGGGCGGGTTTTCCCCTGGACCAGGGACTGATCAGTCTGGCCTTTGATGACATCGAGATCGTGAGAATGGGTACGGGTGTCGGCAAAGAGGCTGAAGACCTGGCCAAAAAAGTCATGACTGCCGGAGAGTTCACAGTTGTTTTGGACCTGGGTCTTGGGCAAGAAGAGGCCCGTATTTTGACCAGCGACCTTTCAATTGATTACGTGCGGATCAACGCAGATTATTGTACATGAAAATTCGCCACCCGCTCGCTGCGCTCACTTGATACACACAGACGAGCACTGACTTCTTATCACCTCTGTGATTTGGCGGTTCACGGGTTTTTGAAAGGAATTATGCTGCAACAACCTCACCAAACTCTTCAACCTCAGTAGGCTTTTGTTCAGCAAGCCAAAGATCTAACTTTGCCTGCATGTATAGCCAACTTTCAGGGGATGTTTTTGTCGCCTTAGCTATCCTGACCGCCATTTCCGGGCTCATTGATGCTTTGCAATTGATTAATGCTGATAAAGTCTTTCGAGTAACTCCTAAGCATTTTGCAGCGTCCGTTACTGTTAAACCAAGAGGTTTAATAACGTCTTCCCGTAAAACTTCCCCAGGATGGGTAGGTCTTCTGCGGCTAATCATCTGAAACCCTCCAATATTTAATGATAATCTCGATAATCAACGGCAACTGCATCAGGTCCATGAAACTGAAAGGTGACTCGCCAATTGCCGGTAACCCACACTGACCAAGTTCCTTTTTCCTTTCCTGAAAGCCCATGTAATTTGAAACCAGGTAAATTCATATCTTGAGGCCTCATAGATGCATCTAATCGATCTAATATTCGTGCAAGCTTGGCGGCATGATTTGGGTTAATATGGGTTTGGTTATCATCAAGAAAAAATTTCTGCAAACCTTT
This sequence comes from Deltaproteobacteria bacterium, assembly GCA_030262715.1. Taxonomy (GTDB): domain Bacteria; phylum Desulfobacterota; class Dissulfuribacteria; order Dissulfuribacterales; family UBA3076; genus UBA3076. The sequence goes on from JAJSZR010000005.1 coordinate 33,556, forward strand.
ATGTCTGAAGGATTTAATCACTCAATAGTCCTGCTTTTCCTTTTAGCCTGTAACCCGTAACGTGTCAAGTAACATTTATAAATTGCTTTCTCATGGAAGGCATGGAGGGCTTCATATTGTTTAGGCCTGAGACAGGGAGAGTCGAACCGGCACAAAAAAAGACAGAATAATGCTTTATTTGACGGGCGGGGATAAACCCTGCCCCTGGCGAAAAGGGAGGAAAGCAACTGCCCCAAACCAATCAGGATTATGTTTTTTGTATAGCTGGGTTGCGATGTTCCCATAAAATATGTGGTGCCCGGGGCCGGAGTCGAACCGGCATGAAGATGAACTTCGAGGGATTTTAAGTCCCTTGTGTCTACCAATTTCACCACCCGGGCTATTGCCTCAGACGCAAAAAACCTTTGAAAGCAATAGCACTCAATGCCATAAAAGTACAAGAAATTTTTGGCATCATTACCATTAGAAAAGATCATACGCTCAAAAAAATCTATTGACAAGATACCAGTCCGAGCATAATTTACAAATTGCTATAGAGACTGGTTTGCAGCTAATTTTTGGAAAGACTTTCCTTTAATGTAAAAAATAAATGTCAAAAATCCCGCAAATCTTATCTCTCCATTGAATAAAACCTGAAAAAGTAATATAGAAGAACGGGCCTGAGCCAAGTTGCTGGAAAGTAAACCTATATTTTATAAAAAATGCGCAGCAGGTAGAAAGAATTATTACCTAATCCGGACAAGCCGGAACCAAACAGGTCTGAAGATAATAAAATTGATCACGAAAGCACGAAAATACGAAGACACGAAAGCCTGAATGTTGTTTTATTTCGTGCTTTCAATCTTTCGTGTTTTCGTGATTGTGTTTCAGAATTTTCTGCCAGAAAAAACGCGAAAATAATTACTAAGGTACTAAAGATAAAAAGGAGAAATTCATATGAAAATCGCGATCAGTGCAACTGGAAAAGACCTTTATTCTGCAATAGACCCCAGATTTGGAAGGGCCAGCTATTTTGTAATAGTTGACGCAGAAACAGGAAATATAGTCAACGTTATCGATAATTTAGCAGCCCAGGGTGCTGCCCAGGGTGCGGGTATTAATGCCGGCGCTCTTGTAGCCGGATCAGGTGCTCAGACGGTCTTGACAGGACAAGTAGGGCCAAATGCCTTTGGAGTCCTCCATGCAGGCGGAATCAAGGTGATATCAAACGTAAGCGGAACTGTCGGGGAAGCAATAGAACAGTATAGAAAAGGGGCGATTCCATCACCGGACGAAGGTCCCAGCGCTACGGAATATTCAGGCCAAACCTTTGGTCCATCGGTTGGTGGCCGCGGAATAGGCGGCGGCGGTAGAGGTCGTGGCATGGGTGGCGGAGGTCGTGGCATGGGTGGCGGATGCAGAGGTCGTGGAATAGCTGGCGGCGGTCGTGGCATGGGTGGCGGCGGCGGTCGTGGCATGGGTGGCGGTAGTGGAATAGGCAAAGGCAAAGTAATAGAACGTTAAAGCACTTAAAAATAAGGAAATTGTTATGAAACTTGCAGTGGCAAGTGGCAAGGGAGGAACTGGCAAGACTACGGTCTCAGTGAGCCTGGCTCTGGCAGCTAAGGGACCTGCTCAGCTCCTGGACTGCGATGTAGAGGAACCAAATGCCCATATCTTTTTGTCGCCTTCGATGGAACAAAAAAGACGCTGTACCCTCATAGTCCCAAGTGTAATTGAGAATAAATGTACATATTGCGGCAAGTGCCGTGATATATGCAGATTCAATGCTATTACGGTCTTTGAAAAGATCATAATGACCTTTCCGGAGCTCTGTCATTCCTGCCGGGGCTGCTTTCTGGTCTGCCCCGAGGATGCTCTGGCCGAAACAGAACGGGAAGTCGGGTTTGTCGAAAAAGGCCATGCCAACGGAATATCCTTTGTGCAAGGCAAATTGAGGGTAGGTGAAGCCATGTCCCCTCCTCTCATAAAGGCGGTAAAGGCAGAGGCACAAGACCCGTCCGAATGCCTGGTTATTCTGGACGCTCCGCCAGGCACCTCATGCCCGGTGATTGAAACTGTAAATGACGCAGACTATACATTACTGGTTACCGAGCCCACACCCTTTGGCCTTTACGACCTCAAGCTGGCAGTGGGAATGCTCAGAAAACTCGGGCGCCCTTTTGGTGTAATCCTTAACCGCTCAGACATGGGGAATGAAGCAGTTGAGACGTGGTGCAGACAGGAAAACATACCTATACATCTGAAGATCCCATTTGACCGTAAAATTGCCGAAGGTTACGCCAGAGGAGAGCCCCTTATTGTAAGTCGGCCGGACCTGCGCAACAGCTTTGAGTCCTTGCTGGAGGAGCTTGTACAATGAGGGAAATCCTGATCTTGAGCGGTAAGGGAGGCACTGGGAAGACTACAATGGTTGGTTCTCTGGCAGCACTCGTGCCCAACACAGTTCTGGCTGATTGTGATGTAGATGCTGCAGATCTGCACCTGCTGCTTAATCCAAAAATCAAAAAGGAAACAGAGTTCTGGTCAGGTGTAACTGCAGAGGTGGATCCATCATTATGTACGGCATGTGGGATCTGTGAAGAACTTTGTCAGTTTGATGCAATAACAACCCTCGAATCAGCGGAGATTGATCCCTTATCCTGTGAAGGATGCGGAGTCTGTGCTGAATTTTGCCCGGAAGAGGCCATAAACCTCAAGGACAGTCTGTGCGGTTCGTGGTTTATTTCAGATACTGATTACGGGCCGATGGTCCATGCTCAACTTGGCATCGGGGAAGAAAACTCCGGAAAGCTGGTCAGCCTGGTAAAAAAAGAGGCCAAGGCCATTGCCGAGAAAATAAAGGCCGAATGGATACTGGTTGATGGATCACCCGGCATCGGCTGTCCTGTAATAGCGTCTCTTGCCGGTGCTGACCTGATACTCGTGGTTACAGAGCCAACAACATCCGGACTCCATGATCTCAACCGTGTGGTAGACCTTGCGGAACACTTTAAGATCCCTACATGCGTATGTATAAATAAATCAGACCTGAACCAGGAAGTTGCAGAAGAAATTCGAAAGACTTGCTTAAAAAGACAAATTTTCATGTTGGGGCTGATTCCATTTGATCCCGATGCCGTGTCAAGCGTGGTCGCTGGCAGACCCCTGGTAGAAAACTCAGACGGGCCGGGTGCCATGGCTATCAGAGAAATCTGGAAAAAATTAGAAAAGATCGCCCTTGATCAGAAGAAAAAGTAAAAGTGCATGATGCAAAATGTCCGTTAATAGGATAAATTAGTTATCTGGCAATCTTTAACAGTGGCCGCAGGATTTTGGCCAAAAGGACTAATTATAGGGAGAATAAGCGATTGAAGGAAAAACCAGCAAATCCTATGACAAATCCTGTTCTTGAGGAGCAGGACGAAAGGATTAAGGAAAGGCTACGGAACATAGACAATAAAATCATGGTAATGAGCGGCAAGGGCGGTGTAGGGAAAAGCACCATATCCATAAATATGGCAATTGGGCTTTCCCTTGAAAATTATTATGTCGGCCTTTTGGATGTGGATCTGCACGGGCCTAATGTGCCCAAAATGCTGGGTATTGAAAAGGGAGAGCTTCAACAGCGGCCGGATGGCACAGTTGGACCTGTTTACTACTCGCCCAACCTGAAGTTTATGTCTATAGAACCCCTTTTGCCCAAAAAAGATTCTGCGGTCATATGGCGTGGACCCCTCAAGACGTCTGCTATAAGGCAGTTTATCTATGAAATCGAGTGGGGAAAGCTTGACTATCTGATAATTGACGCGCCGCCAGGGACTGGTGACGAGCCAATGACTGTGGCCCAGACCATACCCGATGCCTATGCAGTGTTAGTAACTACGCCTCAGGAGGTATCACTTCTGGATGTCAGGAAATCCATAAGCTTCTGCAAACAAGTCAAAATGCCGATATTAGGCATTGTAGAAAACATGAGTGGCATGATCTGTCCACACTGTGGCAAGGCCATAGACATTTTCAAAAAAGGTGGGGGGGAGAAACTGGCTAAAGAGTTGGATATTCCCTTCCTCGGACGCATCCCTGTTGATCCGAGGGTCGTCACCACAGGGGATGCCGGACGGCCGATTATTGCTTCATATCCCAATAGCCATACAGCAGATGCCTTTCAAAAAATAGGAAGAAACGTAATCAACGTCACACAGGCCTTAGCTGAAAAAAATAAAGAAAAGAAAGAGGAATCAAACACATGAAAATCGCAATACCAATTGAAAACGGGATGATGTGCAGCCATTTCGGCCATGCGGCCCAATTCGCTATAATAGATGTTGAGAATGGAAATATAGCCAAGACCCAACTCCTCGTACCTCCTCCCCACGAGCCGGGCTCACTGCCGCAATGGCTTCACGAATTGGGAACTACACATTTAATATGTGGAGGAATTGGAGGCAGGGCAGTGGAGTTAATAGCGGCTGCCGGGGTACAAGTCATTGCAGGTGTGACCAACATGGACCCGGCGCGGTTGATGGAGGATTTACTTGCAAACCGCCTGAAGGGTATAACAGGCTCCACATGTCCAGGACATGGCGAGGAAGGCCATCAGTGTCAACATTAAAGGCAGCCGTTGACGGCTCGAAATTAGAAATTAGAAATTTGGCCTTCGTGCTTTTGTTTCGTCTTTCCCAAATTTCTACTTTCCAATTTCTAATTTCATCATTCAAAATTCATAATCTCTTTAAGTAACAGGTGAATGCTATGCCGATCTATGAATACCGATGTGAGGCCTGTGGAAACATTATCGAGATGTTGGTATTTTCCAGCCAATCTGAGGTGAAATGTCCGTCCTGCGGATCTAAAAATCTCACAAAATTGATATCCTCAAGCTCATCCTTTACCGGCTCTTATGGCTCAAGACTTCCCGGCCCGAATGATACGGCCTGCTGTGGCTTCAGACCCGGAGATGCCCCGAACTGTTCAGGGCCCGGGTCCTGCTGCGGAAAGGCTTAGCACATCCGGATCCCCTGAAATTTCCCTAAAACTACCTAGAGTCTCCGGACAGAGAGATCGCAGGTTCAGTTGCATCATCGTCTTCGGCCCTTAACTGAAGTAAAGGACGTTAGGGTGCATTATGCGTTTGTCCGTAAAAATCATTTGGGTGCGGCTCTTTTACGACGACCTTGAAAACAGTTTTCAGCAGTTCGTATCAGACTCCATTTACTCGATTGTACTACTTTATCACCCTAAGATGAGCACGCTTGCGAGCCTGAAGCGAAGCAGTAGTGGATGGCACGATGCCGCCGGCGTAGAGGGCCTGGTGGGTTCTTTCATACTCACGGGTCTCATGGAAGACCCAGTATTCGTCACTTGTCAAGGGACACCATCTTTTACGATTTTCTGTGGTCCCAATTTATCCCTTTTGTCTTTATTCCTACTGCTCCTATTTATTCTCTAGGGAACCCCCCGCCAGAGGCAAATCCGAAAT
>JAJSZR010000006.1 GCA_030262715.1 Deltaproteobacteria bacterium
CAGGCATGGCAGTTGGCCCGGGAGCTAGCTTGCAAGGTCTATGGCCTGACAAAGAAGGCCGACGAAAGAAAGGTAACCCTGAACCTGTGAACGCCTATAAATATCTTAACCAATGAAAAAAAACGTCGTAGTTCCCAAAAAGATTAAAGGGACTATCCTGGCATTCCTCCTATGGTCAGTATTCCTGGCTCCGCTCCATGCCGAGGAGAGCAACGCAGATATAGCAGTAATAGTTTCTTCGCAGATCAGACCTTATGTAATGGCCCTTGAAGGACTGCGCTCCAGATTCCAAAAGCCTCTAACAATATATTATCTGAATTCAAACCCGGAACTCATACGCCATCATTTAAGCAAGAAACGCTATGACCTGCTAATAGCCATAGGGCCGGAAGCATCTATCCTTGCCTGGTCAACATTAAATCCTGATGATAAGAAAATTGCACTCATGGTTCTTGATCAGCAAAAACTACTGGCAGATCCTGAACCATGTGGAGTGGATCTAAGGATACCCATTAAGGACCAGATATACCTAATAAAACAACGGCTCGGGGACAAAAGAAAAATTGGAATCCTTTACAATCCCTTGGAAAACAGGGGGTGGGTAGAGCAAGCGCAAAAAGAAGGCGCTGAATTAGGAATCAGTGTCATACCTTTACCGGTTTACGAGAGGAATGAGATCATAAAGGTCCTTTCCTCAGCATATCAGAATATTGACACACTTTTGTTCATTCCTGATTCTACGGTAATTTCAATGGCATTGCTATCACATCTGGTTAAAGACGCCCTGCTCCATGGAATTGCAGTTGTGGGCTATAATCATTTCTTCGTGGAAATAGGGGCAGTTCTGGCCTTTAATATAGATTATGAAAAAGTGGGGATTTTAGGTGCCAAACTGGCAAAAGATATCCTGTCTGGTTCTCAGTGCGGGCTTTCCCCTCCTCCCTTTGAGGTAGAATGGAATGAAAAGGCATGGAAGATGATTACTGAATACTTAGGCAGTGTTGGGGCATCCAGGTCTGAAAGAAAAGTGCCATGAGGGCCTTAACCTTTCAGCAAAGGTTGCTACTGGGGGTATTGCTGTTACTCGGTGCTACAACAATTACCCTTGGCCTGGTTGGGGCCCACCTGGGTGAAACTTTTTTGCGCATTCGATTTGAAGAGCGCATGGCTTTTCTGGCTAGATATCTAGCCCTTAACTCTGAATTGGGCGTGCTTATAGGTGATCAAAAGATGCTTGAGCGTCTGGCAAACAACCTCCTCTCAGAAAAAGACGTCGTTCAAGTCCTCATAGAAGATGCAAATGGTGAGATTCTGGTAAAGGTGGAATCCGGGCATCACGCTCACTCAAAAAAGGCCGTTGCCGAAATACGGCTTAGACAACAGGAGGAAAACCAGGCCTTTTGGGGTTCTTTAGTACAAAATCAAATACTCGGTAAAGTACATTTAATTTACACTACCTCAGGAATCGACGATCTGCTGGCCAAACTCAGGACAAGATACACTGTAGCTGTTATTGGTCTGGCAGCCGTTGGGCTATTGGCCTTTTTCTTCTTCAGCCGTTCACTGGTAGCACCATTGAAAGAACTTGTTAAGGCTTCAAGGATAGTAGCAAAAGGGGACTTAAACGCCCGTGTTGAACCAGGCTCACTACCAGAAACCAACGAACTTGCTGAGGCATTTAACCACATGCTGGTCTCTCTGGCTGAGAGTCGCAAGAGCCTTGAAGAAACATATCAGGAGATGATTCAGCAAAAGGCCCTGGCCGAGGTAGGCCACTTTGCCCTTACAGTGGCTCACGAGGTCAAAAACCCTCTAGGAATCATTAAAGGGGCCTTAGACATACTTAAAAAACAGGATGTTGATCATGTGGTTAAATTAACCATGATTGAATATGTAGACGACGAAATAAGAAGGCTGAATCGACTCATCCAGGATTTTCTGGACTTCTCCAGGCCTCGTAAACCCCAATTCGAAAAAATGGAATTAAACGCATTGATGAAAGATTTGCTACAACGGCTGAGGCTGGAATGGGAAGAAAAGGGCATTGTTATTGATGCTGATATTTCCGAAGAAAAATGCCTATCACAAGCAGATCCGGATATGCTTTCTCAAGCCCTGCTCAATGTTATCAAAAATGCCTGTGAAGCAAGTGACACTGACGGGCATGTATCGGTAAAAAGCAGCTTGTCTCATGGTGATTGGATTACTCTGATAGCAGATACCGGAAAGGGGATGGATCAGGAAACGCAAAAGAGGGCCTTTGAACCTTTTTATACTACTAAGGCCCAAGGTACAGGTCTGGGACTGGCCTATGCTGTCAGGGTCATCGGGATCCATGGAGGTGAAATGAGTTTTAGGGAAAATCATCCCAAGGGGACGATTTTTGAAATACGGCTTGAATGCAGAAAAATATAACTATTTGGTGGTTTTAGTGATTTAGAGAAGGAGACGCTAAAAGAATTATGGCTTTCATATTGGTAGTTGATGATGAATCCAAAATGCGACACATCCTGAAGATTATGCTAAGTCTTAAGGGACATAATGTGGAAGGGGCTCAAGACGGTGAGACAGCTCTGGCAAAGGTTCGGGAAAAGCCCTACGACCTGGTTATCTCAGATATACGGATGCCAGGAATGGATGGCCTTGTCCTGCTCGACCATATCCAGGCAATGGAATGCCCTTGTCCGGTCATCATCATTACCGCATACGCAACTATTGACTCCGCTGTCGAGGCCATGAAGAAAGGGGCTGTGGACTATATTACCAAACCCTTCGAGGAGTCACGTATAATACTGACGGTAGAGAAGGCCCTGGGTGTATCGAAAATCCTGACGGAGAACAGAGAGCTCAAAGAGGAATTGAATAGGTCTATAGGAGATGCCGATCTGGTATGTGTATCCCAGGCTATGGAGCATCTCTTGGAGGCGGCCCAGAAAGTGGCTGCAAAAGCGAATACAACGGTCCTGATTACTGGCGAATCCGGTACAGGTAAAGAAATAGTAGCGAGATTCATCCACCAAAATAGCCCTAGGGCCCAAAAGCGTTTCGTAACAGTCAACTGTGCGGCAATAACAGCAAACCTGGTAGAAAGCATTTTGTTCGGCCATGAAAGAGGGGCCTTTACCGGAGCAGACAGACAAAAACAGGGATTTTTCGAGTACGCAAGCAATGGAACCCTCTTTCTTGACGAGATAGGGGATCTTCCATTAGAGGTCCAGGCAAAGCTCCTAAGGGCCCTTCAGGAAAAAATCATCCAGCGTGTTGGTGGAAATGAGCCTATTAGAGTGGATGTTAGGGTAATTTGTGCCACAAATCAAGACCTTGAATCCCTGGTTAAACAGGGAAAATTCAGGTCAGATCTCTTTTACAGGATTGATGTTTTCCCACTACACATCCCCCCATTAAGGGAAAGAATAGAGGCTATAGTACCATTGGCAGAGCATTTCATGCGGAAATTCCGAGAACGGCCTTCAGAAAGACCTTTCTTTACCCAAGGAGCTAAAAGGATCCTGATGGACCATGCCTGGCCTGGAAATGTAAGGGAGCTGGCAAACGCCGTGGAGAGGGCCGTTATCTTGGCCGGAAAAGAACCTGTAACTATAGAATACCTGTCTTTTTTGAGAACCAGCACGGTGCGGACCGGAACTGTTGAAGCCCGGAGGCTTCCCCCAGGTGGTCTATCTCTTGAAACATTGGAACGCGATCTTATACGTCAGGCCCTGGAAATGACCGGTAACAATCAAAGTGCTGCAGCAAGACTATTAGGCCTCACCCGTTCAAAGCTCAGAACCAGGGTAAAGCAACTGGAGGCATACAGTTGATGACTAACGGCAGGATCTCTCTCAAATATCGAAACATGCCCACATTTCTGATGCAGATCATCGCCATCCTGTCGTTCCTCCTGGCTGGCGTTCAAATCGCATGGGCTATAGATACATCTCTTCTCTTTGTAGGCGAAGACCTGTCAGTGCTTACTATTGCATCAAGAAGGGCAGAGCCTGCAGAGCAGGCACCTGCCGTGGCTCAGGTAATTACGGAGGAAGACCTTGAGCGTAAAGGAGTCCGAACCCTTGGGGAGGCGCTGTCCATGCTGCCGGGATTTTATATGTCGTCCAGGGAATGGGGTACCCAGCCCTATCTAAGGGGGATATCAAATAGTATCCTTTTTCTTTACGATTCAGTCCCCTTAACATCAGACAATACAAAAACCGTCAATCCTCTGGACGAAGAGCTTTCCCTATACTCTATAGAACGTATAGAGGTGATACGGGGGCCTGGTTCAGTTCTGTGGGGCCCGGGTGCATTTGCAGGAATAGTTAATATAGTCCCCAAACGGGGCAGAGATGTTGATGGAGTGGAATTAAATCTGCGCGGTGGAACCCCAAACCACGAAGCAGATTTCAATATTAATTGGGGAAGAAATGCAGGGCCCTGGGAGGCATTTCTGTCAATCAGCGCAACAAGGCTCAAGCCCGTACAGGACAAGTATAATGTAGTAAAAATAAAAGGAGACGATTCCAGACCTGTTCCCCCCAACGAGCGGCTGGGACATTCAGAGGTAGATAATTCCAAATACGTAGAGGCTATACTGAACTTTTCCTGGCAGGACTGGCTCCACATATCAGGAAGGTGGTCTGATACAGAACGGCCTTACGTCCTCTCGGGAGAACCCGAAACGGACCTTCGCTGGGCCGGGAAACGGGAGTCGCCATTCAGGTTTGTGCGTCTCGAGATGGAAAGGCCTATGGATCGTTCAGATCTGAGATTCAATGCCTATTATAACGAGCTGGACTACAAGGAAGAAGAAATAGACTTATCCTGGAACACCAAGAGCTATATAAAATACGGAGAAATCCTGTATGACAGGGAACTATGGGATACCAAGGGGCTTTTTACCGCGGGGCTCTCATGCAGATACAATAAAATTACCGATGCCGTAGTTAAACGGGACTACTTTCCTGACTATGTTAGGCGTGAGAATATCTTTTTTCCACCGCATATCATCGAAGAGGATTTCAACACTTCGCTTTGGTCTGTTTTTGGCCAGGTTCGGCATCACTGGAACCATATTGATGCCTGGCTGGGCCTCAGACTGGACGACCACAGCCAGTATAATCAGACAATAAGCCATAATATGGGAATCAGTTGGTTCCCAAGGCCTTCATGGTATCTGAAGCTACTCTATGGCACTGCCTATCGGACACTATATAATCAGGAACTTGTAGGCCTGAAAGACCTTGACCCGGAACGAATACAAAATCTCAGCATGAACTTTACGTGGCATCCTTCTGCGTCATTTTCCTTTTCGTCCACAATTTTTTGGAATGAGATACGTCATCATATCCAAGAAGAACTCTGTGTAGGTTTTTCAAAACCCGGTTCTGAAGACATCTATGGAGGAGAACTAGATGTTTCGTGGCAGTTATCCCGCAGCCTCCGGTTTTGGGGCAATGCAACTTTCTTATCCCAGGACGGGGATAAAGAGGAATACAACGTCGTTACTCCTGATGTTATTATAAGACCAGATGGTACAGAAGAAGTGTACTATCGCTATTATCCTTGGGATGTACCTTTTGATACAGGCCCAAAAAATTTGTTCAATGTTGGACTCCTATGGGGTCCTTTGGATCGGTTAGATTTCTCTGTCCGCCTGCAATATGCGGATTCAAGAACTTATTATTATCAAAAAGGGGATTGGCATGACTCCACTAGTCCTACCTGGATTTTCGATACAACCGTTACGGCACGCGACGTCTTATTCCAGAACCTTGACATACAATTGGCGCTGAAGAATGTATTCGACAGGCATTACAAAGTGCCCGGCACATATAGCCCGATAGAGGACGCTCCCTTTGAGGCGTACTTGGGACTCAAGTGGCACTATTGAAGCTACCAATCTACGATATTTGACGATTCTTTCCTGAGCACCATAGCGTTATTCAGGTCCAAACCCGCTGCGTCCTTATCCCCCAAGCGTTCATAGACCTCACTTCTCAGTGCATAAGCAGGGGCATATTCAGGAGCAAGATCGATTGCCTGTGTCAGATACTTTAGTGCCTCATCCAAAACCTCTAGCTTGAACAAAATAGCCCCTTTGTGATAGTAAAGGCGGGCATTTTCCGGTTCGCACTTTATTGCAGCATCAATGTCCTCAATTGCAGCATCATTATCATTTAACCTAAGCCGTGCTACGGCCCTTGCCTGATATACCTTGGCGCACTGAGGATCCGCCTCCAACACCTTTGTAAAGACGGCAATGCAGCCCTCAAAATCCTCATCCATGAATTTAAATTGCCCGTTAATAAAACGCTCTTTCAGATCCTGCCTCATCTAAAGTCCTCCAAAACCTTTATTTCTCCTTTTTTGGACACAGATGAACACAGATTATCAAGATTTTCAAATTTATGAATAATAATATTATCTGTGTATATCTGCGAAAATCTGCGTCCTATTTAATTCAAAACTCAACATTTTTTTGCAAAATACCCCAAAAAAAAGGCCGGGGCAATACCCCGGCCGCAAGGATCAATATTCCTGGAAACTATGAGGCAAATGCCTTTTCCAGATTGGGAACCATCTGCTTTTTCCGGCTCATTACACCGGGGAGCCAGACAGTCCGGCCTTCAAGTGCCTTGCCAAAGGCCTTCTCAACAATACCTGGATCATCTGAAACAGCCATGAGATCCGTGGCTTCTTGCATGATATCAGTAAGCATAAGAAAGACGCTGTGACGGTTCCCTTCGGCCTTGACCTTCTCAATCTCAGCGTAGAGATCGTCTCTCATGTTGGCAACCAGGTCCAGCGACACCAGCTCAAGCTGGCCAATGCCCACATTATTGCCACTCATATCGAAGTCTTTGTAGTCACGGAAGACCAGATCCCTTGCGGGCACGCCTTCCACCGCGCTCTTGGCCTTGGCCATCTCCATGCCCCAGGCCATTGGATCATCAATGCCGGCTATCTTGGCAAGGTCCGCAACGGCCTCTTTGTCTTCAGGAGTACAGGTTACAGACTTAAAGAGTACTGTATCGCTGAGGATTGCCGACATCATTATACCGGCCACATTTGCCGGGATCTCCTTCTTATAGACATCCTTATAAAGGATGCGGAGAATAGTACCTGTGCACCCGTAGGGCATAGCACAGAAAAAGATAGGATTGGGAGTGGTAATATCTCCGATCTTGTGATGATCAACAATTGCCAGCAACTCCCCCTTATCGCAGTTGTCCGGGGCCTGCTTGAGATCGCTGTGATCCACCAGCATAAACTTTTCACCAGTTACATCCGTACGCAGTTCAGGTACGTCAAAACCAAACTTTTTAAGTATCAGTTCTGTCTCAGGATTGAGATCTCCCTGCCTGCATGGTACGGCATCAACTCCTAACATCTTCTGCAGCTCCGCCCAGGCGATGGCAGCGGTTACGGCATCAGTGTCCGGGCTTTTGTGTCCAAATACGTAAACAGCCATTCTAACATCCTCCTTAAAAAATTTTCGGTAAATTAAAAAATTATTGGGGAATTTTGGGGAATTCCAAAACAATACGCATATAATAAAAATAGATTCATACAAAAATATTCTTTTGAGACAATCACCCTAATCTAAAAAACAACAACTGGATGTTTCATGTAGCACAATACCAATTCTTTGCCAAGGATTTTTAAGGCCACACCGTGAAGATAACTGAATTGGGATTCAGTGAAAACCTGATGGATTGAGGGGACTAAGGGATTACAGCATTAACTCGTATTTTTAAGCAAAAGACTCAATTCCGGGAATGCTTCAGATACAAGGCGCGAGATTTCCGGGGAATGAGGCCTATTTAGCATACGTCGCATAGGCGAGGAAATCGAAGCAACGCAGCAGATGGGATATTTTTAGCGAAATAAAGTATCAGGAATGGCTGATGACAAAGCCTATACTTGATAGAATCAGTTGACATCATAGAAAGATTGGTATAGTCGTCATTTTCAAAAAGGTGGTAACCCATCACAGGGTTCAGACGCCGGCAACATGTGGAAGCGACCGAATAGCAAAGCCCTCTGTTCCTGTGATTGTTTATTAAAGGAGAGATAGATCATATGTCTGAATTGAAAGATACTATTACCGTTCGCGTTAACGTAAAAATAACCCCTGAGTCCCTTAAGACCATTGTTGAAAATGCAAAAAAAAGCGTTGGGCCGAACCAAAGTGGGGTTTATCGCGTTGATACCGCAGGCAAGGTCGATGAAATGATTTCCCAGTTTCTTCTTGAAAAAGACTTTGAAAGTTATGTTAAAAACCCAATAAATTACAAAAGATTAACCGTCAAAGATAAAGAATTACATTAAGGATCATTCCCTACAATGTTTCTTGAAGTGATTGAAGCTCTGCCATGGTTTTTTCAGCGATTGTCTTTTCTCTGTTATAATGTTTTATCCATCTCTTGAGGCACTTCTGAGCTTCTTCGGGATTACCGAAAAGGCTTACACATGCCTCCATTGACTTTTTGATCCTTACTACGTTCGCTTTTATCTCAACAGGCACTGTTTCACTATCATGCCGTACGGCGTCTTCCAGGCATATATCATGACATATGGCACAGCGTATACACTTCTCCATATTGACATCCGCCTTTTCATCTACCATTGAGATGGCACCAACAGGGCATTCCTCAATACAATCACCGCAACCTGTACAATCATCTTTTTTTACCCAAGGCATGTATAAACCTCCATTTAGGAATTGATGGATTGAAGGATTGAGAAATTAAAATTAATATAATACTTTCAATCCTTCCTCGCATATTAAATGTTGAGATTGAATGGTCAATAAATTATTACTTATCCCATTTCGTTGAAAAACCTCAAACGCACTGCTATTATCGTCATGGTAATTTTGTTATAAAAAAAGAGACGAAAAAGGTGATAAAATATGAAATTCTTCATTGATACTGCCAACTTAGACGAAATTCGCAGGGCAACAGATCTGGGACTGGCAGATGGAGTAACCACAAATCCTTCTCTTATAGCCAAAGAGAATTGCGCCTTTGAAGACAGGATCAGAGAAATAAGCAGTATTGTTGATGGCCCGGTAAGTGCTGAGGTAATTAGCACCGATGTTGATGGTATGGTGGAGGAAGCCAGAAAACTGGCTGAAATCGCCTCTAATATCGTTGTCAAAATTCCCATGACCACTGATGGTTTAAAGGCCACGAAAAAACTGGCAGGTGAGGGTATAAAGATCAACGTAACCTTAGTATTCTCCCCGCTTCAGGCGTTACTGACAGCAAAGGCCGGAGCAAGCTATGTCAGCCCTTTTATAGGAAGACTCGATGATATCTCTCATGAAGGCATGAACCTGGTAGAGGACATAATTCAAATTTTTGACAATTACGCCTTTGACACGGAAATCATAGTAGCAAGCATTAGACATCCCATACATGTGCTGGATGCTGCAAAGATAGGTGCCGACATAGCAACTATTCCCTACAAAGTGATAGCACAGCTAGCCAGTCACCCTTTAACTGATATAGGCCTTGAAAAATTTTTAGCTGATTGGGAAAAAGTGCCGAAATAATGTTTAATGCCAACAACACACCTTTTTAGATGGTCAGTCTCGGGAATGCAACTGTTTGTGACTTGTGTACTCCTTGTTCTCTGCAATACAGGAGTGAGTAGTTCAGGCAGTATATATTCCTTCGTGGATGAGCGCGGTTCATGGCACTTCAGTAATGTGCCCACTGATCCGCGTTATGGTTTGGTAAGCCGATCCAGCCACATCTCCCCGCATGTTCCAAGGAATTATGCGGTATTTGAGGAAATCATATCCGAGGCTGCCACACGCCATGGTTTGGATCCTGACTTGATCAGGGCAATAATACAAATAGAGTCAGGAGGGATTCCAGATGCCCGCTCCTCAAAGGGTGCTATTGGGCTCATGCAGTTGATGCCCGAGACATCCTTAGATCTGGCAGTGTCAAATCCCTTTGATCCTAAGGCAAACATCCGGGGCGGCACCAAGTACCTTAGCCAGTTGCTTGAACGATTCAGGGGCAATTTAGTCCTGACCCTGGCAGCTTATAACGCAGGGCCGGAAAAAGTCGAAAAATACGGAGGAATTCCGCCTTACCCTGAGACGAGGAGGTATGTGCGAAAAGTCCTGAATCAATGGCAGAAATACAGATCTGATTGAAACCCCTTACCTGGTCCTTGTCCCTTTCTGAAACATGAAGCGCCTTGATTTTACATTGAGCAATAGTCCTATGCCTATAAGCGTAATAAACACCGAGGAACCGCCATAGCTGACAAGTGGCAAAGGGATACCTACCACAGGCATAAGTCCCATGACCATGCCTATATTTATCACTACCTGCCAGAAAAGCATGGCCGTTACTCCAAAGGCCAAAAAGGCCCCAAAACGTTCCCTCGATTGTGACGCTATCAAAAATCCACGATATAGCATAAGGAAAAATATCCCCAGTAGAATTACTGCTCCCACCCAACCCCATTCCTCAGCCCAGACAGAAAAGGCAAAATCAGTGTGAACCTCTGGGAGAAAGTTGAGGTGGGCCTGGCTCCCTTTCATATAGCCTTTACCTAAGATCTGTCCTGAACCAATGGCTATTTTCGATTGTGATATGTGGTATCCCGCACCGAGAGGATCCCTCTCCGGGGAAAAGAAGTTTATAATCCTGTTCCTTTGATAGGGCTTTAGAAACTCCCATACAAGAGGAAAAGCGGCAATCGCTGAGCCCAACAGCAACAGGAAGGATGTCCACTGGAGACGAGCCATATACACTAAAGAAGCAAAAATCAGCACCAGAAATAACGCTGTCCCTAAATCCGGCTGGTGATAAATCAGAAAAATTGGGACAAGCATCAAAAGGACAGGCCGCCATAAATCCATTAAACCATACTGTGGTCTGTCGTCATGGTAAAAATAACTACTCAGAACAATAACCGTGGCGAGTTTGGCCAGTTCAGAGGGCTGAATATTCATAAACCCCAAAGAGAGCCAACGCTGTGATCCACCTACAGTCTTACCTATAAAAACTACCAGTATAAGCATAAAAACCATAATCAAGTATATGTGTACAGAATAAACTATAAGAAGACGATAATCAAAAAAGACTACCAAACTCAACATCAAAACAGTGCCTGCTATGTACCACTGAAGTTGTTTCCATTGAAAGGGATAGCCGGTAGCTGCACTGCCGCTGTTCAAGTTGACAAAACCTATAGCCATAAGCAAAAGAACAGATAGAAAGAGCCACCAGTCAAAATGTTCCAGAAATCGCCTATCAAACATGGTCATTTACACCGTTTACATTAAAAGCAGTCTTGGGAGGTATTAATACAGGCAGAGGAGATTGAATTTGAAACCACGTCTTGAAAATCTTACGGGCAATAGGTGCTGCAACAGAGCCGCCATGTCCGGCATGCTCGCACAATACTGCTACTGCCAGCTCAGGCCTCTCGGCAGGAGCGTAAGCAACAAACCAGGCGTGATCTCTGTATTCCCAATCTAAATCTTCATCCTGCCGGCGTCTATCCTGTCTTATCACCTGCGCGGTACCGGTCTTGCCTGCCACAAGTACATCAGGCAATTTGCATTTGTTTCCTGTACCCTTTTCATCATTTACTGCCCCCAGTAAGGCCCTCTTGATTATCATTAGATTTGATTCGGAAATTGGCAATTTATTCTTTGGATCACTCTCAAAGGATGCGACGATGTGGTCATCCGGTCCTGTCATTTTCTCCAGGTAAACCGGGCTATATAAGGTGCCGCCATTGGCTACGGCAGCTGTCAGACAAGCCATCTGCAGAGGAGTTACAAGAGTAAAACCCTGGCCTATGGATGTGATGAGGGTCTCTCCTTCCTGCCATGGCTCCTGATGTCTTCCGAGCTTCCAGTCCGGAGTGGCAATAAATCCGCTGCTCTCATTGGAAAGATCGATCCCGGTCTTTGATCCCAGCCCAAATGCCTTGGCGTACTTTGCTATTTTCTCGATCCCCAGCTTAAGACCGACCTGATAGAAATAGATATCGCAGGACTCAACCAGGGCTTTATACAAATTGACTTGCCCATGTCCACTCCATTTCCAACACCTGAAGACGCTTCTGCCTAAACGGAATCGACCTTTACAGTTGAGCGACATATTTTTGTTAATTATACACTCTTGTAAAGCCGCCGCAGCCATAACAATCTTGAAAGTTGAACCAGGAGCATATCTGCCCTGAAGGGCCTTGTTTTGCAAAGGCCTTGTAACAGGATCATTCAATCTCTGCCATTCCTCATTATCAATACCTCTGGCAAACGCATCCAGATCAAAAGCAGGGCTACTCACCAAGGCAAGTATTCTCCCGGTCCGAGGGTCCAGGGCAACAAGGGCCCCGACATATTCCTTTATGGCCTTCTCCGAGGCCTGCTGAAGATCCAAATCAATAGAAAGATACAGATCTTTCCCGGGAACAGGTGGCTTCTCGTCTATCACTCTTACCAGGCGTCCCCCGGCATCCACTTCTAACCTGCGGTGCCCTTTTATACCTGCCAGATCATTTTCAAACCTTTTCTCAATTCCACATTTCCCCACCAGATCACCCGAACGTGCGCCTTTATAACGCTTTTTTTGAATATCTTCCCGGCTGATTTCTCCGAGATAACCGAGCAAATGGGGGGCAATACTCCCATAGGGATATTTCCTGGCAGGAGTTACCTCAATAAACACGCCAGGCAAGCTAAAAAGCCGGGACTCGATCCTGGAAAGGGTCTCCCATTCAGCCCCTCTCTTAATTACTATGGGTATGTATTTAGGTCTTTTATGCCCTGAACCGAGACGGGTTCGAATCTCAGCCTCCGTTTCTCCCAGCAGGGGAGAAAGTTTGGCTAGGAGAGCTTCCATGTCCCTTACGTCTTCCTTGATAAGACATACATTGAAGCAGGGCTTTACCCCTGCCAAGAGACGGCCTGTCCTATCAAGAATTTTGCCCCGAGGTGGCTGAAGGCGCACAGATCTTATTCGATTCCGCTCGGATTGTTCCCTAAAATGCTCTCCCTGTACAACCTGTAAATGCCATAGGCGGGCACAAAATGTAACCAGGCACAGAAACATGATCAGAATGGCAATATCACACCTCCGTTTGTTTGCCTCCTGGTCTAGCCGGTCAAAGCGCTTGACACGCCAAATTGTCTTAACCTTAAACTTCACTGTGTTCTTTTACTCCAAGCCGAAGACCCTCACTGAAAATAACGGAATTTGCTTTATCAAAGACAGAAAACCAGAAAGGGGCGAGAATACCGTTGAGCAGGGCCTGGGCAAACCCCCAAGGCCACATGAGTTCGGCAGCACCACTGCCGATCAAGAGGACGGCCACTACCTCAATACTTAAAAACGAGACCAGAATCATCTGTTGCCATGCCACGGCACACACTATGTGGTTTAAGATATACCGGATCATCAAATATTCACCGGCATATGCCAGAGTATAAAGGCCTGCCGGCATGGCTGACAACTGCTCGCTGAGGATCCCTAACCCCAATACAGCAAGGATACCACCAGGTAAAGAGTATTGAAGCCCGTACCAGGCTATAAGCGGTACCAAACCGTCCAGTCGGATTTGTCCGAACTGAAATAAGGGGCCCAAGGCCGTTTCAATTAAAAGCAGAATGTACCCAAAAAAAATGGCGATCAAACCTTTTTTCAATGGCATGACTCCACGAAGGGCTGATTTGTAATAATAATAACCACTTCTTCTATTCTTTTGAGATCAACAGCCGGTGTCACAGCGATCACCTGGAAAAGGTCAGAAATAGAACCTTCAGTTACAGAAGAAACCTTTCCTATCAGAAGTCCCTTTGGGAAAATCCGGTCAGTGCCGGAGGTAATAATCCTATCCCCAACCTCAACATCCACCATTTTTTCCACATAGGCCAGGTAACATTGCCCTTTACCCGCGCCCTTTATGATACCCCTGGCCCGATTCCGCTGTATAAGTACAGCTACCGCGCTGTTATAGTCAGACAACAATAAAACCTTGCTAAAATGGAGAGAGGATTCCATTGTCTGGCCTACAACACCCGCTCCGGACATGACTACCATTCCCGGCTTTATCCCATCTTTGCGACCCTGGTTCACAGTAATTGTGGCCAACCATGGGGCCAAATCTACTCCAACCACATTGGCCGTTACTACCGTAGTGACGACCTCCTTTTTAATTCCCAATAGTCTCTTAAAACGGGCATTGGCAATAAGGGCCTCACGGTACCGGCCAATTTCCGTCTGTAGTTGGATCACCTCTTGACGAAGTGCCTTGTTTTCTAACTCAACGTCCTGAAGTGCCAGGTATGATCGCCATAATTTTTTTCCCCATCTCGAGGGTCCAGAAAGGCCTTTTTGCAAATAGCCCGTTAAGTCAACAAAAAAGTATTTGATTGGAGATACAACGGCCGGTGAACCAAGACGCAGGCCCACAACTACAAAAATCAATAAAATCACAACGGCCAGGACTAAATATGCCGTCGTGCGTTTTTTTGAATTCCCAGTGCGAAATGGCACAATCGATATGCAACAGAAAAAATATAGCCAGCTGAATTAATAGATCATAACTTCTTTCAAGATATCAAGATTGTCCAGGGACATGCCAGCACCTAAAACCACGGAAGATAAAGGATCATCGGCGATAATTATAGGAAGATCTGTTTCCTCTCTCAAGAGCTTATCCAGATTCTTCAGCAAGGCCACACCTCCTGTTAGAACAATCCCTTTATCGACAATGTCAGCAGCCAATTCCGGGGGGGTCTGCTCAAGCACGATTTTTACCGTATCGACTATTGTATCTACCTGTTCTGTTATAGCTGAACGTACTTCTGACGAATTAATGGTTATGGTCTTGGGCACCCCTGATACCAGATCTCTACCCTTTATCTCCATCTCCTGAAAAGGTTGTTCAGGTATAACATCGCCCAATTCTATCTTGATTTTTTCTGCCGAATGCTCACCAATCAGCAGATTAAATTTCCTCTTAATAAACTGTAAAATAGCACTGTCCATCTTATCACCTCCTACACGAACAGTCTTACTGTTAACGATCCCGGCTAAAGAAATGACAGCTACTTCCGTAGTACCTCCACCCATATCCACTATCATATTTGCAATCGGCTCCGTAATCGGCAACCCTGCACCAATAGCGGCTGCCATAGGCTCTTCAATCAGATAAACTTCTCTTGCACCTGCAGACTCAGCGGATTCGCGAACAGCTCGCTTCTCAACCTGCGTGATTCCAGACGGCACACTTATGTTGATTCGAGGCCGAATCAGATTCCGCCGATTGTGTACCTTTCGTATAAAATAACGCAACATGGCCTCTGTAACTTCAAAATCAGCGATTACGCCATCCTTCATGGGACGGATAGCCACAATATTTCCAGGTGTCCTCCCAAGCATCATTTTGGCATCTTTGCCCACGGCTACGACTCGATTTGCCTTGACATCTTTGCGTACTGCAACCACAGATGGTTCGCGCAGGACTATGCCCTTACCTTTTACATATACCAGTGTATTTGCAGTTCCAAGATCAATGGCCAGATCGCTTGAGAACCGGCCTAAAAGAGAACCTAAAAACATAAATTATACCTTAAGTTAATATTATAGAAATTTCGGCATCCTTCATTCACCAGTTTACACTTTTTTCGAAAAAGCGTGTATTGTCGAATTGAAAGCCGATGTCGAAACTGGAAATTCGAAATTAGGTAACGCATCTACATCCTTGTGTTTTTCCCAATTTCAAATTTCACTGCCAAAATACAAGATCAACAAAGTGTAAACTACTTTTGACTTGTCGTGAAGAATGCCTAAAAAATTATTTGTATATATCTGCGAAAATCAGCGTCCTATTTAACTCGATATTAGATCTTTGATAACAATCTGTGTCTTTCTTTCAAAAAAACAAAATATCTTTTCAAACGGGATGAACCCTACCAAAGGCATTTCCAGTTGGCAAGAAATGATAGCCGGATGAACTACTTGGCTCAGCAACTTATCTTGACATATACTTAGCATGTGGGTATGAATTTGCAGCTTGCTGGGTATTTACACTAACTGAGTAACACTTTTTTAAATCTTTCTTAGTGTATTGAATTTTTTGGATAAATTGTCTCCTTTGTTGTTAACAGTCCTGGCACACGCATGTATTAAAATTTAAAATAATTTATTTTTAACAGCTTTGGCATAATATCGCCCGGTTAATTTGGGAGTAGGGAGCTAATTAATATGAAAAGGACCTTTCAGCCAGGCAATTTAAAAAGAAAGAGGACCCACGGATTTCGTAAGCGTATGAGTACAAAGGCAGGCCGTAGAATACTAAGCAGGCGCAGAGCAAAAGGGAGACACAGCTTGTCAGCATAAAGGTCATTATGAAGGAAGCCTTCTGGACGTAAAAGAAAACGCCTTATAATAAGATGAGGCAGTCCTTACACACCCAATCTCTGTCAAAAAGAGAGAGATTGACAGGCACAGAAAATTTTATCAGGGTTTATCGAAAGGGGAAACGAATAAAGCTGCCTGGCCTTACTATTATAGTTGCAAGAAATTATTTACCCTACTGCAGAATAGGGATAAGTGCCGGCAGAAAAATTGGTGGAGCCACCAAGAGAAACAGAGCCAAAAGGCTGATCAGGGAATTATTCCGCACGAACAAGTGGATTTTTCCTCCTGGTCATGATTTGGTTTTTGTGCCATACAGAAAATTTTTCCACCTTGATTGGAATGAACTCAAGAACAATCTTGTCAAGGCATTTGAGACCTCGAAAGGTGTTAACAATTGAATACTAAGACCATATTGAGCAAATTCATCATTTTTTTCATTAGAATATATAGGCTATTGTTTTCCCCTATTTTACCAAGGTCTTGCCGTTTCGTTCCGAGTTGCTCTCGATACGCTGAGGAGGCCATTGTTAAGCACGGTCCTATTACAGGTATTGTGTTGGCTACCAAACGACTCCTAAGGTGTCATCCCTGGACTCCGGGCGGATACGACCCTGTCCCCTGATTGCCTGTTTACGTTAAAAAGGCCCTTCATAGCAAAAAATGATTGCTCGATTAGCCGTTTGCAAAACTCACGGCTTTGATTATTAAGGTTTACTACAATGGATTCACGTACATTATTAGCGTTAGTTCTGTCCATAGCGGTATTGCTTGTGTTTCAGTACTTCTTGGGTGGCGATGTATCACAACCACCTCGTGAAAAAACCGGTGTTGAGGATGTCCCTGTCACAGGTGTCGGTGAGCAAGCTCCAGACCAAGAATATGGGAAACTCATTCGCACTGATGGGGGCGCCGATGTTTCTTCCCTCAGTGGTATAAGCCGCCCTGACATTCAAGTTGACACAAAGGCACCCATTCGCGAGGCAAGAGACATCACTGTGGAAACGGATCTTTACCAACTCGTTTTTTCAGAAAGAGGGGGCACAGTTAAAAAATACCTCTTAAAGCAATACCTGACAACGCTTTCAGATGACGCCCCTCCTGTGAATTTGATCGATGTCTCTTCCCTGCATCTACCCCTTGGGCTTCAAATGGAATCTCAGCCGCCAATAGACCTTTCCTCCCAATTCTTTGAGCCGGATAAAGAAGGCATGAAACTTACAAGGGCCGGTGAGGAAGCACAACTGAAGTTTACCTGCAACATGTCCAATGGTATTAAAATTACAAGGGCATACACATTCCACCAGGGAAGTTACTGGATAGATCTATCTGTTTATTTATCAGGGGCGGGGACCATCCCGGGCACGTTATGCTTGTACAATAAACCCGGCAAGGAAGGAAGTGGATTAAGTGGACTCACATATAGTAGATTTACATTTACAGGTCCCTCCTATTACGCCAAAAATGAGTTACATGAAATAAAACTGGACGACATCGGAGAAAAACATACGTACACAGGTCCGGTTGACTGGATCGGTTACGGCGACGATTATTTCCTGACAGCTTTGATCCCGATTGTTAAAGAGGGACCCTGGAATGTATTGATTGAGAAAAAAGAAGCTGACGGTCTGACTGAGAGCCGGTTGACTGCACTCAAGCCGTCTCCTAAAGGCGCAGGGCAAGGAGTTGAGGTCTTAAATCTGGGGATATATTTCGGACCAAAAGATATCGACCGCTTGAACGCCCTGGGGCACAATCTCTCTAAGGCCATAAATTTTGGTTGGTTTGATCCAATTGCCAAGCCCCTTTTGTATTTCCTTAAATTCCTTTATCGATATATTCACAATTATGGCTTCGCCATAATTATTGTTACCATACTAATCAAGATTGCCTTTTGGCCCCTGGCACAAAAAAGCGCTAAGTCCATGAAGACCATGCAAAAGCTGCAGCCAAAAATGGCTAAGCTTAAGGAAAAGTATGGGAAAGATAAAGAAAAAATGAACAAGGAGCTCATGCAGCTCTATAAAACCTACAAGGTAAATCCTATGGGCGGCTGTCTGCCCATGCTGCTTCAGATCCCTGTATTTTTTGCCTTATACAAGGTATTACTTCAATCAATAGAGCTGCGTCATGCCCCATTCATGCTGTGGATAAACGACCTTTCAGCTCCTGACCGTCTAATGATACCCGGAGTAAACATTCCTTACCTGGGAGGTATACCAGTACTTACCTTGCTCATGGGCCTTTCTATGTATTTACAGCAGAAGTTAAGCCCCTCTTCCCTTGACCCCACCCAGGCCCGCATGATGCAATTTCTACCTGTGATATTTACCTGCATGTTCGTAAACTTCCCCTCGGGATTGGTGCTCTACTGGTTGATTAACAATGTGCTTTCTATCGCACAGCAACACTATGTGAACAAATTTACAAGCTAAGTGGAATAAAGATAATGACAAATAATGAATCTTCTGCACTAACACAAGGATCAAAAGAATTTGACGGCAAAACCGTAGACTATGCCATAGAAGCTGCATGCAAATATTTTGAGGCAGAACCTGACGATCTTGAAATCAATATACTTACCCGGGGATCCACAGGCATCTTTGGACTGGGAGGACGCAAGGCCAAGATAAAGGCCGTGCTTAAAGAATCCACACCTCCGATCACAGAAGAGAAATCGGAAGAAGAAAGTAAGCCGATAGAGGCTGAAGCCAATCGTGTCACACCCGAAGTACCTGAATCCGAAGAGAATGTAATCGAACCCGGCAAAGAGGCTCCGGAAGATCGAGATAAACACATCTCTCTGGCCCGGGAGATCACTGAGGAGCTTTTGAATAAGACCGGCCTTGTAGGACAAGTAGCGATCAAAGTCGGCGAAGAAGGACCCTATCTGGACATATCCGGCGAAGATCTTTCCCTGATCATAGGGAAAGAAGGTCAGAATCTCGATGCCTTAGAATATATCGTTAACCGTATTCTGCGACACAGGGTCGAAAACCGCACCGGGATTAAGCTGGAAGCACAGGGCTATCGGGAAAAAAGGGAGAAGAGTATCACGCTTCTTGCACACCGTATGGCAAAAAAGGCCCAAAAAACAGGACGCCCGGTAACACTTCAGCCATTGGGGGCAAGGGAGCGCAGATTGGTCCACTTGGCCCTCAAAGATGTTAAGGGTATACGTACCCACAGCATAGGCGAAGGAATCATGCGCAAGGTCGTGATCAACCCCGCCAGGCCACGGCAACGCAATAAAAAAAATAACAGTGCCTGACATATGTAAAGAGGAGGACACAATAGCTGCTCTGGCTACCCCCTCAGGACCAGGCGGGATAGGGATAGTTCGAGTAAGCGGTCCTCTTTCAGCACAACTTTTCAAATCCGTATTCCGACCGGCAAAGCCGATTAAAGTGATACAATCCCATCGACTTTACTATGGCTGGGCCTGCGATCCACGGGATGATACCGTTATGGACGAGGTCCTGGCCGTACTGATGAAGGCCCCTCACAGCTATACAAGAGAAGACGTCCTGGAAATCCAATGTCACAGCGGTCCTGCAATCTTACGGTGCATTCTTGAGACACTGATTGGACAGGGTGCATGCCTGGCAGACCCTGGCGAATTCACAAAAAGGGCTTTTCTGAACGGAAGAATTGACCTTACCCAGGCAGAGGCCGTGCTCGATTTATCTCTGGCTTGTGGAGACACTGCAGGGCAACTTGCGGTCAGACAATTGCAGGGATGTTTATCCAAAGAGATTAAAAAAATTCGCAATACTATCAAAAAATCTATAGCCACCCTTGAAGTCGCCATAGACTATCCGGATGAAGACCTAGAAATTATCACAGAGACCCAGCTCAGAGAACTCCTAATAACTGGTGCTCGAGATCCCCTTAATGCCATGATCAATGCATTCGATAGGGGAAAAATCTATAAGGAAGGAGCAGAAGTCCTGATTGTCGGCAGGCCAAATGTCGGGAAATCCAGCCTGCTTAATGCCCTGGCCTGTGAGGACAGAGCCATTGTAACTTCCATTCCCGGAACTACCAGGGACACGATAGAGGCAGTTATTAACCTTGAAGGGATATTAGTTAGATTGATTGATACGGCCGGCATTCGACCAGACCCTGATCCAATAGAAACAATTGGTATTGAAAGAATCCGAAAGAAGGCAAAACTCGCACAGGCTGCTCTCTGGATGCTGGATTTGAGCGAACCCTTGTGCCTGGAAGATTTTGGGACCTTGGAGACATTGGATGTTCTTACAAAACGAAGAAAAATTCTCATAGTATTTAACAAAATTGACAAGGTCCATTCCTGGAAATCCTTAGCCAGCAAACAGACAAACAAGATCTTCAGCCGCCTCCAAGAGATGACCGGCAGCGTTTGGGTAGGGACCTCTGCAATTACAGGAGAAGGACTTGAGAACTTGTCAGGACTTCTGATAAACAAATTATTGGATGAGGCGCCTGTAGAGCCGCCGGATATAGTGCCTAATTTAAGGCAAAAAGAGACCTTGGAGACGGCCTGCAAAGCTGTGAACAGGACAATTGACAGTATATCTCAGGGCATCAGTCCTGATCTGGTTTCTATTGACTTGAGAGACGCAATGAATGCCCTGGGAGAAATCACAGGAGTTAGCATTACTGACGAGGTGCTGGATCACATCTTCAGCCATTTCTGCCTTGGCAAATAGACTCTACTTATTCCCAGGGGATCTGCCAGAAACCTGCGCCCGTGCTACTTTGACCTTTACCTTGTCTGCCACTTCTAAGGTAACCACGTCATCTGTAAGGCCTGTTATTTTGCCTATCAACCCGCCTGTGGTCATTACTTCATCCCCACGATTCAAGGAATCCAGGAAGTTTCTGTGATCCTTTGCTCTTTTCTGCTGCGGTCTGATCAAAAGGAAATAAAAAATAGCGAAAATAATGATCAGGGGCAGAAAGGCCATAAGGGGGTTTCCCCCTTCACTTCCGGAGGGGGGGCCCATGGCATAAGCTATTGACGGTATTATCATCCGGTGATCTCCCTTTTTGAATAAAACTCTTGTTTGAAGGCCTCAAACCTGTCTTTCTCTATGGCCTCCCGCATCTCTTTCATGAGATGCAAAAAATAATGCAAGTTGTGTATGGTATTAAGCCTATGGGCCAATAACTCCTTTGCGATAAAAAGGTGCCTCAAATAGGCACGGGAGTGATTCCTGCAAGTATAACACGTGCAGGCAGGGTCTATTGGCCTCGAATCCCTGGCAAAACGAGAATTCTTTATAACAATGTGCCCAAAGGAAGTAAAGAGCATCCCGTTCCTGGCGTTCCTGGTAGGCATCACGCAGTCGAACATATCAACTCCCCTTGCCACTCCCTCAACCAGGTCTTCCGGATTACCAACTCCCATTACGTAAACAGGATACCTGTCCGGGATTAAGGGCCTTGTGATGTCGATCATCTCAAACATGAGTTCTTTTGGCTCACCCACACTGAGCCCGCCGATTGCGTATCCGTCAAAACCCAATTCAAGGAGATCTAATGTGCTACGTTGTCTCCACGCAGGGTCCATTCCTCCCTGTACAATGGAGAATAGCAAGAGATCACGCCTCGTTCTCGCCTCCAGAGACCTCTTGGCCCATCGTGTGGTCAGTTCAGCAGCATTTTTTACATCTTCTTCATTAGCCGGGTAAGGGATGCATGAGTCGAGACACATCATTACGTCCGAACCAAGGGCCTCCTGGATCTGTATAACAAGCTCCGGCGTGAGTCTGTGAAGAGACCCGTCTATATGGGAACGAAATGTAAGCCCTTCCTCGTCTACCTTTCCGAGTGCTGCAAGACTGTAGACCTGAAAACCGCCGCTATCTGTCAGAATAGGGCGATCCCACCCCATAAACCGGTGCAGTCCGCCGAGTTCCTTTATGATCTCATGACCAGGACGCAGATACAGATGATAGGTGTTGCTTAAAATTATCTGTGCCCCAAGTCCCTTGAGGTCTTCAGGTGTCAGGGCCTTTACAGTAGCCTGGGTCCCAACCGGGATAAATACAGGCGTCTCTACTACACCATGCGCAGTGTACAGACGCCCCCTCCTGGCAGGGCCTTTTGAACTCCTGCACAGCTCCTGGAATTTGACGATTTGACGATTTGACGATTTGACGACTTGACGATTTGACGACAGTGCCGATAACAGCCTTTCAAGCAGTCCTTCAAAATCACCATTGGAGAGTATCACCACAACATCACCTTCGGAACGATTTGCCACAAGGTCCTTAAGAATTGCGCCGGCATCCGGGAAATACACTGCATCAATGCCCCTGTCCTTAAGATCGGCCACCAGCTTTTTGGATGAAAACCTGTCTCCAGGCGGGGCCTTCTCCGGATCAGGCACCTCTCGCACCAGCACTCGATCAGCCGGGCTGAAAGAATGAACATAAACGTCCTGAAAGACACTCCTTCTGCTGGTATTGGTCCTTGGCTCAAACACAGCTATGAGACGACGGCCGGAATATACTGACCTCAACGCAGCAAGGGTCTCCTTGACCGCCCTTGGATGATGGGCAAAATCATCGATTACCGTAACTCCGGCCACCTTCCCCTTGATTTCCTGCCTCCTCTTTACTCCGGCACAAGAGGCCAGTCCCTTAAGAGCTGCATCCTCTTTCATTCCAAGATGACTGCACAGCGCGATAGCACCCAAAGAATTCAAGGCATTGTGTCTGCCGGGAAGTCTTATTCGTGCCTCGCCACAGATCTCTCCATTGTGCATAGCAGTGAACCTTGTACCAGTGGAATCAACGGAAAGATCAGCCAGTTGCCACTGGCATCCCTGACTTTCACCATATGTTACCACCTTGCACCTGGCCTGAGCACAGACCTCAACAACCGCCGGCCAATCCGCACAGGCCACAAGGACCCCTTCTGACGGAATCAAGGCAACCAGTTTGGAAAAGGCCTGCTTTATTGCATCCAGGTCAGCATATATATCTGCGTGGTCAAACTCTATGCTGGTAAGAATGACACCATAAGGACGATAGTGTAAGAACTTTGGCCTCTTGTCGAAAAATGCCGTGTCATATTCGTCCCCTTCAAGCACAAACCAGGGAGGGCGCCCCACGCGGAAACCTGATTCAAAGGCATTGAGTATCCCACCCACCATAAAACCAGGGCCTTCACCAGAGGCCTCAAGGGCAGAGACCAGCAAAGCAGAGGTGGTGGTCTTGCCATGGGTGCCGGCCACTACTAAAGGCTTCATATCCTCCAGAAACAGAAGAGATAAGGCCTCAGGAAAAGAGAGATGGGGAATGTCCCTTGAGATCACATACCTGGCCTCGGGATTGTCGGCCCGGATCACATTTCCTATTATTACCAGGTCTGGAATTTGGTGATTTGGTGATTTGGTGATTTGGTGATCGGGATGATTAGAAACCAGATTATCCGGATTATATCCCAGGGTTACAGGAATACCCAGTCCATTGAGCACATCACTCATTGGTGGATAGGCCTGGCTGTCAGACCCCTTTACCCTGTATCCTTTTTCCTTGAGCAAACCGGCAAGGGCGGCCATCCCGGTGCCGCATATGCCGATCATGTGAATTTGGTGAATTTGGTGATCTGGTGATCTGGTGATCTGGTGATTTATATTAGACATATTCTGGAAATCTTGGCTTCTATTAAATTGAATTTAGCAGCCTTCGGCGGGAATCTGAATAACAGAAATTCCTAAGCTATCGAGTTATGAAGAAAAGTATAATCTTAGGGTAAATATTCGGTGAACCCTTTTTTCCTTTCAATCATATCACATATCCTCCCTTTGCACATTCTTCTGCGACTGATTGCCTAATTATGCAAAACTGACAAAGCAGGTCAATATACTCCATTCGGAGGTTGGATACTGGAAATCTTGCCATGCAAAGGCCATTGAGCGCAAGGCCTTCCTGAAACAGAAGGTCGAGGAACTCGAAGCCAAGGTAAAACTTCGTGAGTTATTGCCTACGATCGGGTTGTGATACTCAAGACCTTTAAGTGTCCGGCCTGCCTGCAGCAGACAGGTCAAGGTAGTACGGGTCTATCGTAAGACCCAATGGGTTGCACTTTTTTTTACTGACCTGACACTTTCCGTGAAAGAGATTATCGAATATTATGGTGAAGGTGGAAGATCGAGTCTGGCTTCAAAGAGCTCAAAAGGGATATTGGTGGCGCCGAAACCCAGACAAGGAATCCAAATGAAGTCATGAATCATCTGCATTTCTGCATGATGGCAACTTCATTGACCTGGATTTATGCAAGCCTACTTGAAAAAACTCCCTGTCGCCGGCATGAAGTCAAAGGACATGAACATTTTGCCGTATAATACTTTTAGGGAACTTCAGGTATTAACTCAAAAGACCTTAAGTGAAAAATAAAAATAGACGAGTAGCCATTACAGGAATTGGTATTATTTCTTGTTTGGGCCTGAATAGAGATGAAGTGCAGACCTCCCTCCGGGAAGGAAGAAGCGGCGTACGTTTTATCCCTGGACGTAAGGCCTTAGGGTTTCAGAGCGCGCTTAGCGGTGTTGTTGAGGGCTTTGATCTGAAGAGTGTTTTGGATCGGAAGCAGCGCAAGACATTGCCGGAATATGGCCTTTGGGCCTGGTCTGCAGTGTCTCAGGCCCTGGAGCAGGCCGATATTCATCCTGATAGCTTGACTGGTGATGAGAAAACAGGAGTGGTATTCGGCAACGATTCCTCTGCTGTCACCGCAGTTGAGCAGGTGGATATACTTCGATCTGCCGGGGAGACAAGGGCCATAGGCAGCGGGCATATATTCCGGTTGCTCGCCAGTACTGTTACCCTCAACCTGAACACTATTTTAGGGATACGCGGAGTATCCTGGACTGTAAGCGGGGCCTGCGCAAGTGGTGCCATGGCAGTGGGCCAGGGGGCACAAATCATAGCCTTTGGCAGGCAAGATCGCATAATTTGTGGTGGGGTCCAGGAGATCTCATGGGAATCCATGTGCAGCTTTGATGCCTTGGGGGCCTTTTCGCGCAGGGAAAACGACCCCGAGGCAGCTTCTCGTCCGTTTGACCGAGACCGGGACGGACTGGTCCCCAGTGGTGGGGCTGCTGCTATCGTTTTAGAGGCATTCGAATTGGCCGAGGCACGAGGTGCTCAGGTATTGGGCGAGGTCATGGGTTATTCCAACACATCAGACGGTCACCACATAGCGGTGCCAAGCGGGGAGGGGTTGAAACGGGCAATGCGCTGTGCTCTGATGGATGCTGCCCTTTTCCCTGATGACATTGATCTGGTTTTATCACATGCCACATCAACCCAGGCTGGTGACAGGGCAGAGGCAATTGCCCTGTGCAATGTTTTTGATCTGGATGGGGCAAAAAAAGGCCCAATCGTGTCCGCAGTAAAGGGGCTGACCGGTCACGAATTCTGGATGGCAGGAGCATCACAAGTGGTCTATGGTCTGCTGATGGCATGGGGCGGTTTCGTGGCGGGGAATCCCAACCTTGAAGTGCCGGATCCTGCTGCAGAGGTCTTATACATCCCCAAAGAGACCGTCAAGTTCAGGCCACGCTTTATGCTTTGCAATGCATCCGGTTTTGGTGGAACCAATGCATGCCTGGTTATAGGGATTACTCGATGAGGGCTGAAGTAGTTGTCATAGGGAGCGGTATAAGCGGTTTGACAGTCGCAGCCTTGCTTGCCAAACGAAATAGACAGGTAGTAGTACTTGAACGGAATCAAAAACCAGGAGGGGCACTAAGACATTTTGTTAGAAGAGGAATTCCTTTTGACATTGGTTTTCACTATTCAGGATGTCTGGGATCAGGAAAAATATTACGTGTTCTGTGGGAATACTTAGGTATATGGATACACTTACGTGTGCATCCCTTTCCATCAGAAGGAAACGACTGTTTAACACTCAGACATTCTGGAAAATCTGTTCGGGCCTTTTTTTCTTATGAGCGTTTAGAAGATGAATTGCAGCAGGCCTTTCCCAATGAGGCAGAAGGGGTCGTAACCTATCTCAAGACCCTGAGAGATATATGCGATTCCATCCCTTTCTACAATCTGGATCTTCCCCTTACCCCATTTCTGCGAGGCCTCTTTCCCCCGGCAGGAATTGGATTGGCCCCATTCCTTACATCCCTGACTAAAGACCCTGACCTTCAGGCCGTGTTGGTATCGCCAGCCTTTCTTTACGGTGTTTCTCCCAGACAGGCCAGTCTCGCAGTGCATGCCATGGTTGCTCACGCCTTTATCTCCGGGGCCTATGCCATAGACGGCGGTGGGCAGGCCATAGTGGATGCATTTTTGTCAATCTTCAGAAAAGCCGGCGTGGAAGTGTTGACCGGTCAGGAAGTTGAATCAATCATTGTTACAGATGGAAAAGTGGCCGGGGTCAAGACCTCTGAAATGGAGATCAGTTGCTCGCAAGCAATTTACACTGGTCATCCTGCTGACCTGTTAGACCTGGTTCCTGAAGGGACTTTTCGGCAGGCTCACTGCAGTCGGCTGCAGGACCTGGAAAACACAACCTCTATGTTTGTAGTATTTGGAGCAGTAGATAATCCAGCTTCTTTGAGGGATCTGACCTGGGTCAATCACTATGCCATTCCAAGCGGGCTTGATATACTGGATGTTAACCTGATATGTCCGGAAGAAAGCGCCTTGCTGATGACCGCCCCTGGACGTAGATATTCAGATCCTGCCTTGTCCAATGCATCGCGTGGTATAATATTGATGCGACCGGCATCCTGGGATGAAGTCGCCCCATTTTCTATAGGTGCAGGAGGAACACGACCGGCATCTTATAAAAAATGGAAGTCCCAGTCTGCTGATAAATTATTAGATCAGGCGAAAAAGCTTTGGGGCTATAGTCGTATTGAGCCGTTAGCAATAGGAAGTCCTCTCACATTCAGGGACAAGCTGGGCGTCCCTGGAGGCGCGGTGTACGGAGTGCGGCATTGTTTGAACCAATATAACCCTGGAGCTAAGACCCGTCTGCCAGGTTTATGGCTCAGTGGCCAGGGAACATTAATGACCGGAATAGTAGGGGCCTCGCTTTCAGGGCTTGTGACCGCAGGTGAAATTGAAGGTCTGGAACCCCTGTGGGACGAGGTGAGACAATGTCGCTGAAGCGGGTAGTCATCACCGGGCGTGGGGCCGTATCGCCATTTGGCTTAGGGACGGCTGATCTATTGGATGGAGTGTGGAATGGGCGATCCGGCATACAACTGATGCCGGATTGGGAGAATATTCAAGGACTTCAATGCCACATGGCAGGGCCGGTTCCGCCCTTTGATGCCAAGCCCTTATTGCCCCGCACCATTCGACGAACTATGGGGCCAATGGCCATTTACGCCACTCTGGCCGCCAAAGAGGCAGTCTCGGATTCCGGGCTTGAGCCGGACTACCTGGCATCAGGAAAGGTGGGGGTGGCAATCGGGTCCACTACCGGGAGTCCCACAATATACGAGGCATTATACAGGCAGTTCTTACCCGAAGAGAGTGTTGAACAGGTCCGCTCCGGGATGTTTTTTAAGATTATGGGGCATTCCTGCGCAGCCAACGTCTGCCTTGCCCTTGGAATAACCGGCGAACAGTGGGCGCCCACAAGCGCCTGCACCTCATCAGCACAGGCCCTGGGCCTTGGTTATATGTTGATTCGCTCCGGCCGGCAAAAGGCGGTGCTGTGTGGTGGAGCTGACGAGGTCCATCCCACAGTCACAATGGTGTTCGACGTGATAAAAGCGGCCTCACGAAGTCATGATCTCCCTTTGACCACTCCCAGGCCATTTGACCTGAACAGGGACGGAGTCGTTTGTGGTGAGGGTGGTGGTGTCCTGGTTGTCGAAAACCTGGACTCTGCTTTGAGGCGTAATGCAAAGATCTATTGTGAGATCCTGGGGTTTGGCCATGTAAATGACAGCAGGAGCATTGCCAATCCGCATGAGGACTCTATGGCCAGGACAATGCATAATGCCTTGGCCGAAGCCGGGTTGAATGGAGATGACATTGATTATATAAATGCACATGCTACAGGTACCGTGCTTGGAGATATAGCAGAGGCCGTTGCAATCCATAGCATATTTGGTAAAGATGTGCCGGTCAGCTCATACAAAGGGCATCTGGGGCATACCCTTGGCGCTGCCGGGGCACTTGAGACAATAGTGCTCCTTGAGATATTGAACCGGCAGGAGGTTGTGCCGACCCTTAATCTGGAAAGGCCTGATCCGGATTGTTCAGGTATCAATCTGGTACATTCTGTGGACAAGCTCCCATCAAATATAGTACTTAAGAACAACTTCGCACTGGGAGGCGTTAACACCGCCATGGTGCTGCGGAGGTGGACAGCATGATATCAGACGAACAGGTCCACCAGCGGGTAGCGCAGATTATGGCAGAGGAGTTCGAACTCGAACCCGAATCGCTTCAGCCGGACGCCACTTTGTATGAGGATCTTGGGCTGGACAGCCTGGATGCGGTAGACATGGTAGTGGCCCTGGAAAAGGCCTTTGGGATGAAGATGACCGATGAAGAGGCAGTGCGGGCTGTAAGGACTCTGGGCGATCTCTTTGACCTTGTTTGTCGTCTTAAGAATCAACAAGTTGCCAAGGAGTAAAGAGTGGGCCTTAAAAAGCTGTTGCTCAACCTGTATATCTGGCCTGTCTTTGCTATTTTTACTGTTTTCTGTCTCTCTTTTATACTTCCCTTGCTCTTGATATACAGTATCCTTGCAAGCCAGCCAATGGACAGAATAATCAGGAAGAGTATTCGTCTTTATGGCTGGGCATTAGTGCGTGTTGTCCCCTTTATAGCCCCGGCGACCGTAGAAGACTTTTCCTGCGGAATTAAACCTCCGGTCATATTTGTGGCTAACCACTATTCCTCAATAGACCCTTACCTTTTTGGTATGCTGCCGTTTGAAAATGCCTTTGTGACGTCATGGCCCTTTCGGATCCCGGTCTACAAGTGGGTAATGCGACTTGCGCGTTACATCAATTCAAATGATGGCTGGGAAGTAGTCCAAAGCAGGGGAGAGGAACTGCTGGCATCGGGGTGTTCTCTCATATTCTGGCCTGAGGGACATCGCTCCAGAGATGGGAGGCTTGCCCGCTTTAAAAATGGGGCTTTTTGTCTGGCTTGTAGTACAGGAACATCCATAGTGCCTGTGTGTATCTTGGGGTCTGACCATCTGATGCCCCCGGGTAGCAGGTTTCTCACACCATCCAGGGTGAAGATGGTCATCCTGCCCCCGATAATACCATCTGGGCGTGGAGACGATCCGGACCATATTCGCGCGTTGAAGGATCAAGCCAGGGAGTCCATAGCGACCGAGTTGGCCAAGCGAGGCGTGAATCCCCTCAAAATCACTGGCTATAAGTCGGATATGATGTCCGATCCAATTACATCTTCGGCTATTCAAGGCAATGACTAGATGTAGTTTGACGCAGAGCCGCTATTCTTTGAAGACTGCTTTGGAATGGCGGATCGCAGACCCGGAAAAAATAGAAAATTTGCAGGCAGGGCTTTTGCGAAGCCAGGTTCAGCAGGCCAGTCGAGCCCCTTATTACAAGGAACTTCTGAGAGCGCTGGGTTGCAGCTTTGAAGACATAATTACCTTGGAAGATCTCAGGTCCTTGCCGTTTACCAGCCGCAGCGCGCTGGAAACGGACCCAGCAGCCTTTCAGGCAGTTGAAGCTGCATCAATAGCCGACCTGTCACTGACTTCAGGGACAACAGGAAATCCCATAGTGGTCCCATACACCAGGAGCGACCTTGAGCGGCTTGCCTTTAA
This sequence comes from Deltaproteobacteria bacterium, assembly GCA_030262715.1. GTDB lineage: Bacteria > Desulfobacterota > Dissulfuribacteria > Dissulfuribacterales > UBA3076 > UBA3076. Next base: position 30,189 of record JAJSZR010000006.1, read on the forward strand.
TGAACTCATGGCCTTCTGGGGCACAGGGGTCCGGCCTGGAGACCGTTATCTTATCTGTGTGACTCTGGACCGGTGTTTTGTTGCCGGGCTGGCCTATTTTTCCGGTCTTGTCCAGCTTGGTGCCACTGCCATCCGGAGTGGACCCGGCCAGTCAGCCAGACAGTGGGAACTGATACGCCGGCTCAGGCCTGATGGAATCGTGGGCGTGCCTACGTTCCTGTTAAAGTTGGCGCAGTGGGGAAAGGCACAGGGTTATTCTCCCAACAGCTCCGGGGTGCAATCTCTTGTCACAATTGGTGAACCGGTCCGGGGACCGGATCACTCCTTGATTCCTCTTGGTAAAGATCTGGAAGAGGCCTGGGGAGCGCACGTTTATTCTTCGTACGCTGCAACAGAGCTGGAGACCTGCTTTTGCGAGTGTCATGCCTCTTGCGGTGGGCATATCCATCCGGAGCTTGTCCTGGTTGAGATCGTGGATGAAGATAGAAATGTTCTGCCAACAGGCGAAGCCGGTGAAGTTGTGGTCACCCCGCTGGGCGTGGAGGGCTTTCCTCTTGTCCGTTTTTGTACCGGAGATGTGGCCCGTCTCCATACAGACCCATGCCCATGCGGTTGGCGTACAACTCGTCTGGGTCCTATAGAAGGAAGGCTTGCTCAACGCCTCAAGTTTCATGGCACGACTATCTATCCGGAGATGATCTTCCAGGTGCTCAGAGAGTTCAAACATGTGGAGGATGCCTATGTAGAAGTGAGGTCTTCGTATGATCTTTCGGATGAAATAAAGGTAGTTGCAGGCACAGACGCATCAGATATTGATGCAGACATGGTGGCCGAATTCCTCCAGGCTCGCCTCAGGGTCCGTCCTGAGGTAATAGTAAGGCCCAGGCAAGAAGTGCTAAGCACTATGGAAAAGGCAGGCGGACGAAAGCTGAAACGTTTTTTTGACTTTAGGGATAATAATAAACCATGAGCTTTTTTGAAAGACATTGGGGACTCGAGTTCTCTCAAGAAGAGATTGCCGAGGCCCGTGCCAGAAAGGGACTCCTGTCCCTGGAGCTTGAGCTGTCGAGGGCGTGCAATCTGCGCTGTATATACTGTTATGCGTCATCCGGCTTACCTATGGAAAATGAACTTTCACTACCTGAAATACTGGACGTAGTGGACCAGGCCGTAGCCCTTGGGGCACGCAAGATAATCATACTGGGCGGCGGCGAACCCTTGCTCTATCCCTATCTGATAGATGTCATAGATTACATACTGTCCAAAGGCGTAAAAGCAGACCTCTTCACCAGCGGGACGCTGATAACGCCGTCCAAGGCCAGTGCCCTTTATGATAGGGGTGTTGCCGTGGTCGTAAAGATGAACAGCAGACGCCCTGATATCCAGGACTTCCTGGCCGGACATCCAGGGACATTTCAGGCCATAGAGCGAGGCATTGAAGCCTTAAAGGCTGTTGGTTACCCGGATGAGGAACACATACTTGGAGTGGAAACCGTCATATGCCGCCAGAACTATGAAGAACTTCCTCAATTGTGGCAATGGGCCAGGAGACAGGGAATTATCCCCTATGTAGAGATTATGACCTGGCAGGGCAGGGCAAAAGAGCATCCTGACCTGGAGGTATCGATTCAAAAAACCAGGACCCTGTTTGAGACCCTTGCAAGGATTGATGCCGAGGAGTTCGGCAACAAGTGGATTCCCCATCCACCATTGGCAGCCTCTCACTGCGCCAGGCATGAGTACTCATGCACTGTGATCGCCAATGGAGACATCCATCCCTGCCCTGGAGTAAATCTGTCTGTTGGAAATGTCCGTGAAGATACACTGGAGCATATCTTAAACAAGAGCCCGGTTATCCAGGAACTCAGAAATATACGGAAATTGATAAAGGGGCGTTGCGGTAGATGTGATCTGAAGTATAGATGTTACGGTTGCCGGGGAAATGCCTATCAGATCACCGGCGATTATCTGGCCGAAGATCCTATGTGCTGGTTTTCTTGAGGAGGTTCAGGGTTACCTTATGCATCCAGAATTTGCCTCTTCATCCCGAAGTCACGGGGAATATGAACTGATTTGGATATTTGATTTTTTTCCTCTTTGTTGTATTTTATGTTAATATAAGTGAATACAACAATACGTGATAAATGGAGGCAGCACCATGAGAGTAACAACTGTCCGCATGAGCGACGAGGTCCTTGACCGTGTTAATACCATGGCAAAGACTTTGAACAGGTCCAGGACCTGGGTCATCAACCAGGCTGTGGAAAAATTTTTAAGCTATGAGGAATGGTTTGTCCGGGAGGTGCAGGCTGGGCTTGACGAGGCGCGGCGCGGTGAGTTCGCAAGAGATGAAGAAGTTGCGGCCCGGTTTGGGAAATGGGGTGTGAATGCGGATTAGCTGGACCCAGAAGGCGATTGTTAACTTGGATAGCGCCATGGAATACATCGCTACAGACAGTCCGGCGGCAGCGTCCAGGGTGGCGCAAAAAATATGGAACAGCGTGCAGCTTTTGGCGGATCAGCCCAGCCTTGGCCGTCCTGGCAGGGTGGCCGGCACCAGGGAACTTGTTATCTCCGGCCTACCGTACATTGTTGTCTATGTTGAACAGGATGGTATGGTTGTCATCCTGCGGGTCATGCACACCTCGCTGAAATGGCCGCAGCATTTTTGACAACGAGCAACGCAGCCATCGGACAAAAGATGGATGAACCCGTGAACGGTTATGATATAATTCCCTTAACCACCATTTGGATCCTGGTCACCATTCCAATTGACAGATGACTGACTAAGTCGGCTTGCCTGAGCTGTTCTTGCACCTCTTTTACTCTATAGGCAGCCAACAGCGAGCTAAAGAAATCTTTCTTCAGGATAGCCGATTCATCGCCCATATATTTTTCAACAATGGCACCTGCCTCCTCTTTGCTTCCAGGTCGAATAATATCCATTATCATAATCGGTGCACCCCTCTTGCTATAGGTTTTGATGATCTCCCATAATGCCATAGGGGAGGCAAGATGATGCAAGAGGTTATTGGATACAATGGCATCGTATTCGGCAAGGGGCAGTCGCACATCAGGCAGACAGCCATGAATAAGGCGGATGCGGTTGGCCAGGACAGCCTTTGTGACTGCGGCTTGCCCGTATTTCAACATACTTTCAGCGCCGTCCACACCATGTATATGACATTTTGGGAAAAGCCTTGCAAAACGCAAGGTGATGTCGGCAGGACCACACCCCAAATCCAGGATTGTACCGATTATCTCCTTTTCAGAAAAACTGTTTTTAAAATATTCAACAAACAACCAGTTCGGATTATTGAAGTCGGCCATTGCATAGGCCCTTGCCTGTCTTTCAGTATTCATCAATTCAGGCTCAGGGGCCCGTTTCATCGCTCGGCCTTGCTTTGTTTCCTAATAAAATCCGCAAGAGTCCTAAATGACTCTAAAACCCTGCGACCTGTTTCCTGGGCATCAATATGCACCCCATATTCCTTCTGAACCGCTACTACAATTTCTACAACGTCAAGAGAATCAAGGCCCAGAGGAGAATCAGGACCGATCAGCGGAGCGTTCGGTAACAAAGCATCCGGTATCGGCATGGAAACATAGCAGATTTTAACTATCAAATTATGCGGTTGAAACCCTGCAAAAGTCTGACGACTGCCAGGGAGTGTGAATGGCTACATATAAATCAAGCCGTTTTTTATCAGGATCAAACTCGATATCTCTAATGTACCAGGGTTCATTGACAGACAGGGCTGCTTCAAATATCTTGTTCATTACTATGATTCCTCCTCTGAAGCGTGTATTGAAATCTCTCCAAAAAATATATTAACATAGAACTGTTACCCACTCAAAGTGGGAAAGAACCATTTTTCACAAATTATGTCCGAGCAAATGCCCGACATGTTATTATGTCTGAGAAAGGCCCTGGAAAGAGAGAATGCATGCATAATCTAATAGATCAATGGCACCTCGATCAGGGGCAAGTCGGTAGAGAGATTTTGGCTATTATAGGGAGTGTCCCCCGCAGGTGGGGGCGTATGGACCTGCTGAGCCGTATGGCTGTAGTAGCGGTTGGACGTGCTTTTTGTGACTCTGATCTCTTGAATAGGCAGACCAACAAGATACACAGTGGCAACACTGTGGGTCTTATTGCCGGGACCAGGTGGGGATCATTAATCACAGACCTTGCCTTCTGTGAAACACTGGGGCAAGGCCCGGAACTGGCAAGCCCCACCGTTTTCAGTTACACCCTGCCAAACATCGCACTTGCCGAAGCCGCCGGCCATTTTGGACTGACAGGTCCTGTCTACTCGATCTTTGCCGAGCATGACCTTATGGAAAAAGTCGAACAAGAAGCTTTTTTCTGGTTATCCAACCATCCGGAAATCTCTGCCATGGTGGCAGGCCGACTGGATATTCCTCCTTCTTATGCTGAAGGAAAAGCACCTGTTGCAGAATTCCATATTGTGAACGGAAAATGCCGCACCTGACCCTTATCTATCCAGCTTGGCCCAAACTGCCGGAGCAGACAGAGTTTCATCTACCCCCACATGGGCCGGTATGCTTGGCTGCTTCCATACCGGAAGAGTACAATATATGTTTCATAGATGAAAATGTAGATACTCTGGACCTGGAGGCCGGGACAGATCTGGTACTTTTGTCCGTGATGCTGACCAGTCAATTGCCCAGAGGATTTGAGATCGCTGCCAGGTACAGGGAAAGAGGTATTAGGGTTATTGCGGGCGGTATCAGTGCCATGCTTCATGCTGAAGAGGTTGCTGAACATGTTGACAGTCTTTTTCTGGGAGAGGTTGAAGATGGACGTCTTGCCAAAGTCCTTGACGACTGGGAAAAAGGATGTCTGAGACCGGTCTATGACTATTTCCTCGATCACCCTCCAATTGAAAGCGTAGGTCCGGCCAGACGGGAAATTCTCAACCGGGAGCGTTATATGTATCGGGGTGTACGGATGGTGGATCTGGTCCACGCATCCAGAGGATGCAGGTTTAACTGTTTTCCATGTTCTACAGCATATCTTGGAGGCAGGCAATTCCGCCCTCGCCCCATTGATACGGTAGCGAAAGAAATCAATAATATTGACAACAACCGGTTATTCCTGGTGGACAATTCTCTTGCGCAGGACAGGAAATGGGTCCTGGATCTCTTTGCCACCCTGAAGCCTTTAAAGAAAAAATGGATTAGCCACCCCATCCTGGACGAAGAATACGTAATCGCTAAAGCAGCAGAGGCGGGTTGCTGGTATGTATATCAGGCCGTCATTGACACCTCAGATGTAATTCGTAACCGTGTCCGGCGGCTGCATGATCACGGCATTGGCGTGGAGGCGGCAGTCTTGCTGGGTACGGATAATCAGGATGAAGATTATATTAAGCGCCTTGTGGACTTCCTCCTGGAGATTAATGTGGATATGGCGGAATTCAGCATCCTGACGCCCTTTCCCCATACTCCGATCACTGCACTGTTCGAGCGGGATGATCGAATTCTCCATCGTGACTGGAAACGCTATACCACGGCCGAGGTCTGCTTCCGGCCCAAGCACATGACCCCGGATAGCCTTCAGCAAATGTATCACTATGCATGGCGGGCTTTCTTCCAGGATATGCCGCAGTCCCTGCGTATGGCCCGTCTGTTCCAAAAGGTAATCCGAAAAGAGCTGGCAGACGGTACCTATGAATCTTTAAACCTTTCCCCTGATCGCCGCACACGCATCCATACCAAAGGTGAAGTCCGTGGGACTTGATTGTCTCTTGGTCGCCGACAACCAGGTGGTCACCCCCTACCCGGTCTATCCATTAGGCATTGCCCATCTTGCAGGGGCTTTAGAGGCCGCGGGCCACCAGCCATACCAGTTCGACCTGCTGGCCCATGGGGGCCTTAAGGCCCTGGCCCGCCGGCTTTCGGCATCACTACCTGATCTGGTTGCCCTCTCCATTCGTAACCTCGATACAGTTGACAGCACGGCACCGGACAATTTTATTCCCAGAGCCCAGGAGACCATGGCCCTAATTCGCCGCCTTTGCCGCGCCCCTGTTGTGTTGGGCGGGCCGGCCTTTTCTATCATGCCGGAGGTCATTATGGAACTTTTCCAGGCAGACTACGGCGTGGTCGGGGAGGGAGAGATAATACTTCCGTGGCTTGTAGATTGTCTGGAAAGGGGTGCCCCACCACATGAGCGCATCTTCAGGGCCAAACCAGCCGATGCACCATGGCAACCTGTGCGATATGATTCTTCAATTGCGGACTATTACCTGAGTTGGGGGGGCATGCTCAATGTACAGACCAAACGAGGATGTCCGCACCGGTGTGCCTATTGTTCCTATCCCGGTCTTGAAGGAAATCGTCTTCGACTTCGAGAACCTGAGGCCGTGGCTGATGACGTGATGCGCATTACCAGGGATATGGATGCCCGTTATATCTTTATTACTGATGCGGTCTTCAATGACGGGCAAGATCATTGTCTTCAAGTGGCTGAGGCATTGATCCGATCCGGAAACACTACTCCCTGGTGTGCCTTTTTCAGACCTCAGAATGTATCAAGAGACGCGCTCAAACTCTTCAAGCGAGCCGGACTCGTTGCCATGGAGATGGGTACTGATGCCGCGGCCGACCAGACCCTCAGTGCCCTCAACAAGGGGTTTACCTTTGACGACGTCATAGCCACGAACGACCTGGCTGCCTCACTCGGCATCTCCTGTGCCCACTTCATCATATTCGGAGGCCCTGACGAAGATGACGGGACGATACTAGAGGGATTGGCCAATCTGGAAAGGCTGAAGGAATCTGTTGTATTTGCCTTTGCAGGCATTCGCATCTTACCCGGCACCCCTATCTACGAACAGATCCTGAGGGAAGGTGCGCTGGACCCAAATCAGCCGCTCCTGGAGCCGATTTTTTATTTTTCTCCCAAGATTCGACGTGAGAGATTAGAATACCAAATCAAGACTGCATGGGCCGGACGTATCGATCGAGTCTATCCTTGTTCGATCATGGACAAAAGAATCCGTTACTTGCATAAACGGGGCCATGTCGGCCCTATGTGGGACATGTTGATCCGCAGACCCCGCACAAAATGAACCCTCGCCTTTTTCATACCCTTCTGGTCATTCCTGTTTATAACCACGGCCCAACGCTTCGTTCCGTGGTGGAAAGGGCCTTGAATGCGGGTTGGCCGGTGCTCGTGGTTGATGACGGGAGCACGGACAGGGGACCGGACCGGATCACAGACCTCCCGTGCAGGCTTCACCGTCTTCTTCACAATCAGGGCAAAGGCTCGGCCATACTAACAGGGGCCAGGCTCGCCGCACAATGGGGCTACGATGCCATTATTACTGTGGATGCAGATGGACAACTGGACCCTGAGGACGCGGCACGATTGGTGGAGACTGCAACCGCACAGGACCGACCGGCTATCGTAGTCGGGACAAGATTGATGACCCGTGATACAGCCCCTGGGGCCAGCCTTTTTGGCCGCACCTTTTCAAACTTTTGGGTGAGACTCGAGTGCGGTCTGGACCTGCCGGACACTCAATGCGGTTTGCGCCTTTATCCTGTGGAATTTTTGCTCCATCTTCCAGTCCGGGCCCGGCGTTATGATTTCGAGGTCGAAGTCCTGGTACGGGCTGCATGGGCCGGTATCCCTATCCTTTCCACACCTGTCCGGGTGCATTATCCCAGCGAGGGAAAACGTATATCTCATTTCCACCAGTGGAAAGATAATTTTCGCCTGGCAGTACTCCATACCCGCCTGATCCTCAGGGCCCTGAATCCCTGGCCACACCGGCGTCTTGCAGGCCTGGCCACCCCGGCAGTTATGGACATGTCTCTTTTCCATCCAATTCGGTTTTTCAAACAGCTCTGCTGTGAGCATAGTACACCGGTTCAGCTCGGAATCGCCGCATGGAT